>NZ_JBFAXY010000002.1:0-366574 GCF_040681035.1 Nocardia sp. NPDC051911
TCGAGCGGCGCATGCCCAGCGCCACATACGATTCCGGGCCGACGCCGTTGACCTTGAGCCAGCGCGCCAGTTGGTGCACCCGGCGGGCGAACTCGAGATATGTCAGCGTCGTTTCACGACTCGGTGAGGGGTGGTGGTCGGGCGACGGGTGGGCCGGACTTGTCCCCTCGAACGTCACCGCTGGACTGTCCGGGGTGCGCGCGACCTGGGCCTCGAACAGCGAGACCAGGGTCGCGGCGGCGTCGCCGACCGGCGAGGTGAGCGCGGCGTCGACCGGGAATTCGGTGGCGTTCCAGCGCTCGATCACCAAGGCCCGCTCGGCGTCGTCGAGCAGGTCGATGTCGCCGACGGTGACCGACGGATCGGCGGCGATGCCGTGCAGCACGCGCACGAACCGCTCGGCGAACGTCCCGGCGAACACGCCGTCGAACAGGTCGGTGGCATAGACGAGTTCGGCGTCCATCGCCGTCTCGGCCCCGGGGACCTCGCTGAGTGTGAGCTGCAGGTCGAACTTCGCCGTCGGCTGGTCGATGCCCAGCTCGGAGACGGTGAGACCGGGCAGTTCCAGCGCGGTGCGGCCGAGGTTCTGGAACGACAGCATCACCTGGAACAGCGGGTGCCGCGCCTGCGAACGCGCCGGGTTGAGCACCTCGACCAGCCGCTCGAACGGCACGTCCGCGTGCGCGAACGCCTGCAGGTCGCGTTCGCGGACCCGGGCGAGCAGATCGGCGAACGGCTCGGCGGTGTCCACCTCGGCGCGCAGCACCAGGGTGTTGACGAACATGCCGACCAGATCGTCGAGCGCCTGCTCGCCACGACCGGCGACCGGGATGCCGATGGCGATGTCCTCGGAGCCGCTCAACCGCGCCAGCAGCGCGGCGAAGGCGCCGTGCACCACCATGAACAGCGTGCTGCCGTGCGTCTGCGCGACCCGGTTCAGGTCTTCGATCAGCTCGCCCGGCACCCGGAACCGATAGGTGCCCGCGCCGTAGGAGGCGACGGCGGGCCGCGGACGATCGGCCAGGCGCAGTTCGTCGGGCAGCCCGGCCAGCGTCTCGCGCCAGTAGTCGAGCTGCTCGGAGATCAGCGAGGTCGGGTCGTCCTCGGAGCCGAGCGTGTCGCGCTGCCACAGCGCGAAGTCCACGTACTGCACCGCCAGCGGCGGCCAGCCCGGCTCAGCCGCCGAGGTCCGCGCCACGTAAGCGGTCATCAGGTCGCGCACCAGCGGACGCATGGAGAAGCCGTCGGCCGCGATGTGGTGCACCACGACGACCAGCACGTAGTCGTCCGGGGCGAGCCGGTAGGCGCGCAGGCGCACCGGCGGCTGGGCGGTCACGTCGAAGCCGCGCTCGACGAACTCGTAGAGCACGCCGAGCAATTGCCCCTCGGCCACCTCGACCACGTCCAGCTCGGGAATCGCCCTGGTGGCGTTCAACACCCGCTGGTAGGCCACGCCGTCGCGAGACGGGTAGATGGTGCGCAACGACTCGTGCCGTCCGACCACGTCGGCGACCGCGCCGCGCAGCGCGTCCAGATCCAGCGCGCCTTCCAGCCGCACCGCGGCCGGGATGTTGTAGGTGGCGGAGGCCGCGCCTGATGTGGTCGCTGCGCTCCCGATGTCGAAGCGGTTGAGGAACCACATGCGCTGCTGCGCCAGCGACAGCGGCGGGTGCTCGGGACGCACCTGTGCCGTCAGCGCCTGGCGCGCACCGCTCCCCGCGTGCGACTCGATCCGCGCGGCGAGCGCGCCCACGGTCGGGGCCTCGAACAACACGCGCACGCCGACCTCGGTGTTCAGCGCGGCGCTGACGCGGGCGGTCACCTGGGTGGCGACCAGCGAGTTGCCGCCGAGCTCGAAGAAGTCGTCGTCCACGCCGACGCGCGGCACGCCGAGCAGGTCGGCGAAGATCTCCGCGACGATCTCCTCGATCGGAGTCGAGGGCGCGCGGAACACCCTGGCCTCGAACACCGGAGCGGGCAGCGCCCTGCGGTCCAGCTTGCCGGAGGCGTTCACCGGGAAGGCGTCCAGCACGACCAGCGCGGCCGGGACCATGTAGCCCGGCAGCGCCGCGGCCAGCGCGGACTTCACCTCGTCGATGTCCACAGCCACATACGGTTCGCAGACCAGGTAGCCCACCAGCTGATCGCCCGCGTGCGCGTCGGAGCGCAGCACGACCACCGATTGCGCGATACCCGGCTGCGCCAGCAGTGCGGCCTCGATCTCGCCCAGCTCGATACGCAGACCGCGCAGCTTCACCTGGAAGTCGGTGCGGCCCAGGTAGTCCAGTTCGCCGTCCGGCGTCCAGGCCACCAGGTCACCGGTGCGGTACATCCGCTCCCCCGGCGCGCCGTACGGGTTGGCCACGAACCGGTCGGCGGTCAGGTCCGAGCGGCCCAGGTAGCCGAGCGCCAGCTGATCGCCCGCGAGATACAGCTCACCCGCGACACCCGGCGCGACCGGGTGCAGGCGGCTGTCCAGCACGAAGACGCGGGTGTTCCACACCGGGCGTCCGATCGGCACCGACACCGTGTCGGCCTCGGTCGCCTCGTGGTAGGTCACGTCGACGGCGGCCTCGGTCGGGCCGTACAAGTTGTGCAGCCGCGCGCCGGTCAGCTCGCGCAGACGCTGCGCCGTCTGCGCGGGCAGCGCCTCACCGGAGGCGAAGACCTGCCGTAGCCGCGGCGCGGGCAGTCCGTCGCCGTTCTCGTTGCCGAGCGTGGAGACGAAGACCGAGAGCATCGATGGCACGAAATGCGCCGTGGTGATCTGCTTCTCGGCGATGATCTGGGACAGGTACACCGGGTCGCGGTGCCCCTCCGGGCGCGCCACGACCAGCCTGGCCCCGGTCTGCAACGGCCAGAAGAACTCCCACACCGACACGTCGAACGTGGCGGGCGTCTTCTGCAACACCGCGTCGTCGCGACCGATCGGGTACTCGTGCTGCATCCACAGCAACCGGTTCACGATCGCTTCGTGGCTGACCGCCACACCCTTCGGGCGTCCGGTGGAACCGGAGGTGAAGATGACGTACGCGGTGTTCTCCGGCCGCAGCGGGCGCGTGCGCTCGGCATCCGTGATCGGCGCGCCGCTGGTCTCGGCGAACCCGGGCACGCCCTCGATGCCCTCCACCGACAGCGCGGTCACCGCGGGCTGCGGGTCGAGGCCGAATCCGTCCGCCGAGCGGTACAGGATCATCCGCGGGCGGGCGGTCTCGATGATGTAGTTGATCCGGTCGGCGGGCTGATCCGGGTCCAGCGGCACGTAGGCCGCGCCGGTCTGCACCACCGCGTACATCGCGACGACCAGTTCGGTGGAACGCCGCAGCGCCAGCGCCACCAGCGATTCCGGGCCCACTCCCGCGCCGATGAGCTGGCGGGCGATGCGGTTGGCCCGCTCCTGGAACTGGCGGTAGGTCAGCCGCTCGCCTTCGAAGTCCAGCGCGATCGCGTCCGGCGTCGCCGCCGCCTGCGCGTCGAACAGCGAGACCAGCGTCGCGACCTGGTCCACCGGATGTCCGGTGTCGTTCCAATCGATCAGCACCCTGGCGCGTTCCTCGGACGCGAGCAGGTCGATGTCGCCGATCGGGACGTCCGGGTCGGCGGTCACGGCCGCGAGGATGCGGTCCAGGCGCCGGGCGAACGCCGCGACCGTCGGCTCGTCGAAAAGATCCAGGGCGTAGGAGAATTCGGCCGACATGCCCGCCGAATCGCCGTGGTCGTCCTGCGTCTCCGACAGGGTCAGCTGCAGGTCGAACTTGGCCAGCCGGGCGTCGTAGTCGATGCCGTTGACCGAGAGACCGGGCAGTTCCAAGCTGGCCTGCCGGGTGTTCTGGAAGGTCAGCATCACCTGGAACAGCGGATGCCGCGCCTGCGAACGCGCCGGGTTGAGCACCTCGACCAGGCGCTCGAACGGTACGTCCGCGTGCGCGAAGGCGTGCAGGTCGGTTTCGCGGGAGCGGGCGAGCAGGTCGGCGAAGCTCATCGCGCCGTCCACCTCGGTGCGCAGCACCAGGGTGTTGACGAACATGCCGATCAGGTCGTCCAGCGCGGCTTCACCGCGACCGGCGACCGGGGTGCCGATGGCGATGTCGCTGGTGCCGCTGGCGCGGGCGAGCAGGACCGCCAGCGCGCTGTGCAGCACCATGAACAGCGACGCGTTGTGCCTGCGGCCCAGCTCGATCAGGGCGCGCTGGGTCTCGCCGGAGATCACGAACGGATAGGTGCCGCCGCGGTAGGAGGCGACGGCCGGGCGCGGCCGGTCCGACGGCAGCGTCAATTCGTCGGGCAGATCGGCCAGTTCGCGCGTCCAGTACCGGATCTGGTTGGCGATCAGCGAACTCGGGTCGTCCTCGGAGCCGAGCACCTCGCGCTGCCACAGCGCGTAGTCGGCGTACTGCACCGGCAGCGCCGACCACGCGGGCGCCTCCCACGACGTGCGCGCGGCGTAGGCCACCATCACGTCACGGGCCAGCGGGCCCATCGACCAGCCGTCGGCCGAGATGTGGTGCACCACCATGCCCAGCACGTACTCGGTCTCGCTGATCTCGAACAGCCGGGCGTGCAGCGGCACTTCGCTGGTCACGTCGAACGCCATCGACGCCAGCTCGACCAGGTGATCGATCAGGTTGTGCTCGGTCACCCGCACCGGGGTCAGGTCCGGCACGATCTGCGCCGCGTCCAGCACCACCTGCACGGGGCCGGTCTTGGTCTCCGGGAACACCGTCCGCAGCGACTCGTGCCGGTCGATCACGTCGATGACCGCGACCTGCAACGCGGCGATGTCCAGATCGCCGGACAACCGGATCGCGACCGGGATGTTGTTGACCGCCGAGGAGGTGTCGAAACGGTTGAGGAACCACATGCGCTGCTGCGCCAGCGACAACGGCACCTGCTCGGGACGGTGCCGGGCCACCAGCGCCTTGCGCGCGCCGTCCCCGGCGTGCGACTCCACCCGCGCGGCCAGCGCCGCGACCGTGGACGCCTCGAACAGCATGCGCACCGGCACCCTGGTGTCCAGCGCGATGCCGAGGCGGGAGGCCACCTGGGTGGCGATCAGCGAGTTGCCGCCCAGCTCGAAGAAGTCGTCGTCCACGCCGACGCGGGAGATACCGAGTACCTCACCGAAGATCTGCGCGACGATCTCCTCGATCGGCGTGGTCGGAGCGCGGAATTCGCGCACCTCGAACACCGGCGCAGGCAGCGCCTTGCGGTCCAGCTTGCCGGAGGCGTTCAGCGGGAACGCCTCGAGCACTACGATCGCCGAGGGCACCATGTACGCGGGCAGCGTGCGGTGCAGCGCGTTCTTGATGCTGTCCAGGTCGACGGGACCGCCGCCGGTGACCACGTAGGCGACCAGCTGGTCGCCCGCGACGGTGTCCATGACCAGCACCACGGCCTGGGTGACGGCCGGATGGTCGAGCAGGGCGGTCTCGATCTCGCCGAGCTCGATGCGCTGACCGCGGAACTTCACCTGGAAGTCGGTGCGGCCGATGTACTCCAGTACGCCCGCGCTGCCCACCTCCGGATCGCGCGGACGCACCCAGCGCACCAGGTCGCCGGTGCGGTACAGGCGGGAGCCGGGCGGGCCGAACGGGTCGGCGACGAAGCGCTCGGCGGACAGGTCGGGACGCCCGTGGTAGCCGCGGGCGGTCTGCACGCCGCCGAGGTACAGCTCGCCGGGCACACCGACCGGAACCGGGGCCAGGCCCTCGTCCAGCACGTAGGTCTGCGCGTTCCACACCGGGCGGCCGATCGGCACCGACGTGGGCGCGACCTCGTTGAGCTGCCAGGCGGTGGCGTGCACGGTGAACTCGGTCGGGCCGTACAGGTTGTGCACCGCGGCGGTGGAGAACTGCCGGAACGCGGTGACGGTCGCGGGCGGCAGCGCTTCACCGGCGACCAGAACCGCGCGCAGCGAGGCGCATTCGGCGGTGTCGGCGGACCCGGCGAACACCGACAGCATGGACGGCACGAACGAGGTCATGGTGACCCGGTGCCGTCCGATGATCTCCGACAGGTAGATCGGATCGCGGTGACCGTCCGGCGCGGCGATCAGCATGCGGGCGCCGACGGCCAGCGTGCCGAACAGCTCCCACACCGACACGTCGAAGGTGACCGGCGTCTTCTGCAGGATCACGTCGGCCGGTCCGATCCGGTATTCGGCGGTGATCCAGGCGATCTGGTTGACCACCGACGCGTGGCTGACCGCGACGCCCTTGGGGCGGCCGGTGGAGCCGGAGGTGTAGAGCACGTAGGCGGTGTTCGCGGCGCGCAGCGGGGCGCGGCGCTCGGCGTCGGTGACGGGCTCGTCGCCGAATCCGCTCAGGTCCAGGGTGTCCAGCGTCAGCACCGGGATGTCGGCGGCGGTGACATTGTCGCCGGTGGTGGTGAGCACGCACACCGGAGACGAGCTGTCGAGCACGTATTCGGTGCGCTCGGCCGGGTGGTCGGGGTCGATCGGCACGTAGCCGCCACCGGCGGTCAGCGTGGCGTAGATCGCCACCAGCATGTCCACCGAGCGGCGGATGCCGACCGCGACCAACGTCTCCGGGCCGACGCCCGCGTCGATCAGCTTGCGCGCCAAGCGGTTGACCCGCGCGGCGAACTCGGCGTAGGTCAGCTCGATCGGCGCGCCGAACTCCTCCGCGCCGCGCGTGCCGCCGTCGAACAGGACGGCCGGGTCGTCCGGCCTGCCCCGCACCTGCTCTTCGAACAGCTCGAGCACGGTGGCGGCGGGCACGTCGTGCCCGGTGTGGTTCCACTCGGTCAGCACCCGGGCGCGCTCGGCCTCGTCGAGGATCTCGATATCGCGCACCGTGGTTCCCGGCGCGGCGACGGCCGCTTCCAGCACGCGCAGGTAACGGCGGCCGAACTCGGCGACGGTGGGCGCGTCGAACAGGTCGGTGGCGAAGGAGATGACCGCGCCCATGCCTGCGGGCTCACCGTTCGCGCCGCGTTCCTCGGTGACCGTCCATTGCAGGTCGAACTTGGCGATGTCGACCTCGAGCTCGTCGGCGGTGACCGAGAGCCCGGGCAGTTCCAGGGTCGCGTGCGACATCTCCTGGAACGACAGCATCACCTGGAACAGCGGGTGCCGCGCCTGCGAGCGGGTCGGGTTGAGCACCTCGACCAGCCGCTCGAAGGGCACGTCCGCGAACGCGAACGCGGCGAGATCGGTTTCCCTGGTGCGGCCGAGGAATTCGGCGAACGACTCGCTCCCGTCCACTTCCGAACGCAGCACGAGGGTGTTGACGAACATGCCGATCAGGTCGTCGAGCGCTTGCTCGCCGCGCCCGGCCACCGGGGTGCCGATCGCGATGTCGCTGGTGCCGGACAACCGGGCCAGCAGCACGGCCAGCGAGGCGTGCATGACCATGAAGAGGCTGACACCCTGCGCGCGGGCCAGCGCGACCAGCCGCCGGTGCAACTCGGCGTCGATGTCGAAACTCACCCGGCTGCCGTGGAAGCTCTGCACCGGCGGGCGCTGGCGGTCCGCGGGCAGGTCGAGCTGATCCGGCAGACCCGCCAATGCCCTACGCCAATAGGCGATCTCGCGCGCCGCCATGGACGCGGGATCGGATTCCGCGCCGAGCAGCTCGCGCTGCCACACGCTGAAGTCCTGGTACTGCACCGGCAGCGGCGCCCAGCTCGGCGCCTCGCCCGCGCTGCGGGACAGGTAGGCGGCGGCCACGTCGCGCGCCAGCGGGCCGAAGGAGAAGCCGTCGGCCGCGATGTGGTGCACGACGAACGCCAGCGCGTAGTCCGCCGCGCCGTTGCCACGCCCGCCGGTGACCGCGAAGACCCGCACCCGGATCGGCAGCTCGGTCGAGACGTCGAAGCCGCGCGCGGCGAATTCGGCCAGCGCGCCGTGCAGTTCGGCCTCGTCGATCGGCTGCACCTCGATGCCCAGATCGACTTGGTCGACCGGGAGCACCTGCTGGTAGCCGCCGTCGCCGGACTCGGGGAAGATCGTGCGCAGCGACTGCTGCCGCTCGACCACGTCCAGCAGCGCCGACTGCAACGCTTCCAGGTCCACCTGGCCGCGCAACCGCACCACGAACGGCAGGTTGTAGGTCGGCACGGTCGGGTCGAACTGGTTGATGAACCACATGCGCTGCTGTGCCAGCGACAGCGGCACCCGCTCCGGCAGCTGCTGGGCCACCAGCGGCGGACGCGATTCGCCCACGGGCGCGGCGTTTTCCGCGCGCGCGGCGATACCGGCGACGGTCGGGGTCTCGAACAGCGCGCGCACCCCGATCTGGGTGCCGAACGCGGCGCCGATGCGCGCCACCACCTGGGTGGCGACCAGCGAGTTGCCGCCCAGGTCGAAGAAGTTGTCGTCGATACCGACGCGGTCCTGGCTGAGCACGTCGGCGAAGATGCCCGCCACGATCTGCTCGGCCTGGGTGCGCGGCGCGCGGAAGTCGCCGGCGTCGGCGCTGAACACCGGCTCCGGCAGCGCCTTGCGGTCCAGCTTGCCGCTGGTGTTGAGCGGGAAGGCGTCCAGCACCATGATCGACGCGGGCACCATGTAGCTGGGCAGCTGCTCGGCGGCGAACCTGGTCAGCTCCACCGGTTCCACGCTGTGACCGGGAGCGGGCACGACGTAGGCCACCAACTGCTGACCGGTCGCGGTGTCCACCACCAGCACGACGGCCTGGCTGACCGCGGGGTGGGCGAGCAGATCGGTCTCGATCTCCCCCAGCTCGATGCGCTGGCCGCGGAACTTCACCTGGAAGTCGGTGCGGCCGATGTATTCCAGCGTGCCCGCTTCGTTCCAGCGCACCAGGTCGCCAGTGCGATACATCCGCTCACCCGTGCTCGACAGCGGGTTCGCGACGAAGCGATCCGAGGTCAAGTCGGGACGGCCGCGGTAGCCGCGGGCGAGCTGACGCCCGCCCAGGTACAGCTCACCGGGCGCGCCGATCGCGGCCGGGCGCAACCGCGAATCCAGCACGTAGACCTGGACGTTCCACTCCGGGATACCGATCGGCACGGTCACCGTGTCGGCGGCCGTCGCCTCCCAGTAGGTCACCGAGACCGCGGCCTCGGTCGGGCCGTACAGGTTGTGCAGCCCCGCGTCGGTGATGGCGCGGAAGCCCGCCGCGGTCTCCGGCGGCAACGCCTCGCCGATCACGAAAACCGCCCGCAGCGTCGCGCATTGGGCCTGCGTAGCGTGTGCGACGAACACCGTCAGCATGGACGGGACGAAGTCGGTCACGGTGACGCCGTGCCGGGCGATCATCTCCGCCACGTACAGCGGGTCGCGGTGCCCGTCCGGCGACGCGATGACCAGCTTCGCGCCCACCATCAGCGGCAGGAAGTAACCCCACAGCGACACGTCGAACGTGGTCGCCGTCTTCTGCAGGTACACGTCTTCCGCGGTCAGCCGGTACTCGTCGAGCATCCACAGCTGCTGGTTGACGATCGCGTGGTGGGTGACCGCCACGCCCTTGGGGCGGCCGGTCGAACCCGACGTGTAGATGACGTAGGCGGTGTTGTCCGGACGCAGCGGCGCCAGGCGGTCGGCGTCGGTCACCGGGTCGGCGGAGTACGCCGAGGTGTCCAGGGTGTCGATCTCCACCCGCCGCACCGCCTGCGGCAGCTCCAGCTCGTCGGCCGAGTGCGTCAGCACGCACACCGGCGCGGCGCTGTCGAGGATGTAGGCGGTGCGCTCGGCCGGATGATCCGGATCGATCGGCACGTACGCGCCACCGGCCTTCACCACCGCGTGCATGCCGATCACCAGCTCCAGCGAGCGGCGCATGCCCAGCGCGACCAGCGACTCCGGGCCCACGCCGTCGGCGATCAGGAAACGGGCCAACCGGTTGACCCGTGCGTCGAACTCCGCGTAGGTGAGCGTCGCGCCCTCGAAGTCGAGGGCGATGTTGTCCGGCGTCCGCGACATCTGCGCGTCCAGCAGCGCCGCGAGCGTGGTCTGCGGAACGTCCTGCTCCGAGTCGTTCCACTCCAGCAGCGTCCGCTCGCGCTCCTCGACGGTGGCGACCGGAAGGCCCCACACGGTTGCGTCCGCCTCGGCGGCCAGGAAACGATCGAAGAACTCCAGGAAGCGGCCGTGGTGGCTGCGCGCCTCGTCCTCGGTATAGAGGTTGGGATTGGTCTCGAAGTCGATATGCGAACGCGTGCCCGCGACCGATTGATAGAAGTTGACGCCGAGATCCTCGATGCTGCCGGTCGACAGCACGCTGAGCTGCCCGACCATCGGGCCGAGCGCGATCTCGTCACCGAACAGCATGATGTTGACCCACGGCCCGAAGAACTCCGTGGTCACCACACCGTCACCGGCCGCGTCGCGGCGGATGTCCTCGTGCCGGTACCGCTGGTGCCGCAACGCGCCGGACACCTCGACCGCCACCTGCTTGAGCAGCTCCGACACCGTCGTGTCGTGGCCCACGTGCAGCCGCAGCGGCACGATGTTCGACGACACGCCGCCCGAGCGGCGCATCGCCGCGGTGGTGCGCGCGGTCACCGGCAGGCTGAGAATGACGTCCTCGACGCCGTTCCACTGCGCCAGATACGCGGCGAAACCGGCCAGCAGCAGACCGGCGGGCGAGGAATCGTGCCGCGCGACCGCCGCGTCCAGCAGGGTGTTCTGCTCGTCCGACAGCGCGGCGCTGGCGATGCCGTTGATCGCGGCGGGCGGCGCGGAACGGCCGGTCAGGCTGGTGCCTTCCTCCAGCCCCGCCACCCGCTGCGCCCAATACTCCTTGTCGGAGGCGAAGCGGGAACTCTCCCGATAGGCGATCTCCTGCTCATACAGCGTGTGCAGGTCGGTCGCCTTGGAAACAGCCGGTTCGACCCCGTCGACGTAGGCGGTGTAGAGCTCAGCGATGCGATTCACATAGGTCATCGCGCCGAAGCCATCGAGCGCGACGTGATGCGAGCGGGAATACCAGTACCAATGATCGTCGGCCAGCTGCAGCGCCGCGACCTTGATCAACCGGTCGTTCAGCAGGTCGAACGGACGGCTGTACTCCGCGCGCATCCACGCCATCGCGGCGGCGGCCGGATCGGCCTCGCCGCGTAGATCGACGTACACCACCTTGTCGTAATCGGCGATCGAGTGGTCGACGAACTGCAGCGGCTCGCCATCGCGCTCGACGATCCGCAGGAACCCGGAACCCAACTCGTGCGACGCGTCGATGCTGGCCCGCTCGAGCACATCGACATCCAGCTCACCGTGCAGGTCGACGTACTGCGCGATCGTGACCGGCACCTGCGGGTCGACGTGCTGCGCGTACCAGATGCCCAGCTGAGCGGGAGACAACGGGAACGCACCCGACACCTCGGGTGCTACCCCAGACGCAGCGTGTGCCCGTTCGCTACCAGTTTCGCCGTTTCCGCCGAAATCCAGCCGGTCCAACCGTAACCTCGCTTCCGGAACACCACGCAAGCGCTCCCCGACCACACCCGGAGAGGGCGCTCCACCTATCCGAGCGTGGCGCCTGCGTCTCCAGGTTCAGTTCTCACATCAAATCAGGCAAAAATGTTCAATTGAACTATCTGTCCAACCGGCCGGGCTCGTTACATGGGCTCGCCCGTGCCCAGCACCCACCGACCGGCTCCGCCGGGACCTTCTTTGCGAATCACCGGATCAATCTACCGTCGCCCCCGGCAGCCGACCAACCAATCGTCATAGCCGCTGCACATCAACGCAGGTAGGTAGGGCGTAAGAGGTTTGCCAGGGGGATGTTGCGGTTCTCACATGCGTCACCCCCGCCCCAAACCGGCGCTTTCGCGCCGCGGGAGGCGGCCGCCTATGGCACCCGCCGTCACGACCCGCGCACCCGCGCCGGGTCGTAGAGGTGGGATTCCGCGCACGACACCGCCGGCGTGAGCGCGCGGCCAACCAGGATCACCGCGGCCTGCCGCAGTCCGGCGGCCTCGACCTGGTCGGCGATGTCGGCCAGGGTCCCACGCAGGATCAATTGCTCGGGCTGGCTGGCGCGGTAGACGACAGCGACCGGGCAGTCCGGGCCGTACTCGGCGGCCAGTTCGGCGGCCGTCGCGCGGGTGCGAGTGACGGCCAGGTGCAGCGCGAGGGTGGCGCCGGTGGCGGCGAAATTCGCCAGCGCTTCGGACTCGGGCATCGCGGTGGAGCGGGCCTGCGCCCGGGTCAGCACGACCGACTGGACCAGCTCCGGCACGGTCAACTCCGCACCGAGCACCGCCGCCGCGGCGGCATAGGCGGGCACGCCCGGTGTGACATCCCACGGCACCCCGTGCGCGTCCAGCCTGCGGGTCTGCTCGGTCAGCGCCGAATACAGCGACGGGTCGCCCGAGCACAGGCGGGCCACGTCCTGTCCGGCCCGGTCCGCGCGCACCAGACGCTCGGTGATCTGGTCGAGGTCCAAGCGCTGGGTATCGACCAGTTCGGCGTCCGGCGCGCAGTGCGCCAGCACGCCGGGATCCAGATAGGTCCCCGCGTACAGGCACACCGGCGACGCGCGGAGCAACTCGACCGCGCGCACCGTCAACAAATCGGCCGCGCCCGGCCCGGCCCCGATGAAGTGCACGGTCATGCGCGCGAGTGTATTGACCCCCGCTCAGGCGGTGGCGTCGAAGTGGGCGATCACCTTCTCGGGGCGAAGGCGGACGACGAGTTCGCCGGGGACGCCGTTGCGCTTGCCGAATTCCTCGGCACGGTCGGCGCCCATGTAACGGCCGCCGATCTCGGTGGCGGTGCGCAGCAGTTCGTCCGGGTCTTCCGAGAGCGTCACCGTGCCCCGCAACTGGACCGACGCGTAGGGCGGTTCCTCCAGGTCGACGCACACCGAGACGCGGCCGTCCCGGGCGAACGCCTTGCCCTTCGCGGTGGACTTGCCGGTGTTGAACACCAGTTCGTCGCCGTCGACGATGAACCACACCGGCGTCACCATCGGCCTGCCGTCAGCCGTCACGAACGCCACCTTGCCGGTGCGGGTGCCATGGGTCAGAAACTCGCGCACTTCGGGATCGGAAAGAGAGGCCATCCGCTCACCCTAGGTGGTGACTCCCGACAGCTCGGCTCGGTTGGTTCGATCGGCTCCGTTCGGCTGAGTTCGGTCGCGCGATTCACTCGTTGCGGCGGTATCGACCGCGGTGGAAGGCGATCAGCGCGCACCGTGCCGGACTGCCGACTCACTGGCTGTCTCCGGTGGACTTTCGTCAGCGCTGCCAGTTGGAGTTGGGGTGGGGAGCGGACTGCTGGGGCCACTGGGCGTTGGGGCCGCCCGCGGCGGGCTGCTGGTACTGGGCGGGGCCCATGCTCTCGGCGTTCGCGCGGGCGAGGAGGTCGGGCACCTGCGGTCCGGCGACCGGTGACGATGCGCCGCACCACGTGCACTCCAGGTGATGCTTGGTGCTGAGCGGGAAGAGCGGAATGAAGAAGAGCGTGAACTTCGTGACGAGCTTGCGCAGCGCGTGCGCGGCGGGATTGCCGCAGCGGCCGCAGATCAAGGTGATCATGGCGAGCGTGTGGATACGCTTCTGCCAGCCCCAGATCAGCATGTGAAACCCCCGAAGATAGAAAATCCGATGTCGGTCACAGTAGTCGATCGGCGGAGCTTCGGAGCCGGTGAAGAACGGCCGTTCCTGCGCGCGTCCGCGTCACAGCATGCCGCGCTCGCGGGCCCGCGCCACCGCGGAGGTACGCGAGCGCACGCCGAGTTTTCCGTAGATATGCACCAAGTGGGACTTGACGGTGGTCTCGCTGAGGAACAACTGTTTGGCGATCTCGCGGTTGGACCGACCGTCGGACACCAGCCGCAATACCTCGATCTCGCGCCTGCTCAGCGTGGTGTCGGCGCGGCGCACCCTGGTCATCAACTTGGACGCGACCGCGGGCGAGAGCACGCTGTCGCCCGCCGCGGCCGACCGCACCGCGGAGAGCAATTCGCCGGGCGGTGTGTCCTTGAGGATGTAGCCGCACGCGCCGGCCTCGACCGCGCCGAGGATGTCGGCGTCGGTGTCGTAGTTGGTGACCACGAGAACGTTCGGCGGGCTCGGCAACTCACGCAGCCGCGCGGTCGCCTCGACTCCCGACCGGCCGGACCCGAAACTCAGGTCCATCAGCACGAGGTCGACCGGCGTGGTCGCGCAGAACGCGACGGCGGCCTCCGCGGTGGCCGCCTCGCCGACGACGGTGATGTCGTCGGCGACGTCCAGCAGCGCGCGCAATCCGGCGCGGACGATCGCGTGGTCATCGGCGAGCAGCAGGCGGATCACTCGGAACCCTCCGCGCCGAGGTCGCGCGAGTCCGTGCCTCGGGTGTCCGTTCCGCCCTGGCCGGGCGGACCGGTCTCGGGCCCGCCTTGACTGCCGGACACCGGCCCGACCGGGTCCGAGGCAGTTGATTCCGTCCGGGCCGGTTCCGTGCGCGGCCGATGTGCCATGGCGAGCGGCACCGCGCCATGTTCGCCCGCTTCGAGTTCGGCGCAACCCGAGACAGTGTCGAGCGGAAAGGACACGGTGACTGCCGTGTGCCCCGGCTCGGACTCGACCGCCATGACTCCGCCCTGCTCGTGTACCCGCGATCGCATGGCGGCCAGCCCGAACGATCCCGACGGGCTGCGCTCGAGTACTTCGGGAGCGATGCCGACACCGTCGTCGACCACGTCGAGATGGATCGCGTCGTCCGCATACGTGAGCGTCACGCGCATCCGGCCCGCACCGGCGTGCCGGATCACGTTCGAGACCGCGCCTTGCGCGATCCGGACCAGCGCGGCCTCGATCGGCATGGGCAGTCGCTCCGGCGGACCCTCCACAACGAACCTGGTATTCAACCCGGGCGCGGCGGCGCGCTGAGTGATCCGCTCCAGCGCCTCGGCCAGTGACTGTCCCTCCAGCGCGGCGGGAGCCAGTTCGGCGATGAGTCGCCTGGTCTCGGCGAGGTTTTCCGCGGCCGCCTCCCTGGCCAGCCGGATCCGTTGCAGCGCGGGGTGATCCGGCGCTTCCCGCTCGGCCGCGTGCAGCAGCAGTTGAATGGAACTCAGCCCCTGCGCGACCGTGTCGTGGATCTCGGCGGCCAGCCGCTCCCGCTCGGCGAGCTTGCCCGCCGTGCGTTCCCGCTCGGCCAGTATCGCTCTGGTGCTGAGCAATTCGTCGATCAGTCGCTGTCGTTCCGCGGCCTCGCGGAACAACGCCTGATAACCGAGCCCGATCCCGACCGCGACGGCGGCTCCGATGACCGGGCCGACCACACCGGCCACCGACCAGCCCCGATGCAGGCCGAAGCCGACTACCGCCACGGCGGTCGCGGCGGCCACGGCGCAGAGATTCCATGGGCGCGGCAGCAGGTGCAGGTACAGGAAGAACAGGCCGAACGCGAGATAACCCGCGTCCGGCGCGAGTACGGCCAGCCCGAGCCACAGGGCCGTCAGCGCACCGAGCCACACCGGAATCGCGCGCCGTTTCCCCGCGAACCCCGCACCCGCGAAATAGATCACGAGGAAGGCCGCGGCGAGACCGACGGTCGCGGCCGGATGTGCCGCGCCGGGCAGCACCGCGCGCACGGCGACCACTACCGCCAAACCGGTCATCAGCACGTGCAGACCGAGCCGCAACGTGGTGAAAACCGGGGTCAACGGGGACGAGTGCACGGTGTCAGCTTATGTACGGCTATCGCCGGGGCATCCATCGAAAGGTGGAAAACCGCCGCCGACTTTCGCTCATCCGCGCTTCCTCCCCCGGCGCGATGGAAACGGCCCGGCGCGGCGTGAGGGTGGAGACATGTTCGTCGCACTCCGAGACCTCCGCGCCGCCCGCGGCCGGTTCGCACTGATCACACTCGTCGTCACGCTGGTGGCGGTGCTGGTGAGCTTCCTCAGCGGGCTAACGGCCGGGCTCGCGCACCAGAACGTCTCGGCCGTCGAGTCGTTGCCCGGCGATACCGTCGTCTTCGCCGACACCGGCGGCGCTCCCTCGTTCGACGGGTCCATGCTGACCGGAGAACAGATCGCGACTTGGCGCGCCGCCGCCCGCGGCGTGACACCGGTGGGCATCGCCCGCGGCAAAGCGAACAGTGACGGCTCCGCCCCCGCGCAGGTCGCCCTGTTCGGCACGGACACGGCATTCGGCAACCACCCGGCGACCGATGCGGGCACGGTGCTGCTCAGTACCGGCGCGGCCGCCGATCTCGGTGCCGCGCCCGGCGGTTCCGTGGTGATCGGCGGCCGCGCGTTCGTCGTGTCCGCCGTGCGTGGCGACGACTGGTACAGCCATACGCCCGCGGTCTGGATGACGCTCGCCGACTGGCAGGCGCTCAACCCTCGTTCCGGCGCGGCCACCGTGCTCGCGGTGTCGGGGGCGACCGATCCGGAAGCGGTGAACACCACCGCACACACCCGGACCACCGACTTGTCGGGAGCGCGCTCGGCGATCGGCTCCTACCAGGCCGAAAACGGCTCGCTCACCCTGATGACCGCCCTGCTGTTCGCCATCTCCGCGCTGGTGATCGGCGCGTTCTTCACCGTGTGGACGATTCAGCGGATGCCCGACATCGCCACACTGAAAGCGCTGGGGGCGACTTCGGGGTCGCTCGTCCGCGACGCACTCGTCCAAGCCGCCACCGTGCTCACGGCCGGTATCGCGACCGGCCTCGGGATCACCGTCGCCGCGGCGACATTGCTCGGCGACGCGGTGCCGTTCGTGCTGAGCCCGGCCACCACGCTGCTTCCCTCGCTCGCGCTGATCCTGCTCGGCTTGCTCGGCGCGGCGTTCGCCCTGCGCTTCCTGCTCACCGCCGACCCGCTCACCGCGCTCGGCGCGGGCCGCTGAACCGCAGGCCTCCGCACGGCACGATCGCCAACCGCCGCACCCGGATCGCCTCATCAGCGCACCCGAACCGCCCGACCGCCCTCAGCACGGAGTTCCGATGACATCCCCCACCACGCTCACCCTCGCGGACGTGACGCTCACCTACCCCGACGGCACCGGCCGGCTCACCGCCCTGGACCGAGTGAACCTGCGGGTCCGCGGCGGCGAGATCGCCGCCATCACCGGCCCGTCCGGCTCCGGCAAGTCCAGCCTGCTAGCTGTGACAGCCACTCTGATCCGCCCGGAATCCGGGCGCATCCGTCTCGTAACGCCCCGGGACACAATCGATCTCGCTGACGTGACCCGTCGCGAAGCCGCCGCACTGCGTCGCTCGTCGATCGGCATCGTCTTCCAACAACCGAACCTGATCCCGGCACTCACCGCCGTCGAGCAACTCGAGGCGATGGCGCATCTCGGGCAGCGGATCATCACGTCACGCCGACACCGCCGCACGACCCGCGAACGCGCACTGGCACTACTGGACTCGGTCGGGCTCGCCGACCAGCGAGACAAGCGCCCCGCGCAACTGTCCGGCGGTCAACGGCAACGAGTGAACATCGCCCGCGCCCTGATGAACGCACCGTCCCTCCTGGTGATCGACGAACCCACCAGCGCACTGGACACCGAACGCGGCGCCGCGGTGATCGACCTGATCCTGTCCGTCGCCCACGAACACGAGGCCGCCACCCTCCTGGTCACCCACGACCGCACCCACCTGCACCGCATGAACGCCGTCTACCAGATGGTCGACGGACGCCTCACTCCGGAAACCGTTCCAGCCGCCGCCCTAGTGACCCCATAGGTCGCCAACAGACGGACCACCCCGGTGCCGACAACAGAACCCAGCGGTCTCCGGACTCGGGATACCGGCTGAGCTGACCGAGGACAAGCGGCGTGCACCTGCGGGGGAATGACATTAGTGCTCAGCCCGCGGACTGGGCTATCTTGTCGCCCACGAAGGAAGAGGCTCACGCGCGAGCAGCCACTGTTGTGGTATTCCGCGGACGTGATCTCGATTCCCTATTCCCGTGTGGGCTGCCACGATGCCACCGACGATCGCTGCTGTGGTGTCCACATCTCCACCCGCTTCGACGCATGCGGTGATGGCGGCCGGATAGTCGGCGAGATAGGTTGCTGCCGCCCACAAGGTGAACGGCACCGTGTCCTGAGCGCTGACCTGGGCGCCGTTGCCGAGTTCGTAGGCCGCTTCGGCTACCGTCTTGCCCAGTAGTTTTCGAGCTCGGCGGACACCTGTCGCGGTTAGTCCGTCGACCAGGTATGGCTCGACGGCGGATAGCAACTCCATTGATGTACAGCCAGTTTCGCGAGTGGCGGCGGCATGGCTCGCCGCGACGGCGATCGCCATGGCGCCGATGATCGCTTCGGGATGCCGATGGGTGACTTCGGCGGACAACGCGGCCTGCGCTGCGGCCCGGTCCGGGTTCCCGGCGAAGTACGCCCCAAGTGGGGCGACCCGCATCGCGGCTCCGTTTCCCCACGAACCACGACCGTCGAACGATGAGCCTGCGGCCTCGGCCCAGGGGCGTCCGTCACGTATCTGGTGCAGCACGACGACTGTGCCGCCACCGTAGCCGCGATAGGGCTCGCAGCGGTCGGCGAATACGGCCGCGAGCGCATCGCGGTCTATGTAGCTGCGGTTGCGAATTTCCGAATAGACCGAGCAGGCCATCTCGGTGTCGTCGGTCCATTGCCACGGGGCCGTCGGCGGGCGCCCGGCGAGAAGGTCGGATAGGGAACGGTCGGGCACGAAGAACTGG
Organism: Nocardia sp. NPDC051911; assembly: GCF_040681035.1. NCBI lineage: Bacteria > Bacillati > Actinomycetota > Actinomycetes > Mycobacteriales > Nocardiaceae > Nocardia > Nocardia sp. NPDC051911. The sequence continues at coordinate 18,594 of NZ_JBFAXY010000002.1, forward strand.
GCGCCCAATGCGTCGCCAACGGATAGACCGTCGAGGCTGTCGAGGGCGATATCAGGAGTCAGGGGCATACGGAAGCAATGGTGCCGACTCTGACCGACTACAGCAAGACGCCCGCTGTGCGACCACTCGGATCCAGTCGATCGATAGACAAATCGGAGCACTGCCGGTGGTAGGCGCGGGACGGTGCGGGTTCGATGTACCGCCGGCCGCGAAGACCAGAAGGTAAGGGTTGGCAATTCAATAAGCGTGTGCATATCATCTACTCATGCTTACTAACTCTGGCGAGAACCGTTCCGGCGACCGGCACAGCGGCACGGATGAACAGCCGTTTTCCGACGGAACCGTGCTGATGCCCTGGCAGGCCGGGCCGCTGCACGACAGCCGGGGCCCGGTGTTCGTCAGCGTGACCGACTTTCTGGCCGCCTCCGAAGAGGACGTCCAGGCGATCTACAAGACGGGAATGCGGCTGGGCCGGAACTGGCCGGTGATGCACGGCGCGGTCGGCCTGTGGTTGTGGGCACGGCCGTCGGAGTCGCGCGGCGGCTCGATCTCGGTGTGGGAAACCGAGCAGGACATGCGGCGGTTCGTGCGCTGGCCGGTGCACGCCGACATCATGCGGAAGTGGCGCGGCCGAGTCGGTCTGGCCACCGACTCCTGGCAGGCCGCGGAATTCGAAGCGGAGGAAGTGTGGGCACGGGCGCGGAACACGATCGAACGGCGCCCGCACCCGCAGGCCGGATGATCCAGCGGATCAGGGTGGCAAGACCCTGGCGTCGGCCGGGATCATGCCGAGCTCGCGTATTTTCTCCAGTCGGGTCACCGCACCGTTGACGGCATTCTCGTGCAGACCGGCGTCTCCGAGCGCCGCTCGAAATCGGTCCGTATCCACGCCTTGGACCGCGCGGAGCACATCCCCTTCGAGGCGCTCACCCTTCTGCGCCATGACGAAATCGGAATCGATATTGATCTCCAGCGGTCGGGTCGACAGGGGAAACGATCGACCGTGGTCGATAGCGACCACTTCCAGCTGCCCGTTACGTTCCACGGTGCGGTAGTTGCCGGGATGCCGGTCCATGGCGCCGATGATGTAGTCGAGCACCGCGACCTGCTGTTGCTGCGTTTTCGGATATTCGCCCACCGGCTTGGCAGGCTCGGACTTGACGAACTGCTGGATCATGCCGGGGCCGGACGCTCTGCCGTCGGGTCCGATCACACCGTCCGTCCGAGCCGTCGGAGGCACCCGACCGAAGCCCAGTAGTTCATCGACGCGATATGCCGCGATCTCCCGGCTCGTCAGCGCGCCGGGAGCGTGCACGAAGGGCAATCCCGCGTCGTATTGCTCACCGTGGATCGGTTTGTAGACGTTGAGTTCACCGTCGTCGGAAAGCATCTTCTGCACTGTCGTGGAGCTTCTCAGCGCTTTGTCCCGCATGTCACCGTCGAACCCGACGTCGGTGGTCAGCCGACGCGCGCTCATCGCCGATTCGGTCGCGCTCGGCTGGTAGTCCCACGTTCGCTGTCGAGCCACCTGTGCCGGATGCGGCTGTACCTGGGTGCGCGCCTCTTCCACCAGATGCGAGGACCGCTCGTCGACGTCCCGGAACTCACGAGCGCCGAGGTCGAGCGTGCGGCTGGTGCGCCGGTAGGTGCCCGCCGCGGTCTGGGTGCCCAGATCGAGGGTTCTGGTCAAGCGCCGGGTGATGTTGCGAAGTAGAGGGGTGACAGCGTCTCTCACCGAGAGGGCGGCGGGGCCGCGCCATCCGAAACCGGTGCGGGCAGCGCGGACCAAGGCGTGTGGACGCCGGGCCGCTTCGGCTCGACCGGGGTTTCATCGACGACGCGGTAATAGCTCATCTCCGGCGCGTCGAGCAGCGCACGCAGGAAGGACGGACCTTCGTCCGGCGTTATTCGCCCGGGCGGGTCGAAAACCTTGACACCGCGCTCGTACAACCTTTCGGCGATCGGGCATCCGTCACGATCGGTCACCGTGAGCGTCACGCCACCGCCAGGAACCAACCTGAATTCGGCTACTCGGCGTTCCGGCGAAAAACCGACGTCATAGATCGCGACCAGAGTCGGCGTGCACTCGGCCATGAACCCTCACCTTCACCTGCGACGAACCGCCCGGCAGCGGTCCAACATCCGACCGGAGCAAGCTTCCGGACCGGAATGTTGACGTCTCACGAAGGCAACCTACTACCGAACGGTCCGTTTCTCGCAGCTAGGTCGACCGGCGATGGCGGGACATCCTCGAACTGGTCGAGCGCTCCCGATCGCCCGACTCACCGCGCACGTGGACCAGCTGATCGCGCCGAGGCATGCGCCGACCGGCGGAGGACGACCGGGGCGCTTACGCCGCAGCCGCTCGACAGTCCGGAGCCATCGCCAGTGATCTACCTGCGCCCGACTCCTACGATCCCGACTTGGACGGTTACGACCTCGGCCTGGAAGACGCCGTTACCGCCGGCCTATTACCGATACCAGCGACGTTCACGCGACAGCGCCTGGCGTCGGGCTGCCCAGCCACGACGGATTCTCGCGTTCGGGTCACAGGTTGACCGAATCCGCTGTAGCGCTGGCCGGTTTGCCGACAGTGACAGAATTCGGCCATCGACGACGCCGCTCTCGGATCGCGCCGACACGCGTTGCACCATTGCATCTTTTCGTAGCCTCATTGCAATGTATTCGCGATATGTAGCATACTGCTGCCGGTCGGCATGCATAGCAAGACAACCGCAGGAGGGACGAGTAGATGGCAAAGCAGGCCCCCCGCTCCGCCGACACACCGTTGCGGCGCCATCTCGATGGCACCGCGACGTCGCGTCCGACCGCTCTCGACGCCTTCCGCGAGGCCCGCAAAACCTTCCTCGCCGGTGACCGGGTGGACATGCAGTCGCTGGCTCGGAGCCTAACCGTGGACCGGGCCACCCTGTATCGCTGGGTCGGCTCCCGCGACCAATTGCTCACCGAGATTCTCTGGTCATTGATCGAGCCCACCATCGCCCGTTCACGGAGGGCCCACTGCCACTCCGGACCTCCCGCCGTGCCCGGTCAGTCGCCGGCCGCAGCCGTCATGAACGAGGTCATGCGCGCCGTCAACGCGAATTCGGCCATGCAGCGCTTCATCGACCGCGAGGGCGACCTGGCCCTACGCCTGCTGACAACCAAGGCGTCCGGTTTCGAAGCCCGACTGATCCAGCTGATCGCCGACATCATTCGTGAGGAGACCGCGGCCGGTCGCCTGCGGTCGTCAATCCATTCCGAAGATCTGCCGTATGTGCTGGTCCGCGTCATGGAGTCCTACACCTACATCGGGCTCATCACCGACCAGCACCCTGATCCCGATCGTTCCGCCAGGGTCGTCAACGCACTTCTACCCGGCGGGAAAGACAGCTGTCCGGAGGCGGAGTAGTCACCCATCAACCGCTCTCAACGAGAGAGCTAGCCGGATGTCGACTCGATATCGCATGCGCCTGAAGGAGTTCGACTCGGTAAGTCACCAGATAGCGCTTGGCACGTACCGAACACTAAGGGAAAGCATGTGTTCACCTCTTCAGCGGAATCCCCGCTCCCCAGCGAGCCGGACATCCACATCAGATTCACCGGACCTGCCGGCGTATTCGACTACATAGCTTGTAGAACGGCAGTCCGAAACCTGCTGCGAAAGTGGCCCGAGAGTCACTGTCCGGAAATATCGGCCTTCGAAGTCGGCGATCAAATCATCGAATACGATCGACTGCCTTGCGAGCGACTATGGCTGCTTCCCTGACTTCCGGTCCGCGGGTGCCACGATCCGGCGCCTGGTCTACACCATAGAAGCCGATAACGACGGCAATCGTGAGATCATCTCGCGCTTCGCGGGCCAGTTCCGAACAGTAGTACCGAAGCGTCCGCCCCGGAGCCCCGCCTGGTCCAGCGCATATGGTGCCGAATTTGGTTGCGCCGCAGCGTCGGGGATGCCCGGCAGGCTCTTCGACGCCGTCGATGCCCGCACCGTCCAGAGCGTCAGAACGCGGTCTGGCACGCATGTCTCCTCGACCGATTCGGTCTTCACACCACGGCCTGGGCCGCCGACCACCAGCCGTGTGCACCTCGAGCACATCGAATCCGCCGGTGCGCAGCTTGCGCAGACCAGTGCGAGGTTGGTGCACATCTCTTCTCGCACATCTGCGTGCGGCAACGAAAAGCTCTGTCGCACAATGTATTCCAAGAACCACGTGCACGCCGAATTCGGTCCCGCCGCGGAAGGCTCGGTTCTCGAGTCGCATCACCGAGCTGATGCAGCATGACAGTCATTTGTAGACATATCGAGATGTTTCTACTACATGTCGAGCCATGCAACACATCATCAATGCGTTGCCCCCTTGCAATGTATCTCCGATCTGTAGCAGACTGGCTGTCGCGTCTAGCCATGAAGGAGAACGCTCATGAAGTCGAAGCGTTGTGTCGCGCCAGTCCTCGCCGCGCTGATCGGAATTGCCGCGTGGTCACCAGCACAGGCGATGGGTGAGCCGTCGCCGCCCAAGGCGTTACCGGCAGAAATCCACAATTTGGTCAACGCCGACGGCGTGCCCGGCATAGCCGTGGTGACGAGCGACGACGGGCAGAAGACGCGGGAGACGGCCGCGGGCCTCGCGGACATTCCCGCAAACCGGCCGATGCGACCCGACAATCAGTTCAGGATCGCTTCCATAACCAAGACCTTCGTAGCCACGGTGGTATTGCAGCTGGTCACGGAGCACCGGCTCACACTCGACCAGCCGATAGCGGGGCTCCTGCCCGAACCGGTGCCCAACGCCGAACAGATCACCGTGCGCGAACTGCTCAACCACACCAGCGGACTCGCCGACTACTCGGATAATCCCGGCTTCAACCCCGGCGCCACCTATACCCCCACGCAGCTCATAGCTCTGGGCGTAGAGCAGTCGCCATACTTTCCGCCCGGAACGGGCTTCCGCTACTCGAGCACCAACTACACCGTCCTCGGCGAGATCGTTCACCAGGTCACCGGTCGTGCGATCCACGACGAGGTACAGACGCGTCTGATCGCCCCTCTCCACCTGAGCGGCACGACCTTCCCCACGGAGACTGTGGTGGCACCCCGGCAGGCACGCGGCTACGTCTTCGACGCTCCTCTGCCGCCTCGTTCCGGTCCCGCACTCGACGTGACCACCCGGACGAGCGCCAGCGCGGCCGGGGCGGCGGCGGCGATGGTGTCGACAGGCGACGATGTGGACCGGTTTCTCGGAGCGCTGCTCAGCGGGGGACTCTTCGCGCAGGAACTGATTACCGAAATGCAGCGGCCCACGCCGGGAGCCGACGCGTTCTACGCCGCCGCTGGTGTGCCCGGCATCAGCTACGGCCTCGGCCTGATGATCGCCCCGACTCCGTGTGGAACGGCCTACGGCTCTTTGGGAGACATCGACGGGTACACATCCAGCGTGATGCAAGTCGGCCGTCGCCAGGTCGCGCTGTTCATGAACACCAACTCTCTGCAGGCCTCACTGCGCCAGGAGACACTCTCCATCGCCGTGCAGGAACTCTGCCGCGCCGGCTAGCGCCACGCCGATGTCGTCGCGCCGGGCAGTGGTTCTCCCGCCCGATAGGCGCATTTCGAGGAGCCGGACGCCGCGCCTACCTGGCGACCGCAACGGTCCAGACCGCGCGTGCGGCGCGGTGGCCGGCCCATCAGAGGTTTCCAACGGTCCAGAGCGGTTCAGTTTTGACACGCGGAGCCGACCGGAAACAGTATGCTACATATCATAAATTGATTGCAAAGAAGCTACGGATCGGAGCTATGATGCAACACTCGATGGTGCGCCTCGGGCACGGAGTCGTTCGCGGGAAGACCGCATCCGGTGTCCACGCGTTTCTCGGAATCCCCTACGCGGCACCGCCGTTCGGTGCGAATCGGATGCGACCGCCCCAGCCGGTCCAGCCCTGGGATGGCGAGCGGGACGCGACGGCGTACGGCCCGACAGCACCCAAAGGGGACTATCCGCCGCAGTTCGCCCCGTTGTTCCCTGAAGTGGTGATCCCAGGGGAAGACTGCCTGAACCTCAACGTGTGGACACCCGATCCCGGCGCGACGGGGCTGCCGGTGCTCGTGTGGCTACACGGCGGCTCGTTCACGAACGGGTCCTCGTCGGTCGGTGCGTACGACGGCAGCGCTTTCGCCCGTGACGGCGTGGTGTGCGTGACCGTCAACTACCGGCTGGGCGCCGAGGGCTACTTGTTCCTCGACGACGGCATCGCCAATCTCGGCCTGCTCGATCAACTGGCGGCACTGCGCTGGGTGCGGGACAACATTGCGGCGTTCGGGGGTGATCCGGCGCGTGTCACCGTCGCGGGCGAGTCGGCCGGAGCGATGAGCGTGACGACGCTGCTGTCGATGCCGTTGGCAGAGGGCCTGTTCGCGCAGGCCATCGCGCAGAGCGGAGCCGCCGCTCACACGCTCACCCGACAGCAGGCTCGCACCGTCGGTGGCTACCTCGCCGACGTGCTCGGCGTTGCGCCGGACCGGAAGGTGATCGAAGCCATTCCGTTGGACAAACTCGTGCAGGCCGCATCCGACCTCGTGGTCGAGGTGCAGACAGCTCCCGACCCTGCCAAATGGGGGCAGCTCGCTCTTAGCCTGCTTCCCTTCGCGCCTGCTCTCGACGGCGCAATTCTGACCGCCATGCCGATCGACGCAATCACGGCAGGCCAGGGGGCGGAAATTCCGCTACTGATCGGATCGAACCGAGACGAGGGTCGACTGTTCCTGGTCCCGACGGGCATCATCGCCGCCATCGACGAGCCGACGCTCGCCATGATGGCGGGCGCATACGGCCTTACCGGAGACGATCTGGCCGTCTACCGAACCAACCGCCCCGAAAGCAGCTGCGGCGACATCCTGGCCGCCGTGATCACCGACTGGTACTACCGCATACCGGCGATCCGGGTCAGCGAGGCCCGCAGCGCCGCAGGAGCAACCAGGACCTGGATGTATCGCTTCGACCATCCCGAGCCGGAGGCGAACCATGGACTCGGCGCATGCCACGGCACTGAGGTCCCCTTCGTCTTCGACACCATCACCCGTCCTGAGACGCACCCACTTCTGGGCGACGCGCCGTCGCAGGCCGCCGCGGACCGAACCCACCGCGTCTGGGTCGAGTTCATCACGCACGGGGAACCCGGCTGGGCACCCTACGACACCGTCGGCCGCACCACCGGCCTGCTCACCGACAACATCAATCCTGTCGATGACCCGGCAGGCGACGAGCGTGCGCTCTGGGAGGACATCCGCTGACCGGCGATGCACATTCGAGGAGACGTACTGCGCGGGAAATCCTGTTCTTATCCGAAGCCGCCGACTCCTCCTGCAATGGACCAGCCGAAGCGTGACCGAAAGCGCCCGCATCCTTGTGATCGGTCAGGCGCGGCCCGGGAAACCACGGTGCGGCGCGGAGGGCTGGTGCCGAGCGAAACCATGCGGCGGGATGCTGCGCTGGTCGAGAGTGATCAGCGCGCACACCGCCATGATCTCGTCCGCGCGGAATTGCACATGGTCGAGCGCTGGCGTTATCACCGCGACCGCGCCGACGCGGCCGACCACGGTGAGCAGCGCCGCGAGCGAAGCGGGCGCGGTCGGACCGGCGACCAGCGTTCGTGCCAGATCGAAACCCGACGACTTCGCCATAGCGCGAATTTCCATCTCGTGCCTGCGCGTGCGCTGCCCGGAGATGTCGCGGCGCAGGTACCCGACCACTTTCGGCTTCATCATCACCTCTCGTTCGATGGGAACGCCCGCCGCCGGGGGCTTTCGCCACCGTTCGCGGCTCACCGCGTCCGGAGTGCCGTGCCCGGCACGGCATCACCCCGACGGCGCGCGCATCCCGAGCCTCGAGGAACGGGAGGCGGATAGCCACGCTGTCAAGCGCACGAGACCAAGTGCGCGATATCTGCGGTTGTCACTCCCTACCTGCGCGATCGTGCTTAAAGTCCGCTCATAACATCGGATTTCGGGGTCAGGGGGACGAAAGTGACGGACAACGAGATCGACGGCGTATGGAAGTCGCCGCAATTCCGCAAATTGCTCGCCGAGGGACGCCCCGGGCAGGCCCTCGCCCTCGTCCGCAAAGAAATGGGCCTGTCCCAAGCCGATTTCGGAGCACTGCTGCACTGGGACCGCACCCACGCGGGACGAGTCGAGCGCGGAGAAGTAGGAACCATCTTCGACATCCGGGAACTGGTCCGCGCCGCCGACGCGCTGGGCGTGCCGCGCACCGCGTTGCTGCCCCTCTTGCTCGCTACCCCCGATACGGGGACCATCGACAACGGGGCCTGCGAAGGAGTCGATGACGTGGACCGCAGACAATTCGGCCTGGCAGCGACAATGACCGCGGTGGCGGGTGTCTCCATACCGCCGACCAGGAACGCGGAACCGTTTCGGGTCGGCACCGGGCATATCACGTATATCCGCATGCTCACCGAACGACTCTGGGAGCACGACCATCATCGCGGTGGCGGCGCGATATTCCACTACGCAGCAGGGCAATACGCCTCCGTACGGCGGCTACTGGACTCGAGGTCCTACGGCCACCGCATAGGTGCCGAATTGGTCAGTGCGACGGGATGGCTGTCGAATACCGTTGCATGGTTGGCTCGCGACAGTAATCGCCCCGGCACGGCCCGGCGGCACCTCACGGAATCGGTCTTGCTCGCCGAACAGTGCGGTGACAATGCCTTATTGGCCGCCGCCCTCGGCGATCTCGCGAATCTCGCCGCGTCCTCGCCTGCTTCCTTCGCCGAGCCCGTGCGCCTCGCACGACGTTCGACAGAACTCGTCAGGGGCATACCGTCGGCTCGTATGAACGCGCTGAAGGCCGCCGAGGAGGCAACGGCCTACGCGGCCGTCGGCGACGAGCAGGAGTTCAGCCGCGCGATGGTGCGAGTCTGGCGCGAAGCCGATCGCGGGCTCGACAGCCCGGACGACCCGGCATGGCTGGAGCACGTCACCGAGGCCGAACTGCGCGCCCACGAGGCGCGAGGACTCGGCATGCTCGGACACCACAGCCGGGCGGTGAAGCTGTACCGCGAGAGCGTCGGCCATGAGAGCTGTTTCCCCCGCGACGAAGCCTCGTACCGCGCCTACTACGCCGCAGCCCTCGCGGGCCTCGGCGACACCACCTCCGCCATCACCGAAGCACACACCGCCCTCACCCTCCTCGAAGGCCCCGTCAACTCCCCACGCCTTCTGGCCGAACTACGCCCCGTCCGCGCCGCCGCCACCCGCACCCACGGCGAGGACGCCGAACACCTCCGCCACCGCTTCGACACGCTCGCCCGCACGGCGTGACCTGACATGTGACTTTGCAGCGCAGCAACCATGATGGCCCGAAGTCGACTGCATCGACCGGGCGGAGCCACATGGAGCCCCCTCCACAGATTGTCAACTGCGAGGGAACAGCTGTGCGATATCTGCGGTTGTCCCTCCCCACCTGCGCGATCGTGCTTAAAGTCGCTCCATCACAGTGAATTTCGAGGTCAGGGGACAAGGTGCGGGACAACGAGATCGACGGCGTTTGGGAGTCGCCGCAATTCCGCAAATTGCTCGCCGAAGGACGGCCCGGTCAGGCCCTCGCCCTCGTCCGCAAAGAAATGGGCCTGTCCCAAGCCGATTTCGGAGCACTGCTGCACTGGGACCGCACCCACGCGGGACGAGTCGAGCGCGGAGAAGTAGGAACCATCTTCGACATTCGCGAACTGGTCCGCGCCGCCGACGCGCTGGGCGTGCCGCGCACCGCGTTGCTGCCAATCTTGCTGGGTCCGGCCGATCCGAGGACCATCGAAGATGGGGGTGAAGGAGCCGACGACATGGACCGCAGACAATTCGGCCTGGCAGCGACGATCACGACATTGGCGGCGAGCGCTCCGGCCGCTGGGGTGCCGACGCGAGTGGGGTCCAGCCATGTCGGCTACTTGCAGACCCTGACACAACGTATGTGGCAGCACGATAATCACTTCGGCGGCGGGGACATCGCCGAATTCGCACTTCGCCAATACGGTTTGGCTCGTCGCCTGCTCGACCACGGCACCTATGGCCGGGAAACCGGCGTCCGGCTGTTGGCCGAGACGAGCCGCCTCGCGCGGTGCGCGGGCTGGCTTTGTCTGGACGCCGGTCGCCCAGCCGTCGCCCGGCGGTGCTACGTCGAAGCGGTGCTGATGGCAGAGCAGACCGACAACGACGAACTGCTCGCCAATGCGCTGGCCAGCTTGACGTTTCTGACCACAGACCGGCCGACCAGCCGAGAACCGGTGCGGCTGGCACAGCGGGCCAGTCACCTTGCCCGCCGGATCCCATCGGCTCGGCTGAATGCCGTTCGCTCCGCGCGGGAGGCCGTGGCGCATGCGGCGATCGGCGAACGACAGGACTTCGATCGGGCGATGACGCGCGCCTGGCGCGAGGTCGATCGAGGGCTCGACGATGTCGACGAGCCGGTATGGCTGCACCACGTGACGCCGCTCGAGATCCGATCCATCGAGGCCAGGGGCCGGGTCTATCTGGGCCAGCACGATCGGGCGGTGGGCATCTACCGGGAAACTATCGGCACCCGCGGCACTCAGCGTCCGCGCGACGAAGCCTCGTACCGCGCCTACTACGCCGCAGCCCTCGCGGGCCTCGGCGACACCACCTCCGCCATCACCGAAGCACACACCGCCCTCACCCTCCTCGAAGGCCCCGTCAACTCCCCACGCCTTCTGGCCGAACTACGCCCCGTCCGCGCCGCCGCCACCCGCACCCACGGCGAGGACGCCGAACACCTCCGCCACCGCTTCGACACACTCGCCCGCACGGCGTGACCTGGCTCGACAAGACATGTAACTGCGCAGCGCAGCCGCCGAGACCAAATGCGTCAGATCGGCGGTTGTCCCTTCAAACCTGCACGATTGTGCTCAAAGACGGCTCATGACACCGGGTTCGGGTCAGGAGGCCGAAGTGGCGGATAGTTCAGTGTTGCACCAGAATAATTATCCGTAGCTTTCTTGCAATGTTTCTCCGAAATGTAGCATACTGTGACGGTCGGCACGCATTCCGAGACAACCGCAGGGAGGTGCGCAGGATGCCAAGGCAGGACCCCCACTCCGCCGACACACCGTTGCGGCGCCATCTCGACGGCACCGCGACGTCGCGTCCGACCGCTCTCGACGCCTTCCGCGAAGCCCGCAAAACCTTCCTCGCCGGCGACCGTGTGGACATGCAAGCGCTGGCCAAGGAGCTCGCCGTTGACCGCGCCACCCTGTATCGCTGGGTCGGCTCCCGCGACCAATTGCTCACCGAGATTCTCTGGTCACTGATCGAACCGACCCTCACCCGCTCGCGGAAGACCCACTGCCACTCCGGACCTCCCGCCGCGCCCAATCAGTCCCCCGCCGCAGCCGTCATGAACGAGGCCATGCGCGCCGTCAACACGAATCCGGGCATGCAGCGCTTCATCGACCGCGAGGGCGAACTGGCCCTGCGCCTGCTGACAACCAAAGCGTCCGGTTTCGAGGCTCGACTGATCGAGCTGATCGCCGAGATCGTGCGCGAGGAGACCGCCGCCGGTCGCCTGCAGTCGTCGATTCCTTCCGAAGATCTGCCGTACGTACTGGTCCGCGTCATGGAGTCCTATACCTACCTCGGGCTCATCACCGGCCAGCAGCCCGACCATGATCGTTCCGCCAGGGTTGTCAACGCACTCCTACCCTGCGGGACGATTAGCGGTCCGGATGCGGAGTAGGCCACCGGAAGCTGCGTGACGACAGGTGTACACCTCTTCAGCGGAATCCCCGCTTCCCCGCGAACCCGACGTCCACATCAGGTTTACCGGACCTGCCGGCGTATTCGACTACGTAGCTTGTCGAACAGCAGTCCGAAACCTGTTGCGAAAATGGTCCGAGAGTCACTGTCCGGAAGTATCGGCATCCGAAGTCGGCGATCCAAGCATTGAATATGATCGGCTGCCTTGTGAACGACTGTGGCTACTTCCCTGACTCCTATCGCGCCTACTACGCCGCCCCGGTACCACGAGGAGCTGACCAGGCTGCCGCGGCATAGGGAGCCGCACTGACAGTTCACTCAGCGCGTCGCAGCTTCTACCGCTGTCGCGTGCGTCCTCGGCTAATTGCCGTATTGCTTGGTTTCCGGCCGTTCGATCATGATCGCGTGAGCTGGTTCCTCGGCCACCGGTCGGTGTTCGACTCCGCGAGGAACCACGAAGATCTCGCCGGGACCAAGTGTTACCGCCGCATGGTCCTGCATTTCGATGCGGAAGGTGCCGTTCCAGCAGAGGAACAGCTCGTCTTCGTCGTGGTGATGCCAGGGGAATGCGCCGTGCAGGCGAGCGATGCGCACCACGGCGTCGTTGGCGGTGGCCAGGTCGCGCGGCTGCCAAGGACCGCTCAGGTCGTCGACGACATCGGTAATGGAGATCTTGCTCATGGGTTCATCGTCGCCGTGGCGAGGTCGGGACCCTAGAGCCAATCAGGCAGAATTGGTTTGCATATGGAGCCAATGGAACTTGCTGATCGGCTCGGTCGCTGGTCGACCGACCGAGGTCCGCTCTATGTCCTGCTGGCGCGGCGACTGCGGGCGTTGATCGATGACGGTGAGCTGCGGTCGGGCATGCGGCTGCCGCCCGAGCGCAAACTGGCGAAGGCTCTCGCGGTCGGGCGCAGTACGGTGGTAGCGGCATACGATCTGCTCGGCGCGGATGGTCGCGTGGTGCGCCGCCAGGGCAGTGGCACCCGGGTCGCGGGAACCGAGACGGTCCCGGCTCGCGAGACCACCCATTCCCCGGCCTTTTTGCAACTGCTCGAGCCGAGCGCCGATGTCATCGCGCTCGCTTGTGCCGCTCCGGGGAAACCGCCGCCCGAGTTGGCCCAGGCATATCGGCGCATCGCGCCCGAGCTCGCCGCGGTCGAGGGCGACATCGGGTACCACCCAACCGGACATCCGCTGTTGCGCAGGGCGATTGCCGACCGATATCGAGCGCGTGGCGTGCCAACCGATCCGGAGCAGATTCTCGTCACCGGCGGCGGACAACACGCGCTGTCGCTACTCGCCCGCGCACTGCTTCGGCCCGGTGACCACGTCCTGGTCGAGGCGCCGACGTACCCGGGCGCGCTCGAGGCGTTTCGCGAGGCCGCGACGGTACTGCGGACAGGCCCGGTCGGCTTGGGCACGGTAACCTCGGCGGCGCTCGCGTATGTCGTTGCGACATGCCACAACCCCACAGGTACGGTGCTTCCCGCGCCGGGACGGCGGGCCCTGGTCGAGTCGGCGAGAAGGGCCGCGGTGCCTTTGGTCGATGACGAGGTGCTGGCCGATCTCGGATTCCCTGGCACCGATCCGCCACCACCGCCGTTGGCCCACTATGACGAATCGGTGATATCCATCGGTTCGCTCAGCAAGGTCGTCTGGGGCGGGTTGCGTGTCGGTTGGGTGCGGGCACCGGTCCCGGTGATCGCCCGGTTGTCTCGGCTGCGCGCGGTGCACGACCTCGGCGGCAACATCCCAGCACAGTTAGCCGCCACCTGGCTGCTCCGCGATCTCGACCGATTGCGGGAACGAATCTCGCAGCAGCGCAGAGAAGGTCACGACCTGCTGGTGGCCGAACTGGCCGCGCGTCTGCCGAAATGGGACATCCCCACGGTGTCCGGTGGCCAGACGCTGTGGATCCGACTGCCCCATGGGGACGGCGCCTCCTTCGCTCAGCGCGCACTGCGACACGGGGTCGCGATCTTGCCCGGTGCCGGGCTTGATGCCTCCGGCGGCAGCATCGACCGCATACGGATCAGTTTCGTCGCCGAACCCCACGACCTGCGCGAAGCCGCACGCCGATTAGCCGAGGCATGGCGGACCTACGAACCACCTGACCAGCCCGTCGCGGTGTCACCCCCGCTTGCTATTTGAACGGACTTCCGTTCCGGCTGCGCTGCACCGTCCGAGTGGCGCGAACGCGTGCCGACCCGCACGCACGGCGTAAGCGGCCGACCCGCACTCACTCGTTCCGCATACGTTGACCGGAGCGGTTTTCCGGCCGTGTGGTCGAGTGGGTAGGTCGCGGGCGGCGAACGTCGTGGTCCGACGGGCCGCCGCCCGGTTGCCGACGCGAACCCCGGCCGCGGCCCAGCCGACGACCTCGCGACGGGGTCGTCCGCGACTCGCCGATGTCCACCGCGTCCGCCGAAAAGGGAAGCAGGTCGCTCGGCCATCGCGCCGCAGGTGGGGCGGCCACCGTGGCCCTTGCCGGTCGAGGCATGAGGGTCGCGGCGAGTGTGGCGCCCGAGGCGAACAGGGCAGAGCAGATCCACATGGCCGCGCGGTAGCCCGCGCCGAACGCGACGCCGTCGGTGAGCGGCGTCCGGGAGATGCCGACCAGGCCGGGGATCGCGGCGATGGCGAGTAACTGGGCGATGCGGGCGATCGCGTTGTTGACCCCGGAGGCGATGCCCGCCTCCTCGATCGGGACCGACGCGAACACGGATTCGGTCAACGGAGCCACGAACACCGCCATGCCCGCGCCGAGCAGGAGGACGCCGGGCAGCACCGCGGTGGCATACGAACCGTCCGCATCGATTCCGGCCAATGACATTGCTCCGGCGGCGGATAGCAGCAGGCCGATGGTCATCGGCAGGCGCGCACCGTGCCGCTGCGCCCACCGCCCGATCCAGCCCGACGACAGCAGCATGATCGCGGTGATCGGGATCGTCGCGGTTCCGGCGACGAGAGGGGAATACCCCGCGACGATCTGCAATTGGAGCAGCAACAGGAACAGCACACACCCCAAGGCGGCATACACCGGCAACGTCACCAGATTGACCGCGGTGAATTGCCGCGACCGGAACAGCGCGGGCGGGACCAGCGGGTTGCGGACGCGGGTCTGCACGATCACGAAGACGGCCACGAGCGCGGCGCCGGGAACCTGCATCCCCGGGTGTCCTGCGATGAACCCGTAGGTCAGCGTCACCAGGCCCGTGACCACCACCGCCGTGCCGATGAGGTCCGGCCGCGCCGGCGCGTACGGATCTCGGGACTCCGGGACGCGGCGCATCGACACGACGGCCACGGCCACGGCCAACGGGACATTGATCAGGAACACCGAGCGCCATCCGGCCAGTTCCACCAGCCAGCCGCCGACGATCGGCCCCACCGCACCCGCCACGCCCCCGAGACCGGACCACATGCCGATCGCCGCGCCTTGATCGCGCGGATCCAGCGACGCCGCGATCAGCGCGAGACTGCCGGGCGTGATCAGCGCACCCGCGACCCCCTGCACCACCCGCGCCGCCACCAGCGTCGCGACGTCCGGCGCGACTCCGCACCACGCCGAGGCCAGCGCGAAGACCACACTGCCCCAGACGAATACCGCGCGACGGCCGTACCTGTCACCCAACGCCCCGCCCACCAGGATCAGCGACGCCAAGGCGAGGGTGTAGCCGCTCACCACCCATTGGAGATCCACCATGTCGGCGCCGAGGTCCGCCCCGATCCGCGGCACGACGAGATTGACCACGGTGGTGTCGAGGGAGACCAGCGCCGAACCGAGCACGGCGGCGGCCATGATCCACCGGCCCGCGCCGGACCGCAGCCGGGGACGTTCGGCGAACGTCGCCCCGCCCGCCGCGATGAGGTCGCTCATCTGCCCGCGAGCACCACGGCGAAGCGCTCGGCGGGATCGGTCCAGGATCGCTGCGCCGGGAGCCCGGCAGCGGCCAGCTCGGCGTGGAAGTCCGCCAGCCGGAACTTCGCCGAGATCTCGGTGCGCATCTGCTCACCGGCGGCGAACTCGAGCATCAGATCCAGGTCCGCGACGGTCACCGTCATGTCGGCGGTGGCCTCCAACCGCATCTCGATCCACCGGTTGCCGGGATCCCACACGGCGACGTGCGCGAACCGCGAGGGTTCGAAATTCGCGCCGAGCCGGTTGTTCACCACGTGCAGGATGTTCCGGTTGAACTCGGCCGTTACGCCCGCGGCGTCGTCGTATGCGGGCACCATGACGGCCGGATCGGTCACCAGGCCCACGCCCAGCAGCAACTGTTCCCCCGGCTCGAGCACGTCGTGCAGGCGCCCGAAGAACTCGGCCCGCTCCGCCGGGACGAGGTTGCCCAGCGTGCCGCCGAGCAGCGCGACGATCCTTCGCCCACGGCGTGGCAGCCAGTCGAGCCCGTTGGTGAAATCACTGACCAGGCCGTGGACCTCGAGCCGGGGGAACTCCGCGTTGATCCACCCGACCGCGTCCCGCAGAGCGGACTCGGAGACGTCCAAGGGCACATACGAGCGCAACGAGCCGTGTGCACTGAACGAACGCAGCAGCAGACCGGTCTTCTCCGAGGATCCCGAACCGAGTTCGATCAGCTCCGTCGCGTCGGAGGCCCCGACCGCGATCTCCTGAGCGCAAGCGTGCAGCAGCGCGCGCTCGGTGCGGGTCGGATAGTACTCGGGCAGGTCGGTGATCGCCTCGAACAGTTTGCTGCCACGGGTGTCGTAGAACCACTTGGGCGGCAGCCATTTCCGCGGTCCGGACAGTCCGGCCATGACATCCGTGCGCAGTGCTTCGGCCAGATCCGCCTCGGTGATCCGGATGTCGATCGTCGCTTCCATCGGGATGGTTCCTTCCAATGCCAGTACCGGGGTTTCGCGTCCGGCTTCACGACGCCGGAGCGAGCGCGTACCTGTCGCGGGTCGATTCGGCCCAAGCGACGACGAGGGGGGACAGCAGCCCGGCGGCCAGCAGGACGAATCCCGTGATGTACCAGCCGACGACGCCGACATCGACGCACAACCAAGCGAGCAGCGCCGGGCCGACGGTGTCGGCCATTCGTAAGCCGATGCTGAAAACACCCAGGTACGCGCCGATTTCCCGCGGCGGGGCGAGCAGGTTCGACGCTTCGAAGCCGCCCGCCGTCTGCCACAGCTCCCCCACGCTCAGGATCGCGCCGCCCGCGACCAGGATGAGCACCGCGATCCAGCCGCCGTGGCCGCGCGCGGCCGCGAACAGGACGCAGGCGATCAGGAACGCCCAGCCGCAGCGCCGCAGCGCCGCGCCCGCCGCTGGGACGTCGAGGACGCGCCTGCTGGCGCGGACCTGGAATAACACGACGATGGCGATGTTGAGCATGTCGAGCGTGGCGATCGACCAGCGCGGCGCCGTGGTCGCGCCGATTATCCACAAGGGAATGGCGACCGACTGGACGCGGTACTGCAGCGACAGCACACCGTCGAGCGCCGTCAATGCCAGATACGGCCGGTCGCGTAGTGCCGCCCACCGGCTGCGGCCGCCTGGCGACTCGGCATCGACGGATCGCAGCGCGGGCAGTCGGCCGACCAGCAGCGCCGCCAGGGCGAGAAATACCGCTCCGACGACGATCGCCGCGCGATAGAGCAGGGCGGAGTCGAATTGCACCGCCAGCGCGGACATCCCGATGCCGACGGCGATGCCGACGTTGAGCACCGACCGCGTGTACGCCCGGAACTCGTTGGCCCGGTCGGTGCCGATCTTGGTGATGATCGCCGTGGTCAGCAATTGCACGCAGGCCTGCCCCGCGGCCGCCGCGGGAACGACGAGCAAATACATCGCGAATCCGTCGACCGCGAGAAATCCGAGCGTGGCGAGAGCGGCGACGATCAGACTGCGACGCAATACCAGCAGCGGATCATGCCGATCCGAGAGTTTGCCGACGAGTACTCCGCCGACAACGCAGGCGGCGCCGGCGACGCTCAGCCCCACGCCGACCCGCATCGGCGAAATCCGCACGATCCTGGTGAAATACAGGACCACGGTGGACAAATAGATTCCGCTGGAGACAGCGGACGCCGCGGTGATCAGGGTCAGCATGCGCTGCGGACCCGGCGGCGGTACAGCTACGGAGAGCCGAGACACGAGAGAAGTCCGAGCAGATCAGGCGACCGCCGCCGCGACAGGTGAATCGAGCGCCGTGCACATCATTCGGAACCCGGCCACGGTGCGGCGCACCGATTCCAGTACTTCCGCGGTCGACTTTCCGCGGATGCGGAATGCCGCACCGATATCGGCATAGCCGAACGTTTCGGTGATCACCGACCCCACCTGCGGAATCGAGCAGTGGTACGGGGCGTAGGCCTCCGGGACCGCCCAGTGCACGGCCACCACCCGGCACGGCGGCGTCACCGGCGGGTGGATGAGCAGTTCGGCGACCACCTCGCCGTCGGTGAGCGGCGCCGTGGCGGGCGTCCGGCCGAGCTGGATGTCGACCGCCGCGCCGAGCAGGTCGTATCGGTGCACCTCGCGCCACATGTGGGTGGTTTGCCCGCCGCACGCGCGCGCCGCGACCTCCAGAAACTGGACGCGGGGAGAATCGCCGTCTCCGCCGACGAAGAATTCCAGATGGAATACGGTCGGGACACCAGGGCTGAGTGCGGAAAGAACCGATTCGGCGAACTCGGTCAATGTACCGGTCAATGCGGGATCGTCGACCTCGATATAGCCCAGGCTTTCCGCTTCGTTGGCGAAATCGAGGCATGTTCCGAGATATTTCGAAGCGCGCCACGGCCCGAGTTGGGAACCCGTCCACACGCCGTCGATGGCGCCGACTTCGTCCGGGCAGAATTCTTGGACCAGAAATGGTTCGGACGCGAGGTCCGGCAATGCGGCGAGATCCGCTTCCGAACTCAGCTTGACCACATCGCGGCTGCCGGCGCCGAATCTGGGCTTGACGATGATCGGGAAACCGGACTCCGCGGCGAATTCGGCGACCGAGGACAGGTCGGGTGCGGCGCGGAATGCGGGAACGGAGACGTTCCGCGCGGCGACCGCTTGGGCCATTGTCAGCTTGTCGCGGAACCGGGTGACGTATTCCGCCCGGTCACCGGGGATGCCGAATTCCGCGCGCAGTTCCGCCGCCGGGAGTAGGTCGAACTCGTGCAGTGCGACAATGCGTTCCGGCGTGCCGAACCGTGCCGCGAGATCGCGCACGGCACCGTGCACCGGAGTCGCGCCGTCGAGAACCGTGACCGCCGCCGCCTGCTCGGGTATCCCGTCGGGCAAGCCGCTCGCGCAAACATAGGTGACAAGATTGCGAACGTGATCGATACGCTCGGTATACGGAACATCGACACCACGTACGCGGTGGATCACGGTCACGTGTGGTAGCACAGATTCCTCCGTTTGAAGTCGGCTCACTGAACTCAAATAAGGCGCCGGAGACGAAGACAGAGTTACGACTCCGCCAACGCCCGGCAGCGCGGCGGAGAAACATCTGGTCAGGAGAATGATTGTGCGTTCACGTAGCGCGTGATCTATGCCTCATACTGCTGAGTATGCACCTTCCCAACACTGGCAATTCTTCCCCGAAATGAGAAATGCCCGCATGTCTGACCACGTTGTACGCTGGCCTGTTCACCTCACCGGCGTCGCTGGCGGCGACAGCATGAAAACATCTGTTCAGCGATTGCTGTGAGTTTTCTTTGAGATAGCTGTGCGCTGTCCAGATGGTCGGAAACCAGTAATTTGGATCACAGCGCGCCGCCAGGCCGGACACCTCGCCCGCTGAGCCACCGAAGCCGCACGGGCAGGAGTGAGGCCGAGCATGCCGCCAGGAGCGGACGAAGACGACTCGCATCGCCCCCGGGGCCGGAGTCGACCGTCAGTGCCGACGACCGAGGAGGATGTCGCGCTGATCGGCGACCACGGCGCGGATCGCGGCGACGACGGCGGCCACTTCCGGGCGGCGAAGGGTTTCGGTGCGCGCGACGAGCCAGTAGCCGAGGGTGACGGTCACCGAATCGGCCAGCACGCGAACGAGGTCCGCGTGGCGATCGGCCATGAAGCACGGCAGCAGGCCAAGGCCCGCCGAGGCGCGCGTGGCCTCGACGTGCACGAAAACATTGGTGGACGTGACCGATTCGCGCATCGCGGGTACGAAGCTGGAGGCCAAGTCGAGATCGTCGACTTGCAGCATGGAATCGATGAAGTAGACCAGCGGATACCGGGACAGGTCGTCGATCGTCGCGGGTGCGCCGTTCTCGTACAGGTATTCGCGGGAACCGTAGAGGCCGAGACAGTAGTCGGCCAGATGCGTGGCGGTGGCGCGGTGCACTTGCGGCTCGCCCACCACGATCTCGAGATCCAGCCCCGAACGCTGCTGCGAGGCGCGCCGGGTGATCGCCACGATTTCCACCGAGATCTTGGGGTGCCGCCGCTGCACCTCCGCCGCCGCGGGCGCGGCGATGTAAGCGCTGAAGCCGTCGGTCGCCGAGAGCCGGACCACCCCCTCCAGCACCCGGTTTCCGTCGGCGTCCGCGGCCAGCGACTTCACCGCCGACTCCACCGCCTCGGCCGCGGCCAGGGCTTCCCTGCCGAGATCGGTCAGCTCCCAGCCACCGGTCACCCGGGTGAGCACCCGGCCGCCGAGGGTGTGCTCGAGCGCGGCGATGCGCCGGGAGATGGTGGTGTGGTTGATGCCGAGTTCGTCGGCCGCCGTCACGAATCGGCCGGAGCGCCCGACGGCCAGGAGGACGAGGAGGTCGTCCGCGCTGGGACGACCAGGAGTGGCCGGGCGCATATCTGCATCTTTGCAGAGACGCACTGCACAAATGGTCATTGCGGCGCAATTCCTCTGCACCAATACTCGGTGCAGCCAAGCATTGTGGGGGCCGTCACATCGGGAACGAAGTGTGGCCCCGGGCACGAAGGAGAAGTGCGATGAGGGAGCACAACGCCGTAGCGGCGGATTCGGGCGGCACGACCAGCGGCCTGCGCCGCGTGGTGGCCGCGTCGATGGCGGGCACGGTGGTGGAGTGGTACGAGTTCTTCCTGTACGGCACCGCCGCCACGCTGGTGTTCAGCAAGGTGTTCTTCGCCAAGGGCACCAGCGACCTGGACGCCATCCTCGCCGCGTTCATCACCTACGCGGTCGGTTTCGCGGCGCGGCCGCTGGGCGGCGTGGTGTTCGGGCACTTCGGCGACAAGTACGGCCGCAAGAAGCTGCTGCAGTTCAGCCTGGTGCTGGTGGGCAGCGCGACGTTCCTGATGGGCTGCCTGCCGACCTTCGGGCAGATCGGCTACTGGGCGCCCGCGCTGCTGGTGGCCCTGCGCTTCATCCAGGGCTTCGCGGTCGGCGGAGAGTGGGGCGGCGCGGTGCTGCTGGTCGCCGAGCACAGCCCGAGCCGCAGCCGCGGATTCTGGGCGAGCTGGCCACAGGCAGGCGTACCCGCGGGCAACCTGCTGGCGACGGTGGTGCTGCTGGTGCTCACCTCCACGCTGTCGGACGAGGCGTTCCTCGGCTGGGGCTGGCGGGTCGCGTTCTGGTTGTCGGCGGTCGTGGTGCTGATCGGCTACTACATCCGCACCAAGATCACCGACGCGCCCATTTTCGTCGCGGCGCAGCGGGAAGCCGAGCAGATCAAGGCGACCTCGCTGAGCGTGGTGGAGGTGCTGCGCCGCTACCCGCGCGGCGTGTTCACCGCGATGGGGCTGCGTTTCGGCGAGAACGTCATGTACTACCTGGTGGTCACGTTCACCATCACCTATCTGAAGACGCAGGTGCACGCCGACACCCAAGTGATCCTGTGGTGGCTGCTGGCCGCGCACGCGGTCCACTTCGTGGCGATCCCGCTGGTGGGCAACCTGTCCGACCGCATCGGCAGGCGGCCGGTCTACCTGATCGGCGCGCTCACCGCGGGCACCTGGGGCTTCTTCGCCTTCCCGATGATGGACAGCGGCCACAACGTGGTCATCATGTCCGCCATCGTCATCGGCTTGATCTTCCACGCCTTCATGTACGCCGGGCAGCCCGCGATCATGGCCGAGATGTTCCCCACCCGGATGCGCTATTCCGGTGTGTCCCTCGGCTACCAGGTGACCTCGATCGTGGCCGGTTCGCTGGCGCCGATCATCGCCGTCCGGCTGCTGAACACCTACCACTCCGCGGTGCCGATCGCCTGGTACCTGGCGGGCGCGGCGGCGGTGAGCGCGATCGCCGTGCTCGTCGCACGAGAGACGAAGGGACTGACCTTGGAGAGCATCGATCACGCCGATGCCGAGACCCTCGGCGCGCGCACCGAAGTGACCGTGCGATGAGCGATCTGGCGGGGCGCAGCGCCCTGGTCACCGGCGGCGCGAGCGGCATCGGCGCGGCGTGCGCCCGCGCGCTCGCGGCGCGGGGGGCCACGGTCACGGTGGCCGACGTCGACGACGTCGGCGCGAAGACCGTGGCCAGGGAGCTGGGCGGCAAGTCGTGGGCGGTGGACCTGCTCGACGTCGCGGCGCTGGAGGAGCTGGAACTCGACGTCGACATCCTGATCAACAACGCCGGGGTGCAGCACGTCAGCCCGATCCAGGACTTCGCGCCGCAGCGCTTCCGCGACCTGCTCACGCTGATGGTCGAGGCCCCGTTCCTGCTGGTGCGCGCGGCGCTGCCGCACATGTACCGGCAGGGCTGGGGACGGATCGTCAACATCTCCTCGGTCCACGGCCTGCGCGCCTCCGAATACAAGGTCGCGTACGTGACGGCCAAGCACGGCCTGGAGGGGCTGTCCAAGGTCACCGCGCTGGAGGGCGGCCCGCACGGCGTCACCAGCAATTGCGTGAACCCCGGCTATGTGCGGACGCCGCTGGTGGACAAGCAGATCGCGGATCAGGCCAAGGCGCACGGCGTGCCCGAGCAGGAGGTGGTGGAGAAGATCCTGCTCACCGAGAGCGCGATCAAACGGCTCGTCGAGCCGGAGGAGGTCGCGTCGCTGGTGGCCTGGCTGGTGTCGCCGGAGGCGGGCATGGTCACCGGCGCGGCCTACACGATGGATGGCGGGTGGAGCGCGCGATGAGGGCGCGCTCACCCGAGCGCGGTCAGCGCCATTCCGCGCAGCACCGGCCGGGCGCGTGCCGCGGTCGCCTCGCTCGCGCTGTGCGGGGTGGAGTTGATCAGACCGAAGGCGGCGTGGGCCTGCACCCGCGCCGCCTCCTCGGGTAGTTCGGGATGCAGCTCGCGCAACACGCTCACCCAGATCTCCACGTACTGGCGCTGGGTGCGGCGGATCTCGCGGCGGGCCGCAGCGGGCACGTTGTCCAGGTCGCGGTCCTGGATGCGGATCAGCTCCGGCTCGCCGAGCGCGAAGTCCAGATGGTGATCGACCAGCCCGGCGAGCGCCTCCTCCGGGGAGTTCGTGCCCGCGACCACCTTCTTGCCGCCGTCGAGCAGGCGCTGACTCACCCCGACCAGCAGCTCGATCAGCAGCGCTTCCTTGTTCGGGAAGTGCCGGTAGACCGCGGGGCCGCTGATGCCGACGGCGGCGCCCAGGTCGTCCAGGCGCATGCCGAGGAAGCCGCGATCGGCGATCAACCGCGCTCCCGCTTCCAGCAGTTGCATCCTGCGTTGCGCCTTCAATTGCTCACGACGCGTCGGCGCGACGGATTCGGCACTGGTCACACGCGGTCCTTTCGGCCGATCTGGACAACTCGGTTAATCAAGACTAACCTGAATTTCAGTTATCGTCGACTAACTGGACGACAGGATTACGTGATGACCGTTATCGAAGAGGTCGTCGGGAACCGCGCCGCGCACGCGGCGTTGGTCGACGATCTGCGCGCCCGGCTGGCCGCCGCGGCGCTGGGCGGGCCCCAGAAGGCACGCGATCGCCACGTCGCGCGGGGCAAACTGCTGCCCAGGCAGCGCGTGGACCAGCTGCTGGACCCGGGGAGCCCATTCCTCGAGCTGTCCCCGCTGGCCGCGACCGGAATGTACGGCGACGACTCCCCCGGCGCCGGGATCATCACCGGGATCGGCCGGGTGTCCGGCCGGGAATGCGTGATCGTGGCCAACGACGCGACGGTCAAGGGCGGCACCTACTACCCCATGACGGTGAAGAAGCATCTGCGTGCGCAGGAGATCGCATTGCAGAACCAGCTGCCGTGCGTCTACCTGGTCGACTCCGGTGGCGCGTACCTGCCGCACCAGGACGAGGTGTTCCCCGACCGGGAGCACTTCGGGCGCATCTTCTACAACCAGGCGACCATGAGCGCCAAAGGGATTCCGCAGATCGCCGCGGTGCTCGGCTCCTGCACCGCGGGCGGCGCCTACGTGCCCGCGATGAGCGACGAGGCCGTGATCGTGCGCAACCAGGGCACCATCTTCCTCGGCGGCCCGCCGCTGGTGAAGGCCGCGACCGGTGAGGTGGTCACGGCCGAGGAACTCGGCGGCGGCGAGCTGCACTCGCGCACCTCCGGCGTCACCGACCACCTGGCCGAGGACGATCAGGACGCGCTGCGCATCGTGCGCCGCATCGTGGCCACGCTCGGCCCGCGCACGCCGGTCCCGTGGGACGCGCGGCCCGTCATCGCGCCCGCCGCGCCGGAATCCGAGCTCTACGACGTGGTGCCGACCGACCTGCGCACTCCCTACGACGTGCGCGAGGTGATCCATCGCGTCGTCGACGGGACCGTCGAGGGCGAGAGCGGGTTCCACGAGTTCAAGGCCGAATACGGCAAGACCTTGGTCACCGGGTTCGCGCACATCCACGGACATCCGGTGGGCATCGTCGCCAACAACGGCGTGCTGTTCAGCGAATCCGCCATGAAGGGCGCGCATTTCATCGAGCTGTGCGACAAGCGCAGTATCCCGCTGCTGTTCCTGCAGAACATCACCGGCTTCATGGTCGGCCGCGACTACGAGGCAGGCGGCATCGCCAAGCACGGCGCGAAGATGGTCACCGCGGTGGCCTGCGCCCGCGTGCCGAAGCTCACCGTCGTCATCGGCGGCTCCTACGGCGCGGGCAACTACTCGATGTGCGGGCGCGCGTATTCGCCGCGGTTCCTGTGGATGTGGCCGAACGCCCGGATCTCGGTGATGGGTGGCGAGCAGGCGGCGTCGGTGCTGGCGACGGTGCGCGGCGACCAGCTCGACAGCAGCGGGCAGCCCTGGTCGGCCGCGGACGAGGAGGCGTTCAAGGCCCCGATCCGGGACCAGTACGAGAGCCAGGGCAACCCCTATTACTCGACGGCCAGGTTGTGGGACGACGGCGTGATCGATCCCGCCGACACCAGAACCGTGCTCGGGCTGGCGCTGTCGGTGTGCGCGCAGGCCCCGCTCGAACCCGTCTCCTACGGCGTTTTCCGGATGTGATGACGATGCTGAACAGATCCGTTCCCGTCGGATTCGACACCGTGCTGGTCGCCAACCGCGGCGAGATCGCGGTGCGGGTGATCCGCACTCTGCGCGCCTTGGGGATTCGCTCGGTGGCCGTCTACAGCGACGCCGACGCCGACGCCCGCCACGTCCACGAAGCCGACACTGCGGTGCGTCTCGGCCCGGCCCCCGCCCGGGAGAGCTACCTCGCCATCGACCAGGTGGTGGCCGCCGCCGTGCGCACCGGCGCGCAAGCGGTCCACCCCGGCTACGGGTTCCTCTCGGAGAACGCCGCTTTCGCCGCCGCGCTGGCGGAGGCGGACATCGTCTTCCTCGGACCGCCGGCCCGCGCCATCGAGGTGATGGGCGACAAGATCACCGCGAAGAACACCGTGGCCGCGTTCGGTGTCCCCGTGGTGCCCGGCATCGCCACCCCGGGCCTGACCGATGACGAGCTGATCGCCGCGGCCGCCGAAGTCGGCTATCCGGTGCTGGTCAAGCCGTCCGCGGGCGGTGGAGGCAAGGGCATGCGCCGGGTGGACGATCCGGCCCGCCTGCCGGAGGCGCTGCGCAGCGCCCGGCGCGAGGCCGCCGCCGCGTTCGGCGACGACACGCTGTTCCTGGAACGGTTCGTCACCCGGCCGCGGCACATCGAGGTGCAAATTCTCGCCGACCAGTTCGGCAACGTGCTGCATCTGGGCGAGCGCGAATGCAGCTTGCAGCGCCGCCACCAGAAGGTGATCGAGGAGGCTCCCTCGCCGCTGCTGGACGCGGCCACCAGGGCCAGGATCGGCGCGGCGGCCTGCAACACCGCGCGCAGCGTGGACTACGTGGGCGCGGGCACCGTGGAGTTCATCGTCTCCGCCGACCAGCCGGACGAGTTCTTCTTCATGGAGATGAACACCCGCCTGCAGGTAGAGCATCCGGTCACCGAGCTGGTCACCGGCGTCGACTTGGTGGAATGCCAGGTCCGGGTGGCGGCCGGGCAGAAGCTTGCGGTGGCGCAGGACGACATCCGGATGGTCGGGCACGCGATCGAGGCCAGGGTGTACGCCGAGGATCCGGGGCGCGGGTTCCTGCCCACCGGCGGCACGGTGCTCGACCTCGACGAGCCGGAAGGTCCCGGCGTCCGGGTCGACTCGGGCCTGCGGATCGGCACGCGCGTCGGCAGCGATTACGACCCGATGCTGTCGAAGGTCATCGCGCACGCCGGTGATCGCGCCGCCGCGCTCGCGAAACTGGATCGCGCGCTGGCCGACACCGTGCTGCTCGGCGTGACCAGCAATATCGAATTCCTGCGTTTCCTGCTCGCCGACCCGGACGTGGCCGAAGGACGGCTGGACACCGCCCTGCTGGACCGGCGGGTCGCCGACTTCCGGCCCGCCGCCGTGGGCGACGACGAGTTCGTCGCCGCGGCGGCCTGGCACTGGGTGCGCCGCTGGCCCGCCGCGCCGCGCGACCCCTGGGAGGTGCCCTCCGGCTGGCGGATCGGGGCCGACGCGCCGACGCCGATCCGGCTCGCGGGCGGCGAGCGGGTCGAGCACGTCTACCTGTCCGGCACGCCGGACGACGGCACGGTGCGGGTCGACGAGGGCGAAAGCCGCGCACTGACCGCGGTATTCACCGCCTCCGGCGATCGATGCGCGGGCGAACTCGCCCTCACCCTGGACGGCCTGCGCCGCACCTACCGGGTCGCCGAGCAGGACGGCTTGTTGTGGGTGGCCGGACCGTCCGGCATCGCGGTGCTGCGCGAAGTGGCCGAGGTCAACGTGCGCGGCGGCGACGAGCACGTGGGCGACGCCGAGATCCGCTCCCCCATGCCCGGCTCGGTGATCGCGGTGCCGGTCGCCTCCGGCGCCGCCGTCGCGGCGGGCGATCCGGTGGTCATCGTGGAGGCGATGAAGATGGAGCACTCGCTCACCGCGCCGGTCGCCGGAACCGTCGAACTACTGGTCGAACCCGGCGCGCAGGTGCGCCTGGACCAAGTGCTGGCGCGCGTCGTCGCGCAGGCCGCAACGAATCCCACCGAACGAGAAGGAATCCCCGCATGACCGACTTCCTGTCCACCGGCACGCTGCCGGAGGAGTACCGCGATCTCGCGCTGACCGTGCGCGACTTCGCGCGGTCGGTGGTCGCTCCGGTGGCGGCCGAGCACGACGCGAACCACACCTTCCCGTACGAAGTGGTCGCGGGGATGGCCGAGATGGGCCTGTTCGGCCTGCCGTTCCCGGAGGAGTACGGCGGCATGGGCGGCGACTACTTCGCGCTGTGCCTGGCGCTCGAGGAACTGGGCAAGGTCGACCAGAGCGTGGCGATCACGCTGGAGGCGGGCGTCTCGCTCGGCGCGATGCCGATCTACCGCTTCGGCAACGACAAGCAGAAACAGGAATGGCTGCCGCGGCTGACCAGCGGCCGCAACCTCGCCGCGTTCGGGCTCACCGAACCGGGCGCGGGCAGCGACGCGGGCGGCACCAGGACCACCGCGGTCATCGACGGCGGCGAATGGATCATCAACGGCAGCAAGCAGTTCATCACCAATTCCGGCACCGACATCACCAAGCTCGTCACGGTGACCGCGGTGACCGGGAACACCGGCGGCAAGAAGGAGATCTCGACGATCCTGGTGCCGACCGACACACCCGGTTTCGTCGCCGAGCCCGCGTACAACAAGGTCGGCTGGAACGCCTCCGACACCCATCCGCTCAGCTTCACCGACGTCCGCGTCCCCGAGGAGAATCTGCTCGGCGAGCGCGGGCGCGGTTACGCGAACTTCCTGCGCATCCTCGACGAGGGCCGCATCGCCATCGCCGCGCTCGCGGTCGGCGCCGCGCAGGGCTGTGTGGACGAGAGCGTGCGCTACGCCAAGGAGCGCGAGGCGTTCGGCCAGGCGATCGGGCGCAATCAGGCCATCGCGTTCAAGATCGCCAGGATGGAGACGCGGGCGCACGCCGCGCGCACGGCCTACTACGACGCGGCGGCGCTGATGCTGGCGGGCAAGCCGTTCAAGAAGCAGGCGTCCATCGCCAAGCTGGTGGCCAGCGAGGCCGCCATGGACAACGCTCGCGACGCGACACAGATCTTCGGCGGCTACGGCTTCATGAACGAGTACGCCGTCGCCCGGCACTATCGCGACAGCAAGATCCTGGAAATCGGCGAGGGGACGACGGAGGTGCAGCTGATGCTGATCGGACGGGAGCTGGGCCTGTGACCCGGCGGACGGTCGTGCAGCGCGGCCTGTGGTTCGAGGAGTTCGACACCGAGGTGGTCTACGAGCACCGCCCCGGCCGCACCATCACCGAGGCGGACAACGTCCTGTTCACCACGCTCACCATGAACACCCAGGCGCTGCACCTGGACGCGGCGTTCAGCGATCGATTGCCTCCGTTCAATCAGCGGTTGGTGAACTCGATGTTCACCCTGTCCACGTTGATCGGACTGTCGGTGGCGCAGTTGACCCAGGGCACCATCGTGGCCAATCTCGGCTTCTCGGAGGTCGCTTTCCCCAAGCCGCTGTTCCACGGCGACACCATGTACGCCGAAACCGTGGTCACCGACAAGCGCGAATCGAAGAGCCGTCCGGGCGAGGGCATCGTTACCTTCGCGCACACGGCGCGCAATCAGCACGGCGAGGTCGTGGCCACGGCGGTGCGCAAGACGCTGGTGCGCAAGGCTCCGGAGGGCGTGGCATGAGGCGTCCGGTCCGGGTGAGACAACCCAAGGTCACCACGAACAGCGATGCGGATGCCCACAACCGACCCAGCATGAGCGGCCCGGTCCTGAGGCAGCACAGCGGCACTCCACCGGGCTCCGTGGGTATCCACAACCGACACAGCATGAGCGGTTCGGCCCGGAGTCGGCAGGGTCGCGCTCATGCCGGAGGCGATGCCGCATGAATTGGCAGATGGCAGGTCCGGCCTGGTTGTTCTGCCCGGCCGATCGTCCCGAGCGCTTCGCGAAGGCGGCGGCTGCGGCCGACGTCGTGATTCTCGACCTCGAGGACGGCGTCGCCGCGCACGACAAAGCGGCGGCGCGCAAGGCGCTGCTGGATACACCGCTCGATCCGGCGACCACGGTGGTGCGCGTCAACGCGGCGGGTACCGAGGACCACGCGCTCGATCTGGCGGCACTCGCCGACACCGCCTACCGCAGGCTCATGCTGCCGAAATGCGAGTCCGCCGAACAGGTCACCGCGCTGGCGGACTACGCGGTGATCGCGCTGATCGAGTCGCCGCTCGGCGCGCTGACGGTCGGCGAGGCGATGACGGCGGCCAACGCGATCGGCGTCATGTGGGGCGCGGAGGACCTGGTGGCCGGGCTCGGCGGCACCGCGAGCAGGCACGCCGACGGCAGCTACCGCGACGTGGCGCGACACGTCCGCTCCCGCGCGCTGCTGGCCGCCAAGGCGTACGGCAAGTTCGCGCTGGACTCGGTGTATCTGGACATCCGCGATCTGGACGGCCTGCGAGCAGAGGCCGAGGACGCGGTCGCGGTCGGATTCGACGCCAAGGTCGCGATCCACCCCAGCCAGGTGCCGGTGCTGCGGGCCGCCTACGCGCCGTCCGAGGAGCAGATCGATTGGGCCCGCCGAGTGCTGGCGGAAGCGCCGAACCACCGCGGCGTCTTCGCCTTCGAGGGCAGGATGGTCGATGGCCCCGTGTTCCGGCACGCCGAGCAGATCGTGCGGCGCGCCGACCGCGCCTGAACGCAGAGTTTCCCCAGTCGAGAGGACCGCGATGCAACCACAATGGGTGCCGACCGAAGAAGACATCGCCGAGGCGAGGATCACCGACTTCGCCCGATTCGTCGCGGAACGCACCGGTGTGCACGCGACCGACTATCACGCGCTGTGGCAGTGGTCGGTCGACGATCTCGCCGGGTTCTGGCACGCGGTCTGGGACTACTTCGAGCTCGGTGACATCGCGGGCGAAGTGTTGGCGAGCGCGGAGATGCCGGGCGCGCAGTGGTTCCCCGGCACCCGGTTGAACTATGTGGACCAGGTGATCCGGCAGCTGCGCACCGACCGGCCCGCGATCAAGGCGGTCAGTGAGGACGCTCCGATCCGCGAGGTGTCCTGGGCCGAACTGATCGACCACACCGCCGCTTTCGCACAGACGCTGCGGTCGCTGGGTGTGCGGCCCGGCGACCGGGTGGCCGGGTATCTGCCGAACATCCCGGAAACGGTGATCGCGTTCCTGGCCACCGCGAGCATCGGCGCGATCTGGAGCGCCTGCGGACAGGACTACTCGCCGAAAGCCGCGCTGGACCGTCTCGGGCAATTGGAGCCGACTGTCCTGGTCACCGCCGACGGCTACCGCTTCGGCGGCAAGGCGCACGACAAGCGCGACGACATCGCCGCGTTGCGTGTGGGCCTGGACTCGCTGAAGGGCACGATCGCGGTCTCCCGGCTCGGGCTGGACGTGCCGGACGCGACCTCGTGGGACGAGGCGGTGACCACCACCGACGGGCTGCCTCCGGTGATCACCACGGAGTCGGTGGATTTCGACCATCCGCTGTGGATCGTGTTCTCCTCCGGCACCACCGGCCTGCCCAAGGGCATCGTGCACGGCCACGGCGGCGTGCTGCTCGAACACCTCAAAGCCGTTGCCCTGCAATCCGACATCGGACCCGAGGACACCTTCTTCTGGTACACCAGCCCGAGCTGGATGATGTGGAACTTCCAGATCGCGGGCCTGCTGGCCGGGGCGACCATCGTCACCTACGACGGCAGCCCTACCGCGCCGACCCCCGACGCGCTGTGGCGGATCGCCGCCGAGGTCGGCGCCACCGTGCTCGGCGCCAGCCCCGGCTATGTGCTGGCCTGCATCAAAGCGGGGTCGGTGCCGCGCACCGAGCACGACCTGTCGGCCCTGCGCACCGTCGGCATCACCGGCTCCTCGCTGCCCACCTCCTCGGCGCTGTGGCTGGGCGAGAACGTCGGCGAGCACGTCCAGGTGTCCTCGATCAGCGGCGGCACCGACGTGGTGTCCGCGTTCATCGGGGGCGCGCGCACCGTGCCCGTGTGGCCGGGTGAGCTGTCGGCGCCCTTCCTCGGCGTCGCGCTGGACGCCTACGACCCGGCGGGGCAGCCGGTGCGCGGCGAAGTCGGCGAGCTCGTCGTCACCGCGCCGATGCCGTCCATGCCGGTCTCCTTCTGGCGCGACGAGGACGGGAAGCGTTATCACGACGCGTATTTCGACATGTTCCCCGGCGTGTGGCGGCACGGCGACTGGATCACCATCACCGACCACCACAGCGTGGTCGTGCACGGGCGGTCGGACTCCACGCTCAACCGGCACGGCATCCGGATGGGCAGCGCCGACATCTACCAATCCGTCGAACGGCTCCCGGAGATCGCCGAAGCGCTGGTGATCGGCGCCGAGCAGCCCGACGGCGGATACTGGATGCCGCTGTTCGTGACCCTCGCGCCCGGCGCGGAACTCACCGACGAGCTGAAAGCGCGCGTCAACAGCACCATCCGCACCGAGGTATCCCCCCGCCACGTGCCCGACGAGATCATCCTGGCCCCCGGCATCCCGCACACCCGCACCGGGAAGAAGCTCGAGGTACCGATCAAGAAGCTGTTCCAGGGCGCCGACCCGACCCGCGTCGTCGAACGCAGCGCCGTGGACAACCCGGACCTGCTCGACTGGTACGGCGCGATCCGGCCCGGCGCGCAGGGCTGAGGGCGCTCCCGACTTCGGCTGCGGACGATCCCGATCAGTTGTCGGACGCAGTGCCGGGAGCGCCCGAATCGGACGCCGCGATCCGGAACGGGCGCGGCTGTGTGCGTCGCGAGTTCGGCTGCGGCGCAGGATTCTATCGGCGGTAGCCGCGCCCGCCGATGGACGCGGTGAAGACCGCCGCCCGCGCGCCGCGGGCGGCTTCCAGGTTGCGCTTCTCCTGCGGGGTGAGCCGATAGCGCGCCGTGATCCGCCGTACCGCGGCGACCACGGCGCCGAGCACCGGGATGGGGTCCACCGGGCGCAAAGCCGACGCCATGACGAACTCCTTACCAGAAAGACGCACCGGTACAAGCGGTTTCGGACAAACGGAGTATTGGAAGGTGAGCCGGGGTACGCGAGCGGCGGGCATCGGGCATGGACCGGCGTCCGGGTTTCTCCTAGCGTGGAGGCGACAGCCGGTTCGACATGCGCGTGGAGGTGGCATCGTGGCCGCACAGGACGTCCGAGAACGCACGGAGCCCGCGGGTTTTCCGCCTGGGCCCGCGCTGCCGCCGCTCGTGCAGAGCGCGTTGTTCCAGCGGGACCGGGCCCGGTTCCTCACCGCGATGGCGCGCCGCTACGGTGACGTCTTCACCCTGCGGATCCCGCCGTTCGCCGACCGCGTCGTGGTGTACTCCCGCCCCGAGCACATCAAGGAGATCTTCGCGGGCGATCCGCACGACCTGCACGCGGGCGAGGGCAACCAGATCCTCGGTGCGATCATGGGCCCGCACTCGCTGCTGCTGACCGACGAGGCCGAGCACGCGCGGGCGCGCAGGCTGCTCATGCCCGCGTTCAACGGCGCCGCGCTGCGCGGCTACCGAGCGCTGATCTCCGAGATCGCGGCCGCGGAGATCGGCGGTTGGGCGTCCGGATCCACGGTGCGCATGCTGGACCGGATGAACGCGCTCACCCTCGAGGTGATCACGCGGGTGGTCTTCGGCGTCACCGACGAGCGGACCAGGGCCGAGCTGAACCCGCGCCTGAACCGGATCGTCCACCTGAATCCGCTGGTGTTCCTGGGTTTGAAGAGCGACCGATTGCGGCGGGTCGGCCCGTGGAAGAGCTTCGCCGAGAACCTGGCCGCGGTCGACGCCTTGCTCTACGCGGAGATCGCCGAGCGGCGGCGGGCGACCGATCTGGCCGGGCGCACCGACGTGCTGTCGCGCCTGCTCGAGGTCGGCGCGGGCGACGGCGACGCGCCGCTCACCGATGCCGAACTGCGCGACCAGCTCATCACGCTACTGCTGGCCGGGCACGAGACCACCGCCTCGGCGCTGTCCTGGGCACTCTACGAACTCGCCGCCGACGCCGAGATCCAGCGGCAGGCCTCGGAGGCCGCGCGCACCGGCGACGACCGATACCTGGACGCAGTGCTCAAGGAGGCCATGCGGTTGCACACCGTCATCTCCGGCACCAATCGAAAACTGACCAGGGACATGACGATCGGCGGACAGCGGCTGCCCGCGGGCACCGTGGTCGCCACGTCGATCGTCCTCGCACACCGCCGTACCGAGGCCTACCCCGACGTCGCCGTGTTCCGCCCGGCCCGCTTCCTCGACGGCGAAGTGTCGCCGAACACCTGGCTGCCGTTCGGCGGCGGTGTGCGGCGATGCATCGGTGCGGGGTTCTCACTGCTCGAGGGCGCCACGGTGCTGCGCGAAATCCTCGTCCGCGACACGCTTTCGCTCCCGGCGGGCAGCGCGCCCGAGCGCGGCAAGATCCGCAACATCACCACGGTGCCGCGCGGCCGGGCGCGGGTGGTGGTCGACCGGCGGTCAACCAGTATGTGAACAATGATTCTGTGTTCGATCAGCACTTGTACTGGATTTATATTCGTGTAAGTTTATCTCTGTTCGACAGCTAGTCCCGGCACGGCGCGCATCGTGCCCCGCGCTTCGGCCGAGTCCAGCTGTCGACTTCCGGACGCACCGGCGCGCACATCCCGCCTCGTCGCATGCCGGCGCGCACCGGAGAACAGGTACAGCTCCCGGGGGCCGCTCATCCCCGGGAGCCGTATCCCGTGGCACGGCCAGCCCGGCCATACGGCCAGGTCGTTACGATGTTCGTCATGAGTGTCGACAATCGCCGTACGGCGCGGAAGGCGAGCAGCGGCGACTCGGCACCTCGCGAGATCCGGCGCAGACCGAAGAACCGCCGTGCCCAGATCGCCGCCGCGTCGGCCGCCGCGTTCGGCGCGCTCGGCTACCACGGCGTCAGCATGGACGACATCGCCTCCGGGCTCGGCATCAGCTCCGCGGCGCTGTACCGCCACTACCCGAGCAAATACGCGCTGTTCCGGGAAGAACTGCTGCGCGTCGGCCAGGCGATGACCGAATCGGTCGAGCTGCCCGAGGAGGCGGCCGACTGGCCCGCCGAACAGCGGCTGCGGCACGTGCTCGACGCGCTCATCGCGGTCACCATCGACAACCGCCCCACCGTCACGCTGGTGCGCTGGGAAGTCAGG
Organism: Nocardia sp. NPDC051911; assembly: GCF_040681035.1. Classification (NCBI taxonomy): domain Bacteria; kingdom Bacillati; phylum Actinomycetota; class Actinomycetes; order Mycobacteriales; family Nocardiaceae; genus Nocardia; species Nocardia sp. NPDC051911. The sequence continues at coordinate 52,911 of NZ_JBFAXY010000002.1, forward strand.
TACCTCGAGCCGGACGACCAGACCACGCTCAACGACCAGCAGGCCACGGTACTCGGCGCGCTGGGCAGCCAGCTGGCCGCGCTGCGCCCGGAACTCATCGAGGAGGACGTGCGCGTGCTGCGCGCCGCCTTGCTCAGCACGATCACCAGCATCGCCGACCATCACGCCGCCCTCCCGGCGAAACCCCTTGCCCGCCTGCTACATTCGGCGTGCTGGTCGGTCGCCCACGCGAAGCTGCCCGCGACGCGCGCGGTCGAGCCGGTCGCGGTGGTGGAGATCCCGGATTCGTTCAAACACGAACTGCTGCTGCGCAAAGCGGTCGAGCTGTTCCACGAACGCGGCTACCCCAACGTCAGCGTGGAGGACATCGCCACCGCCGCAGGGCTTTCGGCGGCCTCGGCGGTGTACCGCTTCTACCGCGGCAAGAGCGACATCCTGGCCGCCGCGTTCCGCCGTGCCGCCGAACGGGTTTCCGGCGCCGTCGGCCCGGCCGTGGCGGCGGCCGGCGATTCCGAGGACGCGCTCACCGCGTTGATCACGCAATACGTCGCCGGATCGTTCGCCGAACGCGCCCTCACCTTCGTGTACTACACCGAGTTCCAGCATGTCCCCACCGAGGACCGCACGGTGCTGCGCAATATCCAGCGACTCAGCGTCGAGGAGTGGGCCCGGCTGCTGCGCGAGGTGCGTCCGGAGCTCGCTCCGGCGGAGGCGCGCATCCTCGTCCACGCGGCTTTCGCGGTGGTCGTCGACCTGGGCCGCGCCTTCGGCAACGAACCGCTGGCCGCCCAGGACCGGGTGCGCTTGCTGATGCAGCTGGTGCTCTTCGGACGGCCCGCGCGATAGCCAGGTAAGTTAGCAGAGATTCTCGCTTCGATCGGCGCATTGCGGGAGATTGAAGGCGGATCACCAAATTTTTGTGATCTACCATTCATTTCTTCCCGGGAGCGGGTAGCGTCGCTGTACCGAACGTTGTGTTGGGCTACCATCGCGGCATGGGTGCCCAGGACCGCCATGCCGCGGACAAGGCGGCCGACGGGACACCGGCACGCGTGATCCGGCGCCGACCACGTGACCGCCGCGCCCAGATCGCGGCGGCGTCGGCCGAGGCGTTCGGGGCGCTCGGCTACCACGGCGTCAGCATGGACGACATCGCCTCTCGGCTCGACATCAGCTCCGCGGCGCTGTATCGCCACTATCCGAGCAAGTACGCGCTGTTCCGCGAGGAAGTGTTGCGGTTGGGCGCGGTCAGCGCCGAAGCGGTCCGGCTGCCCGAAGCCACGGACCTGTCCGCCGAGCAGCGGCTCGCGCGGGTGCTCGACGCCTTGATCGAGGCCGCCATCGTCAACCGGCGCAGCGCGGCGCTGTTGCGCTGGCAGCGGCGCTACCTGGAGGAAGACGACGCGGACACGCTGGCCGATCAGCTCGCGGGCGTGAACGCGACGCTCACCGCACTGCTCGCCGAGACCAGGCCCGCGCTGTCGAAGGCCGATCGCGCCGTCCTGGCCGCGGCGGAACTGAGCGTGCTCAGCAGCATCGGTGATCACCATGTGTCGATCCCGGTGCGGACGCTCACCGCGCGGCTCACCGCGGCCTGCCACGCACTCGCCGCGTGCGAGCTGCCGCCGCCCGGCAGCGCCGAGGCCGAGAACTTCACCGCGACCGAGATCCCGCTCACCTTCAAACACGAATTGCTGCTGATGCGCGCGGTCGAACTGTTCCACCAGCGCGGATACCCGAACGTCAGCGTGGAGGACATCGCCAACGCCGCCGGACTGCCCGCATCCTCGGCGGTGTACCGGTTCTACCGCGGCAAGGGCGACATCCTCACGGCGGCGTTCCGCCGGGCCGCGGATCGGGTGTCGGCCGCCATCGGGCCTGCCGTCTCCGCGGCCGAGACGCCCCAGCAAGCGCTCGACACCCTGATCGAGTTGTACGTGGCCGGCTCGTTCGCCGAGCGCGAGCTGACCTTCGTCTACTACGCCGAGATCAGCAACGTGCCGCCGGAGGAGCGCACGGTGCTGCGCAATATCCAGCGCCTCAACGTGGAGGAATGGGCCAAACTGCTGGGCGGCGTGCGGCCCGAGTTGTCCGCCGCCGAGGCGCGGCTGCTGGTGCACGCCGCCTTCGCCCTGGTCGTCGACCTGGGCGAACGCTTCGGCTCCACCGACCCGGCCTGCTCCCCCCGGCGCGTGGTGCGCCTGATGCAGGCGATCCTCTTCGGCCACCTGACGCCGTAGCGCGGGTGGCCCACGGTCGTGGGCGACAGCGCACCGTCGGTCCGGTAACGGCGGCCGACCGACCGGCGAACCGGCTCGACGCCTTCGTTCGCGAGTGGGCACACGGCCGCGGCGAATCGTGTGTGGCCACCGCGGCGAGGTGCCACTCGATGGCACGAGTATCGCCGAGTCGGCCGAGCGCGGGAGTCGGCGCGCGTTGTACCGGCGGAATCGTGGCGGAAGCTTTCGTTCGCGGCTGGTCGCTCGGGGTGCTCGATTCCCGAGTCCGAGTACGGTGGGATCCGTGCCGACTACGTGGGCGTTGCCGATAGGCCGGACATCGGGCGCGGGTCCTGGGCCAGTTCGAGGGCACGGCCGGTTTTCGCCACCGGCGAACGCCGGGGCGGAATCGGCCTCGGGGCAATGCTGTTGCGGTAGAAAGGCCCGCGTCCGGTCCCGGCGCGACATTCGCAGGGCATCGGCGCAGTCTCCGACTTCGGAAAGAAGATTCTCATGAGCACAGATCTCGACGCGCAACCCGCCGCGGCATCCGGAACCTTCGCCATCGGCGGCGATCTTCCGGTGCATCGGCTGGGATACGGCGCGATGCAGTTGACCGGCCCCGGCGTCTGGGGTGACCCCAAGGACCCGGACGAGGCGGTACGGGTGCTGCGCCGGGCGGTGGAGCTCGGCGTGAACTTCATCGATACCGCCGACTCCTACGGTCCGTTCGTCAGCGAGAAACTGATCCGCAAGGCCCTGCACCCCTATCCGGAGGGCCTGGTCATCGCCACCAAGGCCGGTCTCACGCGGCAGGGTCCGAACGAGTGGCGCCCGGTCGCGCGGCCCGAATACCTGCGCCAGCAAGCGGAACTGAGCCTGCGCCATCTCGGCGTCGACCGGATCGATCTGTACCAGCTGCATCGCATCGACTCGCAGGTGCCGCTGGCCGACCAGATCGGCGAGCTGGTCGCACTCCAGCAGGAGGGCAAGATCCGGCACATCGGCCTCTCGCAGGTGACCGTCGAACAGCTGCGCCAGGTGCGCGAACTCGCCACCATCGTCTCGGTGCAGAACCTGTACAACCTCGCCAACCGCGCCGACGAGGACGTGCTGAACTACGCCGAGCAGGAGAACATCGGCTTCATCCCGTGGTTCCCCATCGCCACGGGCGAACTCGCCGCTCCCGGCGGTCCGCTGGCCGCCATCTCCGCCGAGCACGGCGCGACCCCCGCCCAGCTCGCCCTGGCCTGGCTGCTGCGCCGCTCCCCCGTCATGCTGCCGATCCCGGGCACCTCCAGCGTCGCGCACGTCGAGGAGAACATCGCCGCCGCGCGAATCGAGCTGACGGACAAGGAATTCGAGGCGCTGTCGGCCGCCACCGCGTCGAGCGGAAACTGACCGTTGCTGCTGTCGGCTGAGCGCCCCGCAGCGGGGTGCTCAGGCGGCTGCCGACGCAAACGGCCCGCATCAGAAGCCGCGGAACACCCCGTCGGCGTCGACGTTTTCGGAGAAGTCCTCGAAGTCCATGTTCGACAGCGACAGGTTGTTCTCTACGGCGGGCATTTCGCTGGGCACCACGCGGAAGGTCTGAAAGAAGTCCGTGTTGCCCCGACTCGTATCCACGACGAGTATCGGATGTTCAGGATCGGTCATCGTTCGCTTGTCCGCCAGGAAGAGGTAGTAGGGCGGTGGCGCTGGAACGATTTCTTCCAACTTCTCCACCGTCAGACCTTCGAATCGGCGGTCATCGACCGGCGTGATGTCCGCGTAAGTCGCACTCCCGCCGATTAGCGTCCCTTGCGGATATCGTTGATTCCATGGGAGATGTCGAGTTCCCTGCGGGCTCCGGTGACAACTGCTGCGACCCTGGGTGTGGTGGCGATTGCCACGCGGCACGATGCCACCACGCGGATACCACGACGGGCTTGGAATTCATGTCGCCGCAACGGTACGAGCAGCGATGGGGACGGCCGCCCGAAATCGACTGACACCGCGAGTGGCACATCACCGAGGGCCCACTCGGGTTCGCCGCGGCCGTATGCCACTCGCTCAGGTCGATGTACCCCTGCGACATCGACTCGGTTCCGCGGGCACCGGGAAGTCCTCGTACCCCGTCGTACGGGGTACGAGGACTTCGGCGCTGCCGGGGCTCCCTCGCCGTAGTCCCGTGCAGGGGATGAACGTCGTTGGCGGGCGGATCACGCTGCCGGCAACGAGTTCGGTGCGCTGACAGTCGGTCAGCGCGAGTATCCGTCGGCCCTGCTGTCGGGGACGACGCGGCCGGATGCGACCAAGGTGCGGAAGGCCGCTTGTTTGCGGGGGCAGGCGTCGGCGCGGCAGGGGCGGTGGCCCTGCATCACGCGGTGCGCCTGCTCGACGGTGAACGGCTCATCGGGCGGTCGGTGCGCGTCCTCCGCGCCGCCGTGCGGCAGGCAGGAGCCGACGCCGACGATCGCGGCCACCAGCAAGGTGCACGCGCCGAGCATGCTCAGCAGCGGATTCACGGCCGCTCACTGGTCGGCGGCCTGCCGGGAACAGAACGCCGACGCGGTTAGGTATTGCCTGCAGTGTGCGCCGTGCCCGGCGTGGACGGCGCACAGGAACCGCGCGCGGTCATAGGTCAGGCCGAGCGGTTCCTGCGAGCAGTCGCGGCTCTGAATCAACCACAGCTCTCGGACATCCGAGTGCAACACGTCCATCGTTCACCTCCATAAGCGCAGTGCACCCGGCACCGAGAAGGCGCCGCCGGAGCCGCGCTCGACACGGATGGATCGGGCCGTGTCGGGACCGTGCGCCGGGTTCCGGACAACGGGCGCCCTCGACAGGGTTTGGGCGGACCCCCGATGCCGGGTGCGATTCAACAGTGCGCGTTGCGATTCGGTAGATAACAGACCCGAATGCGGTAATTGCGAGTACTTTCCGTTTGTAGCGGCCTGGAGCGAGGAAGAGAGACCTATGGTGGAGGTCGACTGGACGGGCGAAGCTGTACATGCGCTTCGCACGGCGATGAAGCGAAGCCGTTACGAATTCGCGCGTCTGGTGGGCGTCACACCGCGCACCGTGGTCCTGTGGGAGAACGGCCGGACAACCCGGATGCACGCCGCTAGCCAGCGTCTCCTGGACAGGGTCTTGTCGGGCGTCGATTCCGTCGTCGCCGAACGATTCGAGCGCGCGATCACCACGCGCCAGGAGCCGGCCCCCGACTACGAACGCGCCGATTCGGCGCCCGAAAGGCACACCAAGCTCGGTAGGGAAATCGGGCTCGACAAGGAAGTCGAGGAAGACGACGTGAGAAGGCGAGAACTGCTGGCCTGCATCGGCGCGGGCATGGCAGGCCAGGCGGCGGACCTGGTGGCGAGCGAACCGGAGAGGATGCTGGCAACCCTCGACGCGGGGTCGATCAGCGAACGGCGACTGGCGTTCCTGGAGCAGTCGGCCGAGGTCCTGGGCACGCGGGTGGTGCAGGTTCCGCCCCACGAGCTGTTGCAGACGGGGCTCGAGCAATTCCGGCTGGTACGTGGCTGTCTCGGCGAACGGCAGCCCACCCATCAGCAGGTCCGATTGGTGCGCACGGCCGGACGGCTGGCGAACGTGGTGGGCGAGATCCTCTTCAACGAAGGGCATTTCGGTCAGGCGCGCATGTGGTATGCCACCGCGATCCACGCCGCGCAGGACATCGGCGACCGTTATTCGGAGGACATCGCCCTGGCCGGGCTCGCGTATTTGCCGACGTATAGCGATAAACCGAAGGAAGTTTTGCAGTTACTCGACGGCCGCTTGCAAGAAAATCCGTCTTACGGCCCGGCCGCCGCATGGTTGTGGGGAATGGCGGCGCGTGCGCACGCCAGTCTCGGGCACGCCGATGAATTCGCGCGGTGTATCGCACGATCGGCATCGGCTTTGGAAGACGTCGGGTCCGAAGACCTTTCGGTCGGTATTTTTTCTTTCCGCCCGGAGAAACTCGCTTTTTATCAGGCGATCGGATATTCCCGGCTCGGCCGCGCCGAGGAGACCGCCGTAGCGGCCGCCCGCGCGATGGCGTTGTACGACCCGTCGGAGACCATGGAGCCCGCCTTGGTCCGCTTCGAGCACGCCACGGCGCTGCTGGCCTCGGGCGAGGTCGAGGAGGCCTGCGCGGTGGCGACCAGCGCCATCACGAACGCGCACACCTACGTGGGGCTCACGGTCACCAAGCGCGCGAAACAGTTCGACTCGGCGCTCGGCGGCCTGCGCACCAGAGCCGTCGCGGAATGGCGGCAGCACGCGCACGCGGTGATCGACGCGGCGCACGCCGAGGTCTGAGCCCGGAGACGAGGCGGGGCGCACCGGTCGGCAGGGGGATGTGGACCGGCGCGCCCCGCGTATTCAGGTGGTCAGTTCGCCTCGGTGGACATGGCTTCGATGAGCGACTTGGGACGCATGTCCACCCAGTGCGTCTCGACGTACTCCAGGCAGGACTTGCGGTTGGCGGCGCCGTAGGCGATGGACCAGCCGCCGGGAACGGCGGCGAAGACCGGCCATAGGGAATGTTCGCCTTCTTGGTTGATCAGGACGTAGAACTTGGCGTTGTCGTCGTCGAACGGGTTGGTCATTTCGGATTTCCTTCTTCCTGGTCAGATCAGGTTGGGGGGTCTAAGGGCGGTCGGTGTCGGCCAGCGCCGCGGTGAGGACGTGGCCGATCCGTGCCAGCGCGGATTCGGAGGTCATCCGCCAGTGCGAGGCGTGCACCGCGTGGTTGTGCACGGTGCCGTCCACGGCGTCCGCCCAGCTCGCGGCGCCCGCGGCACCGGTCGGATCGTCCAGCGCGGCGGTGAAGTACACCAGGTTGCCCTTGTAGGGGCGGGGGCGGTAGCGCCGGATCAACTCCAGTGACCCGGCGCCCGCGCCGAGCACACGGTCGAGGCGGTCGGCGCCGAACGAGGCGAACGGCTCGGGCAGGTCCGCGAGCAGGCGCGCGAGCCGAGGCGGGTCGAGTTCGGCGTCCTCGTCGTCGGCCGCTTCGCCGAGCAACCCGCCGAGCAGATCGGCGACCGGCAGCGCGATGGCCGCGTGCGCGGCGACCCGCAGCGAGCTGTCCATCATGGCCAGTACCGCGACCCGCTGGCCCTGCTCCTGGAGCCGCACCGCGACCGCGTGCGCGAGTACGCCGCCGAGCGACCAGCCGAGCAGGTGATACGGGCCCTCGGGCTGCACGGCCCGGATCTCGCGCACGTAGCGGCTCGCCCAGTCGTCGATGGACTCCGGCATGGCCTCCGAGTTGAGCACCGGCGACTGGATGCCGTACACGTCGCGTTCCGGGTCCAAGTGCGCCGCGAGGCCCGCGAACGACCACGCGACGCCGCCGGCCGGGTGGAGGCAGAACAGCGGCTCCCGCGCGCCGCCGGTGCGCAGCGGAAGCACGACGTCGAACGCGGCGGTCGCGTCCACCCGGCCGCGACCGGACCGGTGCTGCTCCAACTGGGCGATCAGGCGGGCCGGTGTCGGCGCGGCGAACAGCCACAACACGGGAATCTGTTCGCCGAGCGCCGCGCTCAGCCGGACGGCCAGGCGGGTGGCCAGCAGCGAGTTGCCGCCGCGCTCGAAGAAATTGTCGTCCAGGCCGACCCGCTCGACGGCGAGTATCTCGGCGAAATCCGCGCACACGGCATGCTCCAAGTCGGTGCCGGGGGCGCGGAATTCCCGGGCCTGTGTCTCGGGTCGGGGCAAGGCGGAGCGGTCGACCTTGCCGTTCGCGGTGAGCGGCAACATCGCCAACTGCCGCAGCACGGCGGGCACCATGTAGCTCGGCAGGATCTCGGCCAGCGCGGCGCGCAACTCGGCCGGGTCGAGCCGCTCTGCTGCGGTGAAATAGCCCGCCAGCACGGCGTTCGCGCCGTCGGTGTCGTAGGCGACGACAATCGCCTCGCCGATCTCGGGCCGCGAGCGCAGGGCATGCTCGATCTCGGCGAGTTCGATGCGGTAGCCGCGGATCTTCACCTGGAAGTCGCGCCGCTCGACGTACTCGAGGTGGCCCCCCGCGGACCAGCGCACCATGTCGCCGGTGCGGTACAGGCGAGTGCCCGCGGGTCCGAACGGGTCGGCCACGAACCGCTCCGCGGTGAGCTCGGCGCTGCCGTGATAGCCGCGGGCCAATTGCGCACCACCGAGATACAGCTCGCCGGTCACCCCGGCGGGCACCGGGTGCAGACGGTCGTCGAGCACGTAGACCCGGTTGCCGGATTCGGGTGTGCCGATGGGCACCAGCGCTTGCCGGTCGCCCGCGGCGGTGCGGAAGCGGGTCACCGACACCGCGGCTTCGGTGGGTCCGTAGAGGTTGTCGATCCTGGCCGCGGTGAGCGCCTGGACCCGCCGCACCGTCGCGGCGGGCAACGCCTCGCCGATGACCAGCAGTCGGCGCAGCGAACGCGGCAGGCGGCGCTCGCCGGACGCTTCGGCCAGCATCGCCAGCAGCGACGGCACCAGCGTCAGCGTCGTCACCGAGGCACGGCGCACCAGGTCGAGCAGCCCCGACGGATCGCGCTGCGCGCCCCGAGGTGCGAGCACGAGCCGCGCCCCGGCCCGCGGCGCCCACCAGTACTCCCACACCGACAGGTCGAACGCGGCCGAGGTCAGCACCAGCGCCGCGTCGTCTTGGCCGAGCGCGTATTCCGACTGCATCCAATCCAGCTGGTGCGAGACGGCGGCGTGCGGCATCGCCACGCCCTTCGGCGCGCCGGTGGAACCGGAGGTGAAGATGACATACGCGGTGTTCGTTGGCGACAGCGCGGCGATCCGTTCGTCGTCGCGCACCGGACCGTCGGCCACCGTGTCGGCGACGGTCGAGATATCCAGCACCACGCTGTGTTCCGACGCCGTCGCGGGCAGCATCGGCTCCCGCGCCGAAGTGAGCACCAGCCGCGGCGCTGCGGCGGCCAATACGCTCGCGGTGCGTTCCAGCGGATGCGCCGGGTCGAGCGGCACGTAGGCGCCACCGGCCGTCACCACCGCGTACATCGCGACGAGCAGGTCGACGCTGCGCGGAATAGCCAGCGCCACCAGCTTTTCCGGGCCGATGCCGCGCGCGATGAGCACCCGGGCCAGGCGATTGACCCGCGCGCCGAACTCCTGGTACGTGACCGTCGTGGCGTCGTCGACGATCGCGATGGCCTGCGGCGTCCTGGCCACCCTCGCCTCGAACGCGGCGGCCAGCGTGGCAGGCGTGCAGGCGCGCCCGGACTGGTTCCAGGTGACCAGCACGCGCTCGGTCTCCGCCGGGTCCAGCAGCGCGAGATCCCCGACCGGCAGTCGCGGGTCCGCGCACACCGCGCCCAGCAGCCGTTGCAGGCGAGTGGCGAAACCGGCCACCGTCGACTCGTCGAACAGGGCGGTGGCGTAGGTGATCGAAGCCGCCATGCCAGCCGGGGTTCCGTCGGAGCCGTAGCGATCGGTGACGATCAAATGCAGGTCGAACTGGGCGACTTCGGATTCGAAATCGGCGGCGGTGACGGTCAATCCGTCCAGCGAGAAATCGGCCTCCGCCTGGTTGTGGAAGGAGAAGCCGACCTGGAACAGCGGGTGACGGGCGGTGGAGCGCTCCGGGTTGAGCACCTCGACCAGACGCTCGAACGGCACGTCGGCGTGCGCGAAGGCCGCGACGTCGGCGGCGCGCACGCGCGCGAGCAGGTCGGTGAAGCCCTCGCCCGCGTCCACCCTGGCGCGCAGCACCAGCGTGTTGACGAACATGCCGACAACGTCGTCGAGTTCGGCGGCGCCGCGCCCGGCCACCGGGGTGCCCACCGCGATGTCCGAGGTGCCCGACAGGCGGGCGAGCAGCACCGTGAACGCCGTGTGCAACACCATGAACAGCGTGGCGCCGCAGGACCGGCCGAGATCGGCCAGCCGCGTGTGCACATCCGGGGTGATCGCGAAATCGACGTGCCTACCGCGCGTGGAAACGACCGCGGGACGCGGGCGATCGGTGGGCAGGCTCAGCTGCGCGGGCAGCTCGGCCAGCGTCTCGGTCCAGAATCGGATCTGCCGCGCCAGCAGCGAGGCGGGATCGTCCTCCGCGCCGAGCAGTTCACGCTGCCACACGCTGAAATCGGTGTACTGCACGGGAAGCGGCGGCCGGTCCGGTGCGACGCCGCGTTTGCGTGCTGCGTAGGCGGACATGACGTCGCGCGCCAGCGGCGCCAGCGACGAGCCGTCCGCGGCGATGTGGTGCACCACCACCACGAGCACGTGTTCGGTCCCCGCCGCGTCGCCGTCGACCGGCGCGAACAACCGGGCGCGGACCGGGACGGTCTCGGCGACGTCGAAGCCGCCGCCGACGAAATCGGCCACCGCCGCGGCCAGGTCGTCGGCCGGGACGGCGATGGGCGCGAGCACCGGGGTGGTGTCCGCGACGGGCAATACGACCTGCACCGGTCCGGACGCGTGCAGCGGGTAGACGGTGCGCAGCACGTCGTGGCGAGCCACCACGTCCCCGATCGCGGCGTTCAACGCCGCCACGTCCAGCTCGCCGGTCAGGCGCACCGCCAGCGGGATGTTGTAGGCGGTGGACTGCCGATCGAGGCGGTTGAGGAACCACATGCGCTGCTGCGCGAGCGAGAGCGGCACGGGACCGGTCACCGCGCGCCGGGTGAGCGCGGGACGCGCGGACCCACCTGAGGAGTCGTCCAGCGCGCGGGCCAGCGCGGCGACGGTCGAGTGCTCGAACACCGCGCGGACGCCGACGGCGACCGAGAGCCGGTCACCGAGCCGCGCGGCCAGCTGGGTCGCGGTCAGCGAATTGCCGCCTCGGGCGAAGAAATCGTCGTCCAGGCCCACGCCGCCGTCGAGTCCGAGCACCTCCGCGACCGTGTGCGCCACCGCCCGCTCGGTCTCGGTACGCGGCGCACGGAACGGAGCAGCGCGAAACTCGGGCTGCGGCAATGCTCTACGGTCCAGCTTGCCGACCGGGGTCAGGGGCAGCTCGTCGAGCGCCAGCACGCGGCTCGGCACCATGTACGCGGCGAGCGAGCGCGCGGCATGAGCCAGCAGGTCGGCGGCGTCGATCGTGTGGCCCGCGGCCGCGACCACATAGGCGACCAGCGATACCGCACCCGAGGCATCGGTGTGGCCGACGGTGACGGCCGTGCGCACCGTCTCGTGCGCCGCGAGCACGGCGTCGATCTCACCGAGTTCGATGCGCAGGCCGCGCACCTTCACCTGGTGGTCGGAACGCCCGACATAGCGCAGTGCGCCGGATCCGGTCCAGCGCACCAGATCACCGGTTCGGTACAGCCGTCCGCCCGCGGGACCGTAAGGGTCGGCGACGAACCGTGCGGCCGAAAGCCCTGGTCGCGCATGGTATCCCCGGGCCAGGCCTGGACCGCGCAGGTACAGCTCGCCGGTGACGCCGACCGGCACGGGCCGCAGCCTGCCGTCCAGCACCACCGCTGACATGCCGTGGATCAGCGTGCCCAGGTCGAGCGGGTCGCCGGGCCGCAGCGCGGCGCTGATCGTCGCGATGACGGTGGTCTCGGTCGGGCCGTAGGTGTTGTGGAACGACCGGCCGGGGGCCCAGCGGCGCACCGTGTCCGGGCCGTAGGACTCGCCGCCGACGGTGAGTTGCCGTAAGCAGTCCAGCTCGGCCGGGTCGAGCGTGGGCAGGACGGCCGGGGTGAGGAACGCGTGCGTCACCCGCCGGTCACGGATGAGCGCGGTGAGTTCCGCGCCGCCGTAGACGCCAGGGGGCGCGATCACCAACGCCGCACCCGCGGACAGAGCCAGCAGCAGTTCCAGCATGGACGCGTCGAAGCTGGGCGAGGCCACGTGCAGCACGCGCGCGTCCGCGGTGACCAGGTACCGGTCCCGCTGGGCGAGGGCCACTCCGGCGAGGCCACCGTGCGTGGCGACCACGCCCTTGGGCGTCCCGGTCGAGCCGGAGGTGTAGATCATCCAGGCCGGGTTCGCGCACCGCACGGGACGGACGAGTTCGGCGGGGTCGATCGGCGCCGTGCTGTTGCGGCGCATCCGCGCGGCCGTGGACGGGGCGTCCAGCACCAGCCAGTCGACGGCACCGGGCAGCGCCGCGCGGCAGGTGGCGATCGTCAGGCCCAGCGCCGCACCGGAATCGGTCAGCATGTGCGCGATCCGCTCGGCCGGATAGGTCGGGTCGACCGGAACGAACGCGGCGCCGGTCTTGGCCACCGCCCACACCGCGAGCACGGAGGTGATCGAGCGCGGCGCCGCGACGGCCACCACGTCCTCCGCGCCGAGACCGTGGCCGATGAGCATGCGCGCCAGCCGCGACGACTGCTCGTCCAGCATCCGGTAGGTCAGCTGCCGTTCGCCGCCGACCAGTGCGACCGCGCCGGGGTCGAACGCGACGGCGGCGGCCATCAGTTCGGCCAGCGTGCGCGCCGGCGCCGGCGCGTCGCCCCGGCGGCCGAGCAGGTCGGCGCGTTCGGCGGGGGCGAGTAGATCGGCGGCGGCGATCGGCGCGTCCGGTCGCGAGATGAGCGTGCCGAGCAGCCTGCCGAAGCGGCGCAGCAGAGCGCGCGCGGTGGCGGCGTCGAAGAGGTCTGTGGCGTAGTCCAGTTCGACCGCGAGGTGGCCGTCGGCGTCGGGCTCGGCGGCGACGGTGAATTGCAGGTCGAAACGCGCCACCTGTTCGTCGAACGCGACGGCGGTGAGTTCGAGACCGGGCACGGTGAAGGCGTCGGCGGCGGTGTTCGGGTAGCTCAGCGCCACGGTGAACAGCGGATGCCGATCCTGGGAACGCTCGACGCCGAGTTCGTCGACCACCCGATCGAACGGCACGCTCGCGTGCTCGAACGCCGTGAGATCGACGGCCCTGACCCGGGCGAGCAGGTCGGTGAAGGACTCGTCGGCGTGCACTTCGGCGCGCAGCACCACGGTGTTGACGAACATGCCGACCAGGTCGTCCAGGGCCGCCGCGCCGCGTCCGGCCACCGGGGTGCCGATCGGGACGTCGCCGGAACCCGACAACCGGGACAGCAGGACGGCGAGAGCGGCGTGCACCACCATGAACGGCGTCGCGTCGTGGCGCAGCGCCAGTTCACGGACCCGCGCCGCGATCCCGTCGCCGATCCTGGCCCGCACGCTGGCGCCGCGCTTGCTCGCGACGGCGGGACGCGAACGGTCGGCGGGCAGCTCCAGCTCGCCCGGCAGATCGCGCAGCGTCTCCGCCCAATACGAGAGTTGGTGCGCGGCAGTGGTTTCCAGCTGAGCGTCCTGCCACAGGGCGTAGTCGGCGTACTGGGCGGCGAGCGCGGGCCAGACCGGTTCGGCGCCGAGGACGCGGGAGAGATAGGCCGTCAGCAGATCGCGCAGCAACGGGCTCATCGAATAACCGTCGGCCGCGATGTGGTGCACCACCGCGACCAGCACGTGGCTGGTGGCGTGCTCCCGCAGCAGCACCGCGCGCACCGGAACGGCGGCGGTGACGTCGAAACCGGCGTCGAGGAACTCGGCGATCCGGTCGTCGGCGGCGCGACCGTCCAGCGCTTCGACCGTCAAGCGCACCGAAGCGCCGTCCGCGGGCAGGATCACCTGATGACCCGCGCCGGTCGCGTCGGCCGGATACACCGTGCGCAAGGTCTCGTGCCTGGCCACGACGTCGGCGAACGCGGCGATCATGGCGTCGGTGTTCAGCTCTCCCTCTATGCGCAGCGCGACCGGGATGTTGTGCGCGGCGGACGCCGGATCGAGCCGGTTGAGGAACCACATGCCACGCTGGACCGGCGCGAGCGGAATCCGTTCCGGTCGCGGTCCGGCGACCAAGGGCACCACCTGTTCGGTCGCGGCGGCCTCCGCGGTGAGCAGCGCGGCCAGCGCGCCTACCGTCGGCGCTTCGAACAGCAGCCGCACCGGGACGCGGCGACCGAGCCGGTCGGCCAGCCGGGCCGCGACGCGGGTGGCGCTGAGCGAGTTGCCGCCGAGGGCGAAGAAGTGGTCGTCGACGCCGATCGGCCCATCGCCCAGCACCGTTTCGAAGGCCTCGACCACTACGCGCTCGGCCAGGGTGACGGGGGCGAGATAGGCGGCGCGGTCGAAAACCGGATCCGGCAACGCTTTCCGGTCCAGTTTGCCGGAGGCGTTGAGCGGGAAGGCGTCGAGCGTGACCAGAGCCGAGGGGAGCATGTACGACGGCAGCGTGCGCGCGGCGGCGCGCAGCACCTCGGCATCCGCAGGCACCGTGCCCGGCTCGGTGGTGACGTAACCGACCAGGTGATCGTCGCCGGTGACGGTGGTGACCACCCGGGCCGCCGCCTGCGCCACCCCGGGGGCGGCCGCGAGCGCGGCCTCGATCTCGCCGAGCTCGACGCGCTGGCCGCGGAACTTCACCTGGAAGTCGGTGCGGCCCAGGTACACCAATTCGGCGGTGTTCCCTCGGGTCTCCCAGCGCACCAGGTCGCCGGTGCGGTACATCCGCAGGCCCGGCGCGCCGAACGGATCGGCCACGAACCGGTCCGCGGTGAGATCCGGCCTGCCGTGATAGCCGCGCGCGAGCTGGACGCCCGCGAGATACAGTTCGCCCGCGACGCCGGGCAGCGTCGGGCGCAGCCGCGAATCCAGCACGTAGACGCGGCTGTTCCATTCCGGATTGCCGATCGGCAGCGCGGTGCGGTCGCTCTCGCCCGTCACGTCGCGGTGGGTGATGCTCACCGCCGCTTCGGTGGGGCCGTACAGGTTGTGCACCCGTGCGGCGCTCACCGCGCCGAATGCCCGCACGGTCTCGGCGGGCAGCGCCTCGCCGATCACGAACACCGTGCGCAGCGACGCGAGTGCGGCGCCGCGCCCTGCGGCGGCGACGTGCCCGGCGAAGACGCTCAGCATCGACGGCACGAAATCGGTGACGGTGACTTGCCTTTCGGCGATCACGCCGGTGAGATAGGCCGGGTCGCGATGGCCGTCCGCAGCCGCCAGCACGAGGGTGGCGCCGACCCGCAGCGGCAGGAAGTAGCCCCACAGCGACACGTCGAACGTGGTCGCCGTCTTCTGCAGGTAGACGTCCTCGGCGGTGAGACCGTACCGCGACTGCATCCAGGTCATCTGGTTGACGATCGCGGCGTGCGACACGCTGACGCCCTTGGGTTTCCCGGTGGAGCCGCTGGTGAAGATCACGTACGCCGGGCTGCCCGGGTGGATCGGCGCGCGACGTTCGTCGGCCGCGATCGGGTCGTCGGCGTAACCGTCCAGCGCGACGGCGTCGACCAGGACGGTGGCGACGGAATCGCCGAGGTCGATCCGGTCGGCCGCCGTGGTGAGCACGGCCACGGGCGCGGCGGTGTCGAGGATGTGGGCGATGCGCCGCGCGGGGTGGTCCGGGTCGATCGGCACATACGCCCCGCCCGCCTTGAGCACCGCGTACATCGCGACCACCAGCTCCGGTGAGCGCCGGATCGCCAGCGCCACCAGCGCTTCCGGGCCGACGCCCGCCGCGATCAGGTGGCGGGCCAGCTGGTTGGCGCGCCGGTCCAGCTCGCCGTAGGTCACGGTGACGGGAGGCATCGCGCTGTCGGGCACGAACACCAGCGCGGGGTCGTCGGGCGTCGCGGCGGCCTGCGCCTCGAATTCGTCGAGCAGCAGTTCGTCGGCCAGGGCGGTGTGCGTGGAGTCGTTCCACTCGGTGACCACGCGGCGCAGTTCGCCCGCGCCGAACAGGTCGATGTCGCCGACCACCTGTTCCGGGTCGGCGGTCACCGCGGCGAGCAGACGGGTGAAGCGCAAGCCGAACGTCGCCACGGTGTCGGCGTCGAACAAGTCGGTGGCGTAGGTGAAGCGCAGCGCGTCACCCGTGACGGTGAGCTGGAGGTCGAACGGCGTTGCCTCGTAGTCGAAGTCGTGCTCCGCCACGGCGACGCCTGCCATGTCCAGGGTGACCGGCCCGAGGTTCTGGAAGAACAGCGCGATCTGGAACAGCGGGTGCCTGGCCTGCGAACGCGGCGGGTCGAGCAGCTCGACCAGGCGCTCGAACGGTACGTCGGCATGGGCGAAGGCGTCCAGGTCGCGCTCGCGCACCCGGCGCAGCACGGCGGTGAAGGTGTCCGAGCCGGGGACCTGCGCGCGCAGCACCAGGGTATTGACGAACATGCCGACCAACTCGTCCAGCGCCGCGTCACCGCGGCCCGCGACGGGCGCGCCGATCGCGATGTCCTCCGTGCCGGACAGCCTGGCCAGCAGGGTGGCCAGCGCGGCGTGCACGACCATGAACGGTGTGGCCTCGTAGCGCGCGGCCACCTCGGCGATGCCCGCGCCTATCTCCTGCGGGAGAGCGACGGTCGTGCTCGCCGCCATGTGCGAGGCGACGGCGGGGCGCGGCCGGTCGGCGGGCAGGTCGAGCTGGGCGGGCAGAGCCCGCAGCGTCTCGCGCCAGTACGCGAGCTGGCGTGCGGCCACCGAGTCCGGGTCGTCCTCGGCGCCGAGCACCTCGCGCTGCCAGAGCGCGTAGTCGGCGTATTGCAGGTCGAGTTCGGTCCAGACCGGGGCGGTTCGCGTCGCGCGAGCCGCGTAGGCGGCGGCGAGATCGCGGGCCAGCGGGCCCATCGAGAAGCCGTCGGCCGCGATGTGGTGCACCACCAGCGCCAGCAGGTGGTCGCGATCGGACCGGGTCACCAGGCCGACGCGCAGCGGCACTTCGGCGGTCAGGTCGAACGGGGCGGCGACGAACTCCCGCAGCGCGCCCGTCGCTTCCAGCATTCGGATGACGGGTACCTGATCGGCGTCGAGGATGCGCTGGTACCCGACGCCCTCGTGGTCGGGGTACACGGTGCGCAGCGTTTCGTGCCTGCCGACCACGTCAGCGACGGCGCCGGCGAGGGTGTCCGGGTCCAGGTAGCCGGTGAGGCGGACCACCACCGCGATGTTGTGCACGGTTTCGGCGGGATCGAAGCGGTTGAGGAACCACATCCGCTGCTGCGCGGGCGAGAGCGGGATGCGCTCCGGGCGCGGCCGGGGCGCGAGCGCCGGTTTGGCGCCCGTCCCCGCGAGCCGTTCGGCCCGCGCGGCCAGCGCGGTCACGGTCGGCGCCTCGAACAGCAGGCGCACCGGGATCTCGGCGTCCAGTTCGGCGCCCAGCCGGGCGGCGACCCGGGTCGCGAGCAGCGAGTTTCCGCCGAGGGCGAAGAAATCGTCGTCCGCCCCCACGCGCTCGACGCCGAGCAGAGCCGCGACGATCCCCGCGACGGTCGCCTCGGTCCGAGTGGCCGGAGCTCGGTACCCCACGGTCGCGAACCGCGGCGCGGGCAGCGCGGCGCGGTCCAGCTTGCCGGAGGCGTTGACCGGGAACCGCTCGAGCAGGACGAACGAGGTGGGCACCATATACGCGGGCAGTTCGGCGCTCAGTGCGGCCCGCACGTCCTCGATGTCGATCGGGTGGCGGCGCGAGGCAACCAGGTAGGCGACCAGCTGAGCGCCCAACCGCTCGTCCGAACGGACCAGCACCACCGCCTGGGCAACCGCGTCCAGCGCCGACAGCGCCGACTCGATCTCGCCCGGCTCGATGCGCAGACCGCGCAGCTTCACCTGGAAGTCCGTGCGACCGAGATACTCCAGCTCACCCTTGCCGGTCCAGGAGACGAGGTCGCCGGTGCGGTACATCCGCGCCCCGGCGGGTCCGTACGGGTTGGCCACGAACCGGTCGGCGGTCAACTCCGGGCGCGCCACGTAACCCTGGGCCAGCTGTGCACCGGCGAGGTACAGCTCCCCCGGAACGCCGACCGGGACCGGCCGCATCCGGGCGTCCAGCACCAGCAGGCGGGTGTTGGCCACCGGTCTGCCGATCGGCACGGACACCAGGTCCTGATCGGTCACCTCGTGATAGGTGACGTCGACGGCGGCCTCGGTAGGGCCGTACAGGTTGTGCACCCGCGCTCCGATCACCTCTCGCGCCCGCTGCGCGGCAACCGCGGGCAATGCCTCGCCCGATGCGAAGACGTTGCGCAGCGTAATGCACTTTTCTGTGTGCGGATCCGCCAGGAAAACCGCCAGCATGGCGGGTACGAAGTGCACCGTCGTGACGCGTTGCTCGACGATCAGGCGGGCCAGATAGGCGGGGTCGCGATGCCCATCTGGACGTGCGACCACCAAGCGAGCGCCGAAAGCCAAGGGCCAGAAAAATTCCCAGACCGAGACGTCGAAGGTGGCGGGGGTCTTCTGCAGCACCACATCGTCCGCGACCAGCGGATAGGCCGACTGCATCCAGGTGAGGCGATTCACGATCGCCGCGTGGGTGACGGCCACGCCCTTCGGGCGACCGGTCGATCCTGAGGTGAAGATCACATACGCGGTGTGGCCAGGGGCGGGCGCACCGAGCCGGTCTCCGGCGGTGAGCGGATCGGCGGAGTATCGGGTCAGGTCGAGCCGGTCGACGCGGACCTGCCGCGCCGCGCCCGCGTCCAGGTCGAGGCCCGAGGTGAGCACGCACACCGGCCGGGCGGTCGACAGCACGTACTCCAGCCGCTCGGCCGGATGGTCGGGGTCGAGCGGGACGTACGCGCCGCCCGCGAGGGTGACCGCGTAGATGCCGACCACCAGATCCAGCGACCGTCGCATGCCGAGCGCGACCGGCGCGTCCGGGCCGACGCCCTGACCGACCAGCCAGCGCGCCAGCCGCCGCGCCCGCGCGGCGAACTCGGCGTAGGACAGGGTGCGCCCATCGACCGTGACCGCAGGCGCGTCCGGGGTCCTCGCGACCTGCGCCTCGAACAACGAGATCAGCGTGGCGGCCGGGTCGACGGGGACGGCGGTGTCGTTCCAGCGGTCGAGCACCAGTGCCCGTTCCGCGTCGTCCAGGATTTCGAGGTCGCCGACCCGCACCGAGGGGTCGGCCACCGCGGCCCGCAGCACGCGCGTGAAGCGCGCCCCGAACGTCTCGACGGTGGCTCGGTCGAACAGGTCGGTGGCATACCGCAGCACGCCGCGCAGCGCGTAACCGGTCGCGACGCGGTGTTCGGTCAGTTCCACCGCCAGGTCGAACTGCGCGACGCGGTTGTCCAGCGGATAGGCCGTCACCGTCAGGCCGGGCAGGCGCAGCACGGTGTCGTCGTGCTGTTCGAAGGTGAGCAGTGTCTGCACCAGCGGCGAATGAGACTGCGAGCGAATCGGGTTCAGCTCCTCGACCAAGCGCTCGAACGGCAGGTCGGCGTGGGCGAAGGCCCGCACGTCGATCTCCCGGACGCCGCCGAGAAAGGCGGCGAACGACGCGTCCGGCGTGATCGGCGTGCGCAGTACGAGGGTGTTGACGAACATGCCGACCATGTCGTCCAGCGCTTGTTCGCCCCGTCCCGCGACGGGGGTGCCGATGGCGACGTCGCCGACTCCGGCCAGCCGGGCGAGCAGCGCGGCGTAGGCGGCGTGCAACACCATGAACATCGAGACGCCGTGCCGCCGGGCGAGTTCCGCGATCGACCCGGTGAGGTCGGCGGGAATCGCGAAGTCGACGGTGGCGCCGCGCCCCGAGGCCACCGCCGGGCGAGGACGGTCGGCGGGCAGTTCCAGCACCGGGGCGAGTCCGTCGAGTTCCGAGCGCCAGTAGGCGATCTGGTTCGACACCGGCGAGTCCGGATCATCCGCGGAGCCGAGGGCCTCGCGCTGCCAGAGGGTGAAGTCCGCGTACTGCACGGGCAGCGGCGGCCACGACGGCCGCTCCCCCGCGACGCGCGCGGTATAGGCCGTCATGAGGTCGCGGGCCAGCGGTGCGGTGGAGACGCCGTCGGCGGCGATGTGATGGACCACCACGGCCAGCACATGTTCTTCGGGCGCGACGCGGAACAGGCTCGCCCGCACCGGGATACGACTGCGCAGATCGAAGCTCTCGCCGATCGACGCGAGCACCGCGTCCCGCAGGTTCGGCTCGGTCACCTCGATCGGATGCAGTGGCAGTTCGGGCACATCCGCGTCGGTGCGGACGACTTGGGCGGGGCCGTCCGCGTCGGCGGGGAAGACGGTGCGCAGCGATTCGTGCCGATCGATCACGTCGCGCACGGCCGCGCGCAATGCCGCGAGGTCCAACGCGCCGGTGAGCCGGATGGTGATCGGGATGTGATAGACCGCCGAATCCGGATCGAGCCGGTGCAGCAGCCACATCCGGGTCTGTGCCAGGGACAACGGGATCCGCTCCGGCCGTTCGCGGCGAACGAGCGCGGGCCGGGTGACGTCCGGCCGTTCCGATCCCGCCACTCGCAGGGCGAGTCCGGCCACGGTCGGCGCTTCGAAGACCTCGCGCACCGTCAGCGCGCACCCGAAGGCCGCGTTGACCCGGGCGACCAGCCGCATGGCCAGCAGCGAGTTGCCGCCGCGGGCGAAGAAGTCGTCGTCCGCGCCGATCCGCTCCGCGCCGGTCAGGTCGGCGACCAGGGTGGCGAGCACCGCCTCGGTCCCCTCCCGCGGTGCGCGGAAGTCTCCCGTGGCGCCGGTGAGCTCGACAGCGGGCAGCGCCGACCGATCGAGCTTGCCCACAGTGGTCAGTGGCATCTGGTCCAGCACGACGATGTGGGCGGGCACCATGTACGCGGGCAGTTGTGCCCGCGCGTCGTCGAGCACAGCATCGGGCGTCGGGTCGGCTCCGGTGACGTAACCGACCAGGCATTCCTGTCCAGAGTTGTCGCGAGCCACGAGCACCGCCGCGTTGGTCACGCCGGTCGCGGCGGCGAGGACGGACTCGATCTCGCCCAGCTCGATCCGCTGGCCGCGCAGCTTGACCTGCAAATCGTTGCGGCCCAGATACACCAGATCGCCGTCGCGGTTCCAGCGCACCAGGTCGCCGGTCCGGTACATCATGCGGCCGGGCACGCCGAACGGATCGGCGACGAACCGCTCGGCGGTAAGTCCGGGGCGGGCGTGATAGCCGCGCGCCAGCTGGTCGCCCGCGAGATACAGCTCGCCCGTGACGCCGATCGGCACCGGGCGCAACCGGTCGTCCAGCACATAGGCCCTGGTGTTCCAGCACGGACGGCCGATGGCGACGTCCCGCCCGGATTCGGCGTCGCTGTCGGTGAATTCGTGGTAGATCGCCGAAATCGCCGCCTCGGTCGGGCCGTAGGCGTTGTGCACCGCGCCGTCGAAGCTGCCGCGCAGCGCGGCGAGCAGGTCCGGGGTGAGCGCCTCGCCTCCGCAGTGCAGATGCCGGAACGACCGCAGCGCGTCGCCCATGCCCTCGCCGATCAGCGCGGCCAGCACCGAGGGCACGTACTCCGCGATGGTGATCCGGTGTTCGCGCAGCAGATCCGCGAAGTAGGCCAGGTCCAGGTGCCCGCCGGGCCGGGCAATCACCAGCGGCGCGCCGACGGCGATCGGCAGGAAGCATTCCCACACCGACACGTCGAAGGTCAGCGGGGCCCGTTGCAGGATGCGGTCGGACGCCGTGACCTGGTAACGGAATTCCAGCCAGCGCAGCTGGTTCATGATCGCGCGGTGGGTCACCGCGACGCCCTTCGGCCGCCCCGTGGAGCCGGAGGTGAACAGCACGTAGGCCGTGTTGTCCTGGCGCAGCGCGGTGATCCGCTCGGCGTCGGCCACCGGTCCGTCGGCGAAGTCATCGAGGTCGAGAGCGTCGAGCTCGAGCACGGGGACGCCGTCGAGCGGGCGCAGCGTCACGTCACCGGCGGTCAGCACCAACCGGGGCTCCGCGCTCGCGACGACCTGCGCCAGGCGTTCGGCCGGGTGCGCCGGATCGATCGGCAGATACGCCGCGCCCGCGCGCACGATCGCGTACATCGCCACGAGCATGTCGATCGAGCGCGCCGCGGCCAGGCCGACGATGTCCTCCGGGCCCACACCTGTCCGGATCAGCTTGCGGGCCAGACGGTTCACGCGAGAGGCGAACTCCGCGTAGGTCACCGCTTCGTTCTCATAACGCACGCCGACACGGTCGGGCGTGGCCGCGACACGGGCGGTGAGCAGGTCGTCCAGCGTCTCGGCGGGCAACGGGTGCGCGGTGGCGTTGCGATCCGACAGCAGCAGGCCGCGTTCGGCCACCGACATCAGCTCGACCGCGCCGACCCTGGTGCGGGCGTCGCGCACCATGGCGCGCAGCACGCGGTCGAAGGCGGCGAGGAACCCTGCGGCAGTCGGTTCGTCGAACAGGTCCAGCGCGTAGTGCAGGTGCACGTCGATGCCGTCGGGCGCGCCGTCAGCGGTGTAGCGGTCGGTCAGCGTCCAGTCCAGGTCGAGCTGGATCGGCGCCGCGCCGATCTCCAGCGCCGCGATGGCCAGCCGGTGCAGCCGGAACTCCGGCGCGGTCTGGTTCTGCAAGGTCAGCGCGACCTGGTACAGCGGAGCGTGCGCCTGTGAGCGAACCGGGTTCACCACCTCGACCAACTGCTCGAACGGCACCGCGGCGTGATCGAAGGCGGCCAGGTCGGCCGCGCGCACGGACGCCAGCAACTCGGCCAGAGTCGCGTCCGGGCGAACCTCGGTGCGCAGCACCAGCGTGTTGACGAACATGCCGACCAACTCGTCCAGCGCTTCCTCGCCGCGCCCGGCGACCGGCGCGCCGATCACGACGTCCTGGCCCGCGCCGTAACGGCTCAACAGCACGGCCAGCGCGGTGTGCAGCACCATGAACGGGGTCGCCCGGTGCGCGGCGGCCAGTTCCTGGATCCGCTCGTGCAGGGCGGCGTCCAGCCGTCCGGTCAGCGCGCCGCCCCGGTTGGTGGCGACCGCGGGGCGGGGCCGGTCGGACGGGAGTGTCAGCACCTCCGGCAGCCCGGCCAGCCGGTCGGTCCAGTAGGACAGCTGGCGTGCCAGCACCGAGGCCGGGTCGTCGGCGGAACCCAGCGCGGTGCGCTGCCAGATCGCGAAGTCGGCGTACTGCACCGGCAACGCTCCCGGCGCGGGAGCCGTGTCCGCGCACCGCGCGACGTAAGCGTTGGCCAAATCCCGGGTGAGCGGCGCGAACGACCAACCGTCCGCGGCGATGTGGTGCACGACGAACAGCAGGACGTGCACCTGGTGGCTGCCTGCCGCGGCGTCGTCCTCCACGCGCAGCAGGCGCACGCGCAGCGGGACCTCGGCGGTCACGTCGAACCCGGCTCGCGCGGCGGCGGCGACGAGTTCGGGCACCTGCGGCGCGGGAACCGGCCGTGCGACCAGCTCGACCAGCTTCGTCCCCGCGGGCAGCACCAGCTGCGTCGCACCGCCGTCCTGCTCGGGATAGATCGTGCGCAAGGTTTCGTGCCGGGCGATCACGTCGGCGATCGCCGCCTCCAGGGCGGGCACGTTCAGCGCTCCGGTGAGGCGCAGCGCGAACGGGATGTTGTACGCGCCGCTGGTGGTGTCGAACCGGTTCAGGAACCACATGCGCTGCTGGGCGATCGACAGCGGGATCGACCGGCCGCGCTCCTGCGGCGTGAGCGGCGGCAGCGCGACGGGCCCGATCTCGGCCGGAGCATCGACCGTGATCCGCCGCGCCAGCGCCCGCACCGTGGGCGCGTCGAAGACAGTGCGCACCGCCACTTCCCCGCCGGTGGCTTTGCCAAGCCGCGCGGCGAGCTGGGTGGCGCTGAGCGAATTGCCGCCCAGGGCGAAGAAATCGTCCTCGGCGCCGACCTCGTCCACCCCGAGCAGAGCCGAGAATGTCCCGGCGACGAGTTCTTCCGCCGCACCGCTCGGCGCCTCGAACACCACGCCGGCGATCACGGGCGCGGGCAGCGCCGATCGGTCCAGCTTCCCGGACGCGTTCACCGGGAACCGGTCCAGCACCACGAACGCCTGCGGCACCATGTAGCCCGGAAGCCGTTGGGCCACCGCGTCACGCACCGCCGCGATCTCGACCGGTCCGTCCGTCACCAAATAGGCGACCAGGCGCTCGCCCACGCCGCGATCGTCCCGGACCAGTACGGCGGCCTGGGTCACGGCGGGCGTCGCGAGCAGCACCGACTCGATCTCGCCGAGTTCGACGCGCAAGCCGCGGATCTTGACCTGGAAGTCGGTGCGGCCGAGGAACTCCAGCTCTCCCGAAGCGTTCCACCGCACCGAGTCGCCGGTGCGGTACATCCGTTCACCGGGCGGGCCGAACGGGTCGGCGACGAACCGGTCGCCGGTGCGGCCGGGGCGGTCCAGATAGCCGCGCGCCAGTTGCACGCCCGCGAGATACAACTCCCCCGGCGCACCCGCAGGCACCGGCCGCAGTCGCGCGTCGAGCACATATGTTCTGGTGTTCCAGATCGGTTCGCCCATCGGCACGGTCTCGAAGTCGGTGTCACGCACCTCGTGGAAGGTCACCTCCACCGCGGCCTCAGTGGGGCCGTAGCCGTTGTGCACCCGCGCGCCGGTGAGTTCGCGCATCCGCTGGGCCACGCCGACGGGTAGCGCCTCGCCGGAGCAGAACACCTCACGCAGCGACGGCACGTCGAACTCGCCCGCCACGAAGACGGCCAGCATGGACGGCACGAAGTGCGCCGCGGTGACGCCCTCGGCGCGGATGAGGCGGGCCAGATACGCCGGGTCGCGATGCCCGTCCGGCCGCGCCAGCACCATGCGCGCGCCGACCTGCAACGGCCAGAAGAACTCCGGCACCGAGACGTCGAAGGTGGCGGGCGTCTTCTGCAACAGCACATCGCCCGGCCCGAGCGCGGCATACGCGGACTGCATCCAGCACAACCGGTTCACGATGCCGCGGTGGCTCATCGCGACACCCTTCGGCTTGCCCGTGGAGCCCGAGGTGAACAGCACGTAGGCGGTGTTCGCCGGGCGCAGCGGAGCGCGCCGGTCGGCGTCGGTGAGTGGGGTGTCCCGGTAACCGGACAGGTCCAGCCGGTCGATCCGCGTCTCGGGCACGCCGCAGCTCAGGTCCGCGCCTGCGGTCAGTACGCACACCGGCGCGGCGGTGGCCAGGATGTGGGCGGTGCGTTCGGCGGGGTGGTCGGGATCGAGTGGCACGTATCCGCCGCCCGCGACGGTGACCGCGTACATGCCCACCACCAGGTCGAGGGATCGGCGCATACCGAGCGCAACCAGCGTTTCCGGGCCGACGCCCTGTGCTACGAGCCACCGCGCCAGCCGGTTGACCCGCCCGGCGAATTCCGAATAAGTAAGCGTCGCGGAGCGACTCGTTGGGGGGTGATGGTCGGGTGACGGGTGGGCCAGCGTCGCGGAGCTACCCGCCGAGGGGTGGCCGGGTGACGGGTGGGCCAGCGCCGCAGAGCTACCCGCCGAGGAGTCGTGGCCGGGCAATAGCTGAGGCAGGACAGCGGAGCCACCCGCTGAGAGGTCCTGGTCGGGTGACGGGTGGGCCGGCGCCGCAGAGCCAGCCGCTGAGGAGCTGTGGTCCGGCGACGGGTAGGCCCGCGTCGTCTCCTCGAAGGTGACCGCGGGCGCGTCCGGTGTGCGTTCGACTTGCGCGGCGAACAGGGAGGCGAGCGTGTCGGATTCGGGGAACGGGCGGTCGGTGGCATTCCACACCCGCAACACCCGTGTGCGTTCGGCGTCCGAAAGCAGTTCGATGTCACCGATCCGCGCACCGGCGTCGACCGCGACGGCGGCGAGCATCCGCTGGAAGCGGTCGGCGAACGACTCGACGGTCGCGGCGTCGAACAGATCGGTCGCGTAGCGCAGGGTGCCCGACAGTCCCGCCGAATCCGCGCGCTCCGCCACCACCAGGTGCAGGTCGAATTTCGCTCCGTTGTCGGGGATCTCGACCGGGTGCACCGACAGCCACGGCACCTCCATGGCTTTCCCGCCGAATGCGGGCGTCGCGGTCTCGAAGCTGAACATCACCTGGAACAGCGGATGCGCGCCCGCGGAGCGATCCACCGCCATGACGTCCACCAGGCGCTCGAATGGCAGGTCGGCGTTGGCGAACGCGGCCAGATCGGCCTCGCGCACCTCGCTCAGCAGCGCGGCGAACGAGGCGTCGGCGGCTACTCGGGTGCGCAACGCCAGGGTGTTGACGAACATGCCGACGAGTGCGTCCAGCGCCAGCTCCCCGCGTCCGCCGACGGGCGAGCCGATCACGATGTCGGCGCTGCCGCTCAACCGGGCCAGGGTGGCGGCGAAGGCCGCGTGCAGCGTCATGAACAACGTCGCGCCGCCGCGCCGGGCCAGCGCGCGCAAGCCGGCGACGACCTCGGGCTCGATCACGAAATCGACGCCCGCTCCCTCGTGCGAGGGGATCGCGGGCCGTGGATGATCGACCGGGAGGGGCAGTTGCGCCGGCGCGCCGGTCAGCACGTCGCGCCAGAAGCGCAGCTGCTGGTAGGCGAGATCACCGGGGACGTCCTCGGCGCCGAGCAGGTCCCGATGCCAGAGGCTGTAGTCGGCGTACTGCACCGCCAGCGGCTCCCAGTCCGGCCGCCGCCCGGTCAGGCGCGCGAGGTAGGCCCCGACCAGGTCGGTGACCAGCGGGACCATCGACAAGGCGTCGGCGGCGATGTGGTGCACGACGAACACCAGCACGTATTCGTCGCCGGTGACGCCGCGCGCCTCGTCGACCCGCTCCACCGCGAGCAGCGCGACCCGGCAGGGCAACTCGGCGGTCACGTCGAACCCGGCGCCGACGATGCCTGCCACGGCATCCTCCAGTGCGGAGCGGTCGATCGGCACCGGATGCAGGCTCAGGCCGATGTCGGTGGCGTCGCGAACGGATTGGCAGGGGCCGTCGTCGGTTTCGGGGAAGGTGGTGCGCAGCGTCTCGTGCCGGGCGAGCACGTCGAGTACGGCGCGCTCCAGCGCCGTCACGTCGAGGCGGCCGGTCAGCCGCAGCACGATCGGCAGGTTGTAGACGCTGTCGGCGCCGTCCTGGCTCTCGACGCGGTTGAGGAACCACAGGCGCTGCTGCGCGGGCGAGAGCGGCACCCGCTCGGGCCGTGGACGGCGGACCAGTGGGAGTCGCGGCGCCCCTGCGGCGCCGAGCCGCTCGACGGCGGCGGCGAAGCCCTCCACCGTGGGCGCGTCGAACAGCGCGCGCACCGGAACGCGTACTCCCATCGCCTCACCCGTGCGGGCGCTGACCTGGGTGGCGTCCAGCGAGCTGCCGCCGAGAGCGAAGAAATCGTCGTCCAGCCCGGCCCGCTCGACCCGCAGCACCTCCGCGACCACCGCGGCGACCAGACGTTGCGCGGCGCTCACCGGCGGACGGAAGCGCTCGGCCGCGAGCACCGGGATCGGCAGGGCGGCGCGATCGAGCTTGCCGCTGGTGTTGCGGGGGAATTCGTTCAGCTCGACCACTGCGGTCGGCACCAAGTAGCTGGGAAGACGCTGAGCGACACACGATTTCACCGCGTCGAGATCGAGCGTCGCGCCGGGCGCTGCGATCACGTAGCCCGCCAGGAACTCCCCCGCCGGTCCGGTGACCAGCCGCGCCGCGGCCTGGCCGACCCCGGCCGCCGCCAGCAGCGCTGTCTCGATTTCGGCGAGTTCGACGCGCCGACCGCGGAACTTCACCTGGAAGTCGCTGCGGCCCAGATAGATCAGCTCGCCGTCGCGGCTCCAGCGCACCAGGTCGCCGGTGCGGTACATGCGGGCGCCCGGCGCACCGAAGGGATTGGCGACGAAACGATCGGCGGTGAGGTCGACGCGGCCGTGGTAGCCGCGCGCCAGCTGCGCTCCCGCCAGGTACAGCTCGCCCCGCACGCCGATCGGCGCGGGCCGCAACCGTCCGTCCAACACGTAGACCTGCGAGTTCCACTCCGGCTCGCCGATCGGCACTTGCGGCGAGTTCACCTCGGTGACCTCGCGGTTGGTGATGGACACCGCCGCCTCGGTGGGGCCGTAGAGGTTGTGCAGGCCCGCGTCGCACACCTGCCTGAAGGCGGCGACGGTCTCCGGCGGCAGCGCCTCGCCGATGATGAACACGTCGCGCAGCGAGTCGAGTTCGCCCGGCGCGGCGTGCGCGGCGAACACCGCGAGCATCGATGGCACGAAGTCGGTGAGCGTGACGCCATGGCGTGCGACGGTCTCGGCGAGATAGCGCGGATCGCGATGTCCGTCCGGTGCGGCCAGCAGCATGGTCGCGCCCGCTCGTAGCGGTAGGAAGTAGCCCCATAGCGAGACGTCGAAGGTGCTCGCGGTCTTCTGCAGGTAGACATCGCCGGTGCGCGGACGGTACTCCGCGTGCATCCAGGCCAGCTGGTTGGCGATGGCCTGATGACTGACCGCCACGCCCTTCGGCTTTCCGGTGGACCCGGAAGTGAAGATCACGTAGGCGGGATGCTGCGGGTGCAGCGCGCCGTGGCGTTCGCGGTCGCCGATCTTGCCGGAGGGGTAGGCGGAGAGATCGAGTTCATCCAGGTGATACACCGGAACGGAAACCTGCGCGGCGGCGTCGAAACCGCTATCGCTCGTGGTCAGGACGGCATGCGGTCGCGCGGTGTCGAGGATGTGGCCGATGCGTTCGGCGGGATGTCCTGGGTCCACCGGGACGTACGCGCCGCCCGCCCGCGCCACCGCGTACATGGCGACGACCAGTTCCACCGAGCGCGGCAGGGCCAGCACGACCAGCGCTTCCGGACCGACGCCGAGCCCGATCAGCATCCTCGCCAGCCGGTCGGCGCGGTCGGACAGCTCGGCGTAGGTCAGCCGCTCGCCGTCGGTGACCACCGCGACGGCATCCGGGGTACGGCGCACCTGCGCGTCGAAACCCTCGTGCAGGAACCGATCGGGCACTCGGTGCCCGCTGGCGTTCCAGCTCGCGGTGACATAGTCCAGCTCGCCCGCGTCGAGCAGCGGGAGATCCCCGACCGGTGCGTCCGGGTCGTCCACCGCCGCGCGCAACAGCCGGACGAACTTCGCGGCGAACTCCCGCACCGTCGCGGCGTCGAACAGGTCGGTGGCGTAGGTGAATTCGGCGCGGTAGCTGTCGGCGGCTTCGGACACCGTGAGCTGGAGGTCGAACTTCGCGAAACCGGAGTCGAAGTCGACCTGCTCGGTGTCGAGACCGGGCATGGTCAGCGCGATCGGCCCGATGTTCTGCATGAACAGCGCGACCTGGAACAGCGGATGCCTGGCGGCCGAACGCGGCGGGTTCAGCGCCTCCACCAACTGCTCGAACGGGATGTCGGCGTGCGCGAAGGCGCGCAGGTCGCGGTCGGCGGCGTGCGCCACCAAGTCGGCGAAACCGCTCGCGGCGTCCACTTCGGTGCGCAGCACGAGGGTGTTGACGAACATGCCGACCACGTCGTCGAGTACGGCCTCGCCCCGGCCCGCGACCGGTGTGCCGATAGCGATGTCCTGGGTGCCGGACAACCGGGCCAGCAGGGCGGCCAGCGCCGCGTGCAGCACCATGAACGGCGTCGCGCGAACGCGCGCGGCGATCGCCTCGACGGCGGAGCGCAGCGCGGCGTCGACGGCGAACTCGTAGGTGGCGCCCTGGTACGAGGGCGCGGCCGGACGCGGCCGATCGGCGGGCAGATCCAATTGCGCTGGCAGCTCGGCCAACTCGGCGCGCCAGAAGGCGAGCTGGCGCGCCGCCACGGAATCCGCGTCGGTCTCCGCACCGAGGACCCGTTGCTGCCACAGCGCGTAGTCCGCGTACTGCACGGCCAGCGGAGTCCACCCCGGCCCGCGACCGTCGCGCCGCGCGGCATAGGCCGTGGCCAGGTCGCGCATCAGGGGCACGAGCGAGACGCCGTCGGCCGCGATGTGGTGGACGACGAGCACGAGCGTGTGGTCCTCGGGTTCGCAGCGCAGCAGGCGCACCCGCACCGGGATCTCCTCCGCCACGTCGAAGCCCTGGCTCGCCGCCCGGCGGATCGCCGCGGCCAACCGCTCCCGCGGCACTTCGGCGGGCGTCAGGTCGAACACCGCGTGTACGCGTCGCACCGATTGCGCAGGCCCGTCGGCGGTCTGCGGATACACGGTGCGCAGCACTTCGTGCCTGGCCACCAGATCGGTGACCGCCGCCGACAGCGCGGCGACGTCCAGCGGGCCGCGCAGGCGCAGCGCCACCGGGATGTTGTCCACGGCGGCGGCGCCCAGCTCGCGGGCCTGATCGGTGTCGGCGCCGAATCGGTTGAGGAACCACATGCGTCGCTGCGCGGGCGAGAGCGGAACATGCTCCGGGCGCGGACCGGCCACCAGCGGCGGACGCGCCGCGGCCGGGCGCGCCGACGCGACCACCGCGGCCGCGGTGGGACGAGCGAAGAAATCGCGCACGTCCACGGTCGCGCCGATGGCCGCGGCGATCCGGGCGATGGCTCGGGTGGCGAGCAGCGAATTGCCGCCCAGCGCGAAGAAGTCGTCGTCCGCGCCCACGCGCGGCACGTCCAGCAGTTCGGCGAAAATCGCGGCGACCGCCGTCTCCGCCTCGGTCTCCGGCGCCCGATAAGCCGTCGTCCCGGAATCGAATTTCGGCTCAGGAAGCGCTCTGCGGTCCAGCTTGCCGTTGGCGTTCAACGGCATCGCCGCCAGCGCGACGAGCAGCGTCGGCACCATGTACTCGGGCAGCTCGCGGCGGACGGAGTCCAGTACCTCGGCGGTCTCGACAGCGTCGCCGACCACGTAGCCGACCAGATGATCGCCGCTCGCGTGCCGGTGCAGCACCACCGCGGCCTGGGTGACGCGCGGGTGGCGCAGCAGCGCCGCCTCGATTTCGCCCAGTTCGATCCGCAGGCCGCGCAACTTCACCTGGAAGTCCGTGCGGCCCAGATACTCCAGCTCCTCCGGCCCGCCCTCCACCCCGGGCGCCCAGCGCACCAGGTCGCCGGTGCGGTACATCCGCTCCCCGGCCGGTCCCTCGGGGTTCGCCACGAATCGCTCGGCGGTCAGGCCTGGCCGGGCGACATAACCGCGGGCCAATTGCACGCCTGCCAGGTACAGCTCGCCGACGACGCCGCGCGCCACCGGACGCAGGCTGTCGTCGAGCACCAGCAACTCGGTGTCGTCGGCGGCGACGCCGATCGGCACGCCCGCCACGTCCGCGCCGGTTACCTCGTGCGCGGTCACGTCGACCGCCGCCTCGGTGGGCCCGTACAGGTTGTGCAGCGTCGCCCCGCAGACGTCGCGGAAGGACGCGGCGGTGGCGGCCGCAAGCGCCTCACCCGAGGCGAAGACCAGCCGCAGCGAGTCCACCGCGACCGACTCGGCGACGAAGACCGCGAGCATGGACGGCACGAAATGCGCCACCGTGACCCCGTTTTCGGCGATCGCACGCGCCAAGTACGCCGGGTCCCGATGACCGTACGGCTCCGCGACGACCAGCCGGGCGCCGACCTGCAACGGCCAGAAGAACTCCCACACCGACACGTCGAAGGTGAACGGCGTCTTCTGCAACACCACGTCGTCGGCACACAGCCGGTACATCCGTTGCCGCCACCGCAGATTCGCCACGATCGCGCGGTGCGACACGGCGACGCCCTTCGGCCTGCCGGTCGAGCCGGACGTGAAGATCACGTAGGCGAGGTCGTCGGCCGACCGGGCGACCGCGGGAGCTTCCGGCGTGGGCGAGCCCACGAATTCGTCGATCCGCAGCGTCGCGACCGCACCGCCGAAGTCGGGCTCGTCACGCGTGGTGGTCAGCACGAGCACCGGCTCGGCGACCGCGAGCACGTAGCCGATGCGGTCGGCCGGATGGTCCGGGTCGATCGGCAGGTACGCGCCGCCCGCCTGCAGGATCGCGTACATGCCGACCAGCAGGTCGATCGAGCGCCGCACGGCCAAGCCCACCAGCGAGTTCCGCCGCACGCCGAGTTCGACCAAGTGGTGGGCCAGCGCGTTGACTCGGCCGTCGAATTCGGCGTAGGTGAGGGTGATTCCCGCGTATTCGACGGCGATCGCGTCCGGAGTCCGCCACACCTGCTCCTCGAACAGGCTCACCAATGTCTCGACGGGCGCGGTGGTGGTCGCCGGAAGGTCGGGCGCGGCCGCGAGCGCGTCGACGAGCAGTGCGTCCAGCACCGCGCCGAGCGCGCCGTCACCGGATTCCAGCAGCGCGGGCAGTCGACCGGAGACCACCACCGGAACCAGCGCCTCCGCGCCCACCCCCGCGCCCATGGCTTCGGACAGGGCCGCGAGTTCGTCGGCCAGCGCCGCGTAGGTGACGGTAAGCTCTCCGTGCCGCAACGCCACGCGCTGCGGGTCCAGCCCGGCAACAGTCGCGATGAGACCGGGCAGGTCGTCGATGCCGTAGCCGCGGCGCACGGCGTCTGCGTGGGTCATCAGCGGTTTCCTTCCGAATCGAGGGCCGCCGCCGAGTCGGCGAGCAGCGCCTCGGCGGTGGCGGGCAGGGTCCGCAGCAAGGCCGCCAGACCGCTGCCGCCGAGTGCGGCGAGCAGGCCGGGAACCAACCCGGCGAGCGAGACATGGATCAGGGCTTCGGGTTTGGCCGCCGGGCCCATCGCCTTCGCGACGGACGCGAGCTTCGCGTCGAGCTCGCCGAAGGAGACCAACCGATCGCCGTGCTCGAACGCGGTGGCGGCGGGGACGGCCCGGGCCGCCCGGGCGATCAGCGCGGGCAGGTCCGCCGCCGACGCGGTGGGCCGGGGCAGCCGTTCGGCCGCGGAACGGATGTCGATCGCGCGAAGGGCTACCGCCGGATCCGCGGACACCGCCTCCAGCACCCGCAGCAAGCGGTCACCGAACGCGTGCGCCGTCGGTTCGTCGAAGAGGTCGGTCGCGTAGCCGACGCGCAGCTCCATACCGGCGCGCGCACCGTCGGCGGCGAACTGCTCCAGCACGGTCACCTGGAGGTCGAACTTCGCCTCCGCCGACGTCAGGTCGATCGCCTCGACCGCGAGGCCGGGCAGTTCCACCTCCGCCCGCGGCAAGTTCTGGAAGGTGAGCAGTACTTGGCACAGCGGTGCGTACGAGCCGGAACGGGTGACGCCCAGCGCCTCGACCACCTGATCGAACGGGACGTCGGCGTGCGAGAACGCCGCCAGATCCCGCCGGGTGACCTGGCGCAGCAGCTCGCCGAAACTCGCACGGGGATCGACCTCGGTGCGCAACGCCACGGTGTTGACGAACATGCCGACCAGCTCATCCAGCTCGCGGACACCGCGCCCGGCGACCGGCACGCCGACCGTGACGTCCGCCGCGCCGGACAGTTTCGCCAGCAGCACCGCGAGCGCGCTGTGCACCAGGGTGAACAGTGTGCCGCCGTGTTCGCGGGCCAGTCGCTCCAGGCGTACGGTGCGCTCGGCGTCGATCTCCCGGGTAACGCTTGCCCCCTTCATGCTTCGCCTGGCCGGTCGCGGTCGATCGGTGGGTAGGGCGAGCAGTTCCGGCGCACCGGTCAATTCGGTGCGCCAGAAGGCGAGTTGGCGCGCCAGCAGGCTGTCGGGGTCCGCGCCGTCGCCGAGCAGCTCGTGCTGCCAGGCGCTGTAGTCGCGGTAACGGATCGCGGGCGGGGCCGAGTCCGGCGCGTGTCCGGTGGATCTGGCCAGGTAGGCGCGCACCAGATCGGCGGTCAACGGCGCGATCGAGTATCCATCCGCACCGATGTGGTGCAGCACGACCACCAAGACGTGTTCGTCGGCGGCGGGGGTGAACAGGGCGGCACGCACCGGCGGCGCGGAAGCGAGATCGAAGGCGGGGGCCACGAATTCCGCGATCCGCCTGTCCATTTCCGCTCGGCCCACCGGAATCGGTGTCAGATCGACCGGCGACGCGAGCACCACCTCCTGGACCGGTCCGTCCTCGGTGTCCGGGTACCTGGTGCGCAGCGTCTCGTGCCGGTCGAGCACATCGCCGAGCGCCGCCGCCAGCGCCGCCACATCCAGCCGGCCGCGCAGCCGCAGCGCCGTGGGAATGTGATAGGCCGACGAGTCCGGTGCGAGCCGGTCGAGCACCCAGATGCGCTGCTGCGCGGGCGCGAGCGGCACCGGCCCGGCATCGGCGCGACGGACCAAAGCGGGCCGGGCCACGCCGCGCTCGGTGGCCGCGATGCGTTCTGCGAGTGCGGCGGGCGTCGGGGCTTCGAACACCGCGGCCACCGCGACATGGCCGCCGAGTGCCGCGCCGAGCCGGGCCGCGAGCCGGGTGGCCATCAGGGAGTTGCCGCCCCTGGCGAAGAAGTCGTCGTCGACGCTCACCGCGTCCACGCCGACGACCTCTGCGAACGCGTCCGCGACCAGGCGCTCCAACGCACCGGACGGCGCGCGGAAGGCCGCCTCGGCGAACGGCGGCTCGGGCAGCGCCGAACGATCGATCTTGCCGTTGGCCGTGAGCGGCAGCGCCGCCAGCACGACGACGGCGGCAGGCGTCATGTATCCGGGCAGTCGCGCGGCCACAACGGCGCGCAGCGACACGGCCAGGTCGGCGTACGCGACCGGATCCGCCTCCGGCACTGCGGCATACGTGATGAGCCGTGTTCCCGCGCGGTCGTCGGCCTTCGCCACCGCGACGGCCGCGGCCACCCCGGGTTGCCGCAGCAGCGCGGCCTCCACCTCGCCGAGTTCGATGCGGAAGCCGCCGATCTGCACCTGGAAGTCGGCGCGCTCGAGGTATTCCAGGGTGCCGTCGGGACGCCAGCGCACGATGTCGCCGGTGCGGTACATCCGCTCGCCGGCCGCCGCACCGAGTTCCACCGCGAACGGATCGGCCACGAAGCGGTCGGCGGTCAGCGCCGGACGGCGCTGATAGCCGCGCGCCAGCTGCGCTCCCGCGAGGTACAGCTCGCCGGGCACTCCGATCGGCGCGGGCCGCAACCGCCCGTCCAGCACGTAGACCCGGCTGTTCCAGGCGGGCGACCCGATCGGGACGGTGTGCTCCGGCTGAGTGTCGAGCGCGAACGCGGTGATCGACACCGCCGCCTCCGTGGGGCCGTAGAGGTTGTCCAGCGCGGTCGTGCCGCTATGGCGGCACAGGAAGTCCACGGCCGTGGCCGACGGCAGCGCCTCGCCGATGGCCAGCACGTGGCGCAGCGTTTCCGGCAGCGCGCCACCCGGCTCGGCCGCCAGCAGCATGCCGATCAGGGCGGGCACCGCGTGCAGCACGGTGACGCCGTGGCGGCGCAGCAGCGCGCGCAGCAGGTCCGGGTCACGTTCGGCGCCGGGCGCGGTGACGATCAGCGACCCGCCGGTGATCAGCGCGGACCAGAACTCCCACACCGACAGATCGAAGGTCGCGGGCGTCTTCAGCAGCACCCGATCGTTCGCGCCGAGGCCGAATCTGTCCGCCAGCCAGGCGAGTTGGTTGACGATCGCGGCGTGCGGAACCGTCACGCCCTTGGGCACGCCCGTGGAGCCGGAGGTGAAGACGACGTACGCCGGATGCTCGGGACGCAGCGGACCGATCCGGTCCGCGTCGGTGATCGGCGTCGCGGCGAGCCCGGCGACGTCGAGCCGATCGATTTCCATGACAACGCAGTCGGTTTCGAACGGGAACCCGTCGCGCGAGGTGGTCAGGACCACGACCGGCGCCGCGGTGGCCACGATGTGGGCGATCCGCTCGGCCGGATGGTCCGGATCGATGGGCACATAGGCGCCGCCCGCCCGCACCACGGCGTACATCGCGACGACCAGTTCGAGCGAGCGGCGCATCGCCAGCACGACCGTCGACTCCGGTCCGACACCGGACGCGATGAGCCTGCGCGCCAACCGGTTCACCCGCCCGTCGAACTCGGCGTAGCGCAGCTCTTCGCCGGTCGCCGCGTCCACCAGCGCGACCGCGCCTGGGCTGCGCGCGGTCTGCGCGTCGATCAGATCCGCCAGCGTGGCCCGCGGGACCGGCCGCCGGGTCCGGTTCCATTCGGCGAGCACCTGCGATCGGTCGGTCCCGAGCAGCTCGATGTCACCCACCGGCAGTTCCGGCCGCGCCGCGATCGTTTCCAGCACCCGGCGCAGTTGGGCGGTGAACCGGAACGCGGTCGCGCGCTCGAACAGATCGGTGGCGTAGCCGAGGGACAGCTCGATGCCGTCGGGCGCGCCCTCGGCGTCGTAGGCGTCCACCGCGAACAGGTGCAGGTCGAATTGCGCTACGCCGTTGTCGAACTCGAATTCGCGAATCTCGAGTTCGGGCAGCCGCAGCTGTCCGCGCTCATGGTTCTGGAACGAGTAGCCGACCTGGAACAGCGGGTGGCGTGCGGTGGAGCGCACCGGGTTGAGCACTTCCACCAGACGTTCGAACGGCACGGTCGCGTGTTCCAGCGCCGCCAAGTCGGCGGCCCGCGCCCGGGCCAGCAGTCCGGCGAACGATTCGCCGCCGTCGACACCGACGCGCAGGACGAGAGTGTTGACGAACATCCCGATGACGTCGTCCAGTTCGGCGGCGCCGCGTCCGGCCACCGGCGTGCCGATCGCGATGTCTCCTGCGCCCGACCACCGCGCGAGCAGCACGGCGAACGCGGTGTGCACCACCATGAACAGCGTCGCGCCATGCCGTCGGCCGAGGGCGGCCAGATCCGCGTGCAGCCGCGCGCCGATCGTGAGCGGAACCTTGTCCCCGCGCAGGGTCTGCCTCGCGGGGCGGGGGCGGTCGGTCGGCAGCGCCAGCTGATCCGGCAGTCCGGCGAGTGTCCGGGTCCAGAAACGGATCTCGCGGGCCGCCACCGATTCGGCGTCGTCCTCGGCGCCGAGCAAATCGCGTTGCCACAGTGCGTAATCGGCGTACTGCACGGTCAGCGGTGTCCAGTCCGGCGCGGCGCCACCACGGCGCGCGGTGTAGGCGACCATCAGGTCCCGTACGAACGGCGCGATGGACGAGCCGTCGGCGGCGATGTGGTGCAGCACCGCGGCGAGCACGAACTCCGGCCGCGCGCCCGTGCCGACCACGCGGAACAACCTCATCCGCACCGGAATCTCGGCGGTGACGTCGAAGGTCGTCTCCGCCAGTTCCCTGACCCGCTGTGGTAGTTCGTCTTCCGGGACATCGATCGGCCGCAGCGCCGGAACGGTGGCGGGTTCGACGAGTTGCACCGGTTCGCCGTCGATCTCCGGATAGCGAGTGCGCAGCGCCTCGTGCCGGGCGACCACGTCACCGAGCGCGGCGCGCAACGCGGGCACGTCCAGCCGACCGGACAGCCGCAGGGCCACCGGGATGTTGTAGGCGGTGGAGGACCGGTCGAACCGATTGAGGAACCACATGCGCTGCTGCGCGGGCGAGAGCGGGACCCGCTCCGGGCGCGGCGCCGCCACCAGCGCGGGCAGGGCGCCTCCCATGGCCACCGCGCTTGCCGCCGCCGCGAGGTCCGCGACCCTGGGAGCTTCGAACAGCGCGCGCACACCGACCGTCCGGCCCAGCGCCGCGCCGATCCTGCTGACCGCTTTCGCGGCCAACAGGGAGCTGCCGCCGAGCGCGAAGAAATCGTCGTCGGCGCCGACGGCGCGCTCCGCGCCCAGCACTTCGGCGAACACCTCCGCCACGACCCGTTCGCTCGGCGTGGACGGCGCCCGGTAGGTGGTCGATTCGAACCGTGGCGCGGGCAGCGCGGCGCGGTCCAGCTTCCCGTTGACCGTCAACGGGATGCGCGGCAGCGGGACGATCGCGGCGGGCACCATGTGCTCGGGCAGGCGATACACCAGGGCTTGTCGTAGCGCGGCGCTGTCGACGGAGTCGTCCGCGACGACCGCGTACGCGACGATGCGCGGTTCGTCCACCAGATCGGTGCGCACCACCGCGGCCACTTCCCGGACCGCTTCGGACGCCTCGAGCAGCGCGGCCTCGATCTCACCGAGCTCGACGCGGAAGCCGCGCAGGTTCACCTGCTGGTCCGCGCGCCCGAGATACTCCAGCTCGCCGTCGGCGGTCCAGCGGGCCAGATCGCCGGAGCGGTAGGTGAGCGCTCCGTCGCCCGCGTACGGGTCCGCGACGAAGCGGCCCGCGGTCAGGGCGGGACGGTGCAAGTAGCCGCGCGCCAATTGGCCGCCGGAGACGTAGATCTCGCCGGGCACGCCGACCGGGACCGGCCGCAACCGGTCGTCGAGCAGGCGGACGGTCAGTCCGGGCAACCCCGCGCCGATCACGCCGGTCGAACCGGTGTGCCCGTCGATCTCCCGATAGGACACGTGCACCGTGGTCTCGGTGATGCCGTACATGTTCACCAGGCGCGGCGCGTCCGGGTAGCGGGCGAACCAACCACCGAGGCGCTGCGGCTCCAGCGCCTCGCCGCCGAAGACGACGACCCGCAACGCGAACGCGGCGGGTTCCGGCTCGGCCAGATCGGCGGCGACGAGCTGATAGAACGCCGACGGGGTCTGGTTGAGCACGGTGACCCGCTCGGCGATCAGCAGCTCACGGAACTGCCGCGGCGAGCGCGAGGTGTAGTAGTCGACCACCACCACCGTCGCGCCGGACAGCAGCGGTCCCCACATTTCCCAGACCGAGAAGTCGAAGGCGTAGGAGTGGAACAGGGTCCACACGTCCGCCGAGCCGAAGCCGAAGCGCCGCCGCGTGTTGTCCAGCAGCCGCAGCACGTTGCGATGCGGCACCACGACGCCTTTGGGCCTGCCGGTGGAACCGGAAGTGTAGATGACGTAGGCAACGTGACCGGAGCGCAGCGGGGCGCGCCGATCCACATCGGTGACCGGCTCGCCGCCGAACTCGACGAGGTTCGGTGCGGCGACGTCGATCACCGGTCCGCCGAACCAGCCGCGCGGCAACTCGGTGGCGGCCCCCGCGATCGCGCAGATCGGCCGGGCATCGTCCAGGACGTATTCGATCCGGTCGTCCGGGTAGGCCGGATCGATCGGCAGGTATCCGCCGCCCGCTTTGAGCACCGCGAGCAGGGCGACCACCAGTTCCGCCGAGCGGGGCAGCGCGACGGCCACCAGTGTTTCCGGCCCGACGCCCGCGGCGATCAGCCGCCGCGCCAGCCGGTTGGACCAGTCGTCGAGTTCGGCATATGCCAGCGACCGTGCCCCGTCGCGCACCGCGACGGCGGCCGGGTCCAGCGCGGCGGCCCGCGCGAAACGCTCGGCCACACTGCCGGTGGCGTCCGCGACGTCGGGGCCGCCGACCGGCCACTCGTACAAAGCGCGATGCTGCTCCTCGGCGCTGAGCAACTGGATGTCGCCCACGACCACCGTGGGATCGGCGGCGATGGCGGCGAGCACCTGGGTGAACCGCCTGCCGAGAACGGCGACCGACGGCGCGTCGAAAAGGTCGGTGGCATAGCGGATCTCGATCTGCATGCCGTCGGCGCGCCCGTCCGGGTCGTTCGATTCGAGCACGGTGAACTGGAGGTCGAACTCGGCCACCGGCGCGTCGAACTCCTGCGCGCGCACCCGTAGATCGGGCAGCTCGAGCTCGGGCAAGGCGAAGTTCTGGAAGGTCAGCGCCACCTGGAAGAGCGGATGACGGTTGCGCGCGCGGGTCGGAGCGAGCATCTCGACGAGCCGCTCGAACGGCGCGTCGGCGTGCGAGAGCGCGTCGAGGTCCTGGTCGCGCACCGCGTCCAGCACGGTCTCGAACCTGGCTCTGGAGTCGACGGCGGTGCGCAGCACCAGCGTGTTCACGAACATGCCGACGAGCCGGTCCAGCGCCGCGTCACCGCGTCCGGCGACCGGGGTGCCGATCGCGATGTCCGCGCCGCCCGACAGCCGGGCCAGCAGTACCGCCAAGGCCGCGTGCACCGTGCTGAACAGCGTGGTCTCGCGTTTGCGCGCCAGCTCGCCCAGCTCGCTGTGCAGGTCGGAATCGATCCGCAAGCGGTACGTCGCACCGCGATGGGAGGAGATCGCCGGACGGGGACGGTCGGTGGGCAGTTCGAGTTGCTCCGGCAGGCCGTCCAGGGCGCCGCGCCAGTAGTCGAGTTGCCGCCCGGCGTCGGCGAGATCGGCCTGCCAGAGCGTGTAGTCGGCGTACTGCACCGGCAGCGGATCCCACGCGGGCGCTGCCCCGGCCCGGCGCGCCGAGTAGGCGGTCATCAGATCCTCGGCCAGCGGACCGAGCGAGAAACCGTCCGCGGCGATGTGGTGCAGCACCAGGGCGAGCGCGTATTCCGCTTGTGGCGCACCGTCGATCGCGAACAGCGCTGCCCGCAGCGGTGTTTCGGTGGTCAGATCGAAAGGCGCTGCCGCCAGCTCCCGAAGCTGTTCCACCAGTGCGGTTTCGGCCACACGCGTGACCAGGAGGTCGGGCGCGGACTGCGGCAGGACCAGTTGTTCCGGCCCGTCCGAGCCGTCCGGGTAGACGGTCCGCAGGATCTCGTGCCGGGCCGCCACGTCGGCCAACGCCG
Source organism: Nocardia sp. NPDC051911 (assembly GCF_040681035.1). Taxonomy (NCBI): domain Bacteria; kingdom Bacillati; phylum Actinomycetota; class Actinomycetes; order Mycobacteriales; family Nocardiaceae; genus Nocardia; species Nocardia sp. NPDC051911. Next base: position 93,171 of record NZ_JBFAXY010000002.1, read on the forward strand.
TGGTCATCGCCGCGACGTCGAGCTCACCGGCGAGGCGCAGCGCGACCGGGATGTTGTCGATCGCGGCGGCGGGCCCGGCCTGCTCGTCGGCGTGGAAGCGGTTGACGAACCAGACGCGCTGCTGGGCCGCGGACAGCGGGACGCGCTCCGGCCGCGGGCGGGGGCGCAGCGGGACGCGACCGCCGTCGCCCCGATGCGTTTCGGCGCGAGCCGCCAACGCGGCGACCGTCGGTGCGTCGAACAGCGCCCGCACCGGAATCCGGGTGTCGAGCGCGGCGCCGAGCCGGGCCGCCACCCTGGCGGCGGTGAGCGAGTTGCCGCCGAGGGCGAAGAAATCGTCGTCCAGGCCCACCCGGTCGACGCCGAGCAGCTCGCCGAACGCCGCGGCGACGAGTTTCTGCACGGGCGTCGCGGGCGCGCGGAACCGCGCGGGCTCGATCGCGGGCGCCGGTAGCGCTCGGCGGTCCAGCTTGCCGGAGGCGTTGACCGGGAATTCGGGCAGCACGACGTATGCCGACGGGATCATATACGCCGGGAGACGCCGGGTGAGCGTCGCTTCGAGCGCACCGGGGTCGAGGTCCGCGCCGGACGCGGAGACCAGGTAGGCGACGAGCCGCTCGCCGGTCTCGGTGTCGTCGCGCAGGACCACGACCGCCTGAGCGACTTCCTCCAGACCCGTTAGCGCCGACTCGATCTCACCCAGCTCGATACGCAGACCACGCAGTTTCACCTGGAAGTCGGTGCGGCCCAAGTATTCGAGTTCACCGTCTTCGGTCCACGCCACCAAGTCACCCGTGCGATACATCCGCGCACCCGGCTCCCCATACGGGTTGGCGACAAACCGATCACTGGTCAGATCCGGACGCGCGACATAACCCCGCGCGAGCTGAACGCCCGCCAGATAAAGCTCACCCGCGACACCCACCGGCACCGGACGCAACCGCGCATCCAACACGAACACCTGCGTGTTGAACACCGGCGCACCAATCGGCACCGACTCGATATCGGCATCCACGACCTCGTGGAAAGTGACGTCGACCGCCGCCTCCGTCGGGCCGTACAAGTTGTGCAGGGACGCGCCGGTCAACTCACGCAACCGATGCGCAGGCTTGGGCGGCAACGCCTCACCCGAAGCGAACACCAGACGCAGCGAATCACACTGCGCGGCAGCCGCGTCAGCCACGAACACCGCCAGCATCGACGGCACGAAATGCGTGACCGTCACCTTCTCGGCGCTGATGATCTCGGCCAGGTAGGCCGGGTCGCGATGACCGTCCGGCTTCGCCACGACCAGGCGGGCACCGACCTGCAACGGCCAGAAGAACTCCCACACCGACACATCGAACGTCGCAGGCGTCTTTTGCAACACCACATCAGCCGAGGTCAACTGGTACGCGGTCTGCATCCACACCAGGCGATTGACGATCGCCGAATGCGAAACCGCCACACCCTTCGGACGACCCGTCGAACCCGACGTGAAGATCACATACGCCGCATTCGACGGTGCGAGCGTCCCGAGACGATCCTCGTCGGTCAGCGGTTCGCCGGAATAGTCCCCGGTATCGAACAGGTCGACGTCCAGCACCGCCCACATCCCGGTGGCCCGCCCGGACAGGTCGAGCCCGTCCGCGGAGCGGCTCAGCACGCACACCGGCCGCACCGTTCGCAGCATGTCGGCGATCCGCCCGGCCGGATGCTCCGGATCGATCGGAACGTAGACTCCCCCGGCCGCGAGCACCGCGTACAGGGCCACCACGAGATCGACCGACCGCCGCATGCCCACCGCCACCGGCTGGTCCGGCCGCACGCCGACGGACACCAGTAGCCTGGCCAGCCGGTGCACCCGGCTCGCGAACTCGGCGTAGCTGAGCGATGCACCGTCGAAGGTCACCGCGAGCGCCTCGGGCGTCCGCGCCGCCTGCGCCTCGAACAGCGACACGAGCGTCGCGGCCGGATCCACCGGGTGCACGGTGGCATTCCAGGTGCCCAGGATGCGGGCACGTTCCCCTGGGCTGAGCAGGTCGATCGCGCCGACGGGCACCCTCGGGTCGGCGGCCACCGCGTCGAGCACCCGGCGCAAACGCAGGGCGAACGACGCGACGGTAGCCGAATCGAACAGATCGGTCGCGTATTCGAAGACCGCGGCGAGACCGGAACCGTCCGCCGCCTCTGTCACCGACAGGTGCAGATCGAATTTCGCCGTCCCCGTGTCGATGTCGAGCCCGGAGACGGTCAGGCCGGGCAACTCGAGTTCGGTGCGCGCGGTGTTCTGCAAGTCCAGCATCACCTGGAACAGCGGATGCCTGGCCGCCGACCGCTCCGGCGCGAGCACTTCGACCAAACGCTCGAACGACGCGTCGGCGTGGGCGAAGGCGGCCAGGTCGCGCTCGCGCACCGCCGCGACCAGGCCGGTGAACGTCAACCCGGCCCGCACATCGGCGCGCAGCACGACGGTGTTGACGAACATGCCGACGAGCTCATCGAGCGCACGCTCGCCGCGACCGGCCACCGGGGTGCCGATCACGATGTCCTGCTGCCCGGTCAATCCGGCCAGCAGCGTGGCGAACGCCGCGTGCAGCACCATGAACAGCGAGGCGTTCGCGCTGTCCGCGATCTCGCGCAACCGGCGCCGCGTAGCGGCATCGATGGTGAAGACGTGGCGCGCGCCGCGACCCGACGCGACGGCCGGACGCGGCCGATCGGCGGGCAGCGTCATCACGTCCGGCAGACCGGCCAATTCGCCCCGCCAGAACCGGATCTGCTCGGCCAGCATCGCGTCCGGGTCGTCCTCGCAGCCGAGGACCTCCCGCTGCCACAACGCGTAGTCGGCGTAGTGGACGGACAGTGGCGTCCAGTCGGGTACGCCACCCGCACGGCGAGCGTCGTAGGCGCGCATGAGGTCCCGGGTGAGCGGTGCCAGCGACCAACCGTCGGCGCTGATGTGATGCAAAGCGACGACGAGCACGTGCTGCTCCGCGCCGAGGCGCAGCAGGGCGAGGCGCACCGGCGGCTCGCGATCGACCCGGAAGGGCGTGGCCACCAGTTCGCGAATCCGTTCCGTCAGCCGCCGCTCGTCGACCGATTCCGCGACCAGCTCGACCCGCGCCTCCTCGACCGGGAGCACCAGTTGATACGGAATACCCTCCGCCGCCGGGTAGACCGTGCGCAGCGACTCGTGCCTGGCGAGCACGTCGACCACCGAGTCCGCCAGCGCCGTCTGATCGAGCGCGCCGCGCAACCGGATGGCGGCGACCAGATTGTCCGCCACCGAGGCCGCGTCGAACTGGTTCAGGAACCACATGCGCTGCTGCGCGTAGGACAGCGGGATCAGTGTGGGGCGCGCCCCGGCGACCAGCGGCGCCCGTCTACGCGCCCGGCCGCCGGACAGGTGCGCGGCCAGCGCCGACACGGTCGGGAACTCGAACAGCGCCCGCACCGGCACCTCGGTGTCCAGCGCGTCCGCCAGGCGGGCCGCGATCTGCGTCGCGACCAGCGAATTCCCGCCCAGCGCGAAGAAATCGTCGTCCGAGCCGACCGGATCAATCCCCAGCACCTGCCCGAACACGTCGGCGACGGTCCGCTCCACCGGCGTGCAGGGCGCGCGGAAAGTCTTCGTGACCGGCACCGGGTCGGGCAGCGCCTTGCGGTCCAGCTTGCCCGACGGAGTCAGCGGCATCGCGGTCAGCGGGACGTACGCGGTGGGCACCATGTACGAGGGCAGCACCGGGCGCAGCCGCTGCTCCAGCTCCGCGGCAAGCCGATCGGGGGCGATCGCGCCGACCACGTAGGCGGCCAGCGTCTCGCCGGAGGGCTGCGCGACGATCCGCACCGCCGCCGCCCGCACGTCGTCCATGGCGAGCAAGGCGGCCTCGATCTCGCCGAGCTCGATCCGCTGCCCACGCAGCTTCACCTGGAAGTCGCCGCGGCCCAGGTACTCCAGCGCGCCGTCGCGGCGGCGGCGCACCAGATCCCCGGTCCGGTACATCCGGCTGCCCGCAGGCCCGTACGGGTCGGCGACGAAACGCTCCGCGGTCAGGTCGGCCCGGCCGAGGTAGCCGCGCGCCAGTTGCACGCCGGACAAGTACAACTCGCCGACCACGGCGTCCGGAACCGGTCGCAACCGTTCGTCCAGGACCATGGCACGGCTGCCCGGCACCGGACGCCCGATCGGCGCCGGACCGCTCGCGGCCGGGTCGACCGGGGCGTACGTGGCGTGCACGGTGAATTCGGTGGGCCCGTACAGGTTGTGCAGCTGCGCGGGGCTCACCGCGGCGAACGCGGCGGCGGCCTCACCGGTCATCGCCTCCCCCGCGACCAGCACGGTGCGCAGGGACGCGATCGCACCCGGCGCGCCGGCGTCGGCGAACACCGTGAGCATGGACGGAACGAAGGAGGTCATCGTCACCCGGTGCGCGGCGATGGTCGCGGCGAGATACCGGGGATCGCGGTGCCCGTCGTGGTCGGCGACCACGATCCGCGCGCCCCGGGTGAGCGGCGCGAACAGCTCCCACACCGACACGTCGAAGGTGGCGGGGGTCTTGAACAGCACGACGTCGTTCGCGTCGATCCGGTATTCGTCCGCGATCCACCTGACCTGATTGACCGCCGCGTCATGCTGCACCGCCACGCCTTTGGGACGGCCGGTCGAACCGGAGGTGAAGATGACGTACGCGGTACCGGAAGCGCGCAAGGGGGCGAGACGATGCGCATCGCCGACCGGCGCGGCGGAGTATTCGGCGACCTCAGGGGCGTCGGCCGTGAGCACCCGTGTCGCGGGTAGCTCCGCGAGCGCGCATCGATCGGCGAATTCCCCCGCCTCCGCCCGGGATCGGGTCAAGACGCACACCGGGCGGGCCGCGGCGATCACCTGCGCGATCCGGGCCGCCGGCTGGTCCGGGTCCACCGGCACGTACCCACTGCCCGCGGTCAGCACCGCGTACGCGGCCACCACGAGATCGACCGAACGCGGCATGCCGAGCACGACCAACCGCTCGGGCCCCACCCCCGCGGCGATCAGCCGACGCGCCAGCCGGTTGACCGCACCCGCGAACTCCGCGTAGGTCAGCCGCCGCTCGGCGTCTAGCACCGCGACCGCGTCGGGGGTGCGCCGCGCCTGTGCCTCGAAGGCGGTGAGCAACGTCTCCGCCGGGTCCTGTGCGCCCGCGACGGCCTGCCCCGCCGCGAGTGCGCGCGCTTGCTCGTCGCGGTCCAGGAGAGGCAGGTCGCGCACCGCGATCGCGGGATCGGCGGTGATCGCCCACAAGAAGCCGATCAGCCTGCCCGCGTAACCCGCGATGGTGGCTTCGTCGAAGAGATCGGTGGCGTAGGTGAATTCCGCGGGAACCCCCGCCGGTGCCGAACCTTCCCCGAGTCCGGCACCGGCGGCGTTCTCGGTGACCGTGAGCTGGAGATCCAGCTTGGTCACTCCGGTGTCCAGGGTACTGGTGGCGACCGACAGTTCGGGCAGTTCGAAAGCGATTGCCTCGGCGTTGTCGAAGGCGAGCAGCACTTGGAACAACGGGTGGCGCGCCTGCGAGCGCGGCGGATCCAGCGCCGCGACCACCCGCTCGAACGGCAGTTCGGCATGGCCGAAGGCGGCGAGGTCGTCCTCGCGTACCCGCGCCAGCAAGGCGGTGAAGGGCTCGGCGGCGTCCAACCGGGTGCGCAGTGCCAGGGTGTTGACGAACATGCCGATCAGGTCGTCGAGCGCGCGGTCGCCCCGACCTCCGACCGGGGTGCCGATCACGATGTCGTCGGCGCCGGACAGCCGCGCCAGCAGCGCGGCCAGTGCGGCGTGCGTCAGCATGAAGGTCGAAACGCCGTGCGCGCGGGCGAATTCGTTCATCCGGGCGACCAGTTCGCCGGGGAACTCGAAACCGAACACCGCGCCACGGCCGGAGGCGACCGCAGGGCGGGGCCGGTCGGCGGGCAGGTCGAGCTGGTCGGGCGCGCCCGCCAGCGCGTCGGTCCAGAACGACAGCCGATCGGCCGCGAACGAATCGTCCGAGGAGCCCAGCAACTCGTGCTGCCAGAGGCTGTAGTCGGCGTACTGAATCGGCAGCGGGGCCCATGCGGGCGCGCTGCCGCCGCGGCGCGCCCCGTACGCGGTCATCACGTCGCGGGCCAGCACGCGCAGCGACAGCCCGTCGGCGGCGACGTGGTGCAGGACCAGCGCGAGGGCGTGACTGCCGTCGTCCACCGCGAAGATCCGCGCCCGGATCGGGATCTCACGTTCCAGATCGAAGCCGCGGGCGGCGAACGCGCTCAGCCGCTCGTCGAGGTCGGCGGCGCCGATCGCCTCCGGCGCGGCGGCGATCGGCGCCACCGACAACACGACCTGCCGTGCCGCGATCCCCGCGCCGTCGGCGGGCAGGAGCGCGGGGAAGATCGTGCGCAGCACTTCGTGCCGGAGAACCAGGTCATCGAGCGCCTGCCGCAGCGCGGTGACGTCCACCGCCCCGCGCAGCCGCACCACGAAGGGCATGTTGTAGCTCGCGCCGGCGCGCTCGAACCGGTTGAGAAACCAGATGCGCTGCTGCGCCGGAGAGAGCGGAACCAGCGGCGGCCGTGGCCGTGCCCGCAGCTGCGCGACCAAGGACGCGCCGCCGGATCCACCGGCCCGCTCGACGAGCCCGGCGAGTTCGGCCACCGTGCAGGCGGCGAACACGTCGCGGACTCCGAGCGGGCAGTTCAGGTCGGCGGACAGCCGCGCGGCGACCTGCGTGGCCACCAAACTGTTTCCGCCGAGTGCGAAGAAGTCGTCGTCGCGACCGACCAGCTCGTTACCGAGCACTTCGGCGAACACCCGCGCGACCGCGAGTTCCACAGGGGTGGCGGGCGCGGTGTAGCCCGTCGAAGTTCTGCTCGGGGCAGGTAGAGCGGCGCGATCCAACTTTCCGGACGCGTTCACCGGCAATGTGTCGAGCACCACGTAGGCGGCGGGCACCATGTACCCGGGCAGCGCCTCGGCCGCCACGGCGCGCAGCCGCTCCTGCCGCACCGCGCCGGGCTCCGCCGCCACGACGTAGGCCACCAACTGCTCGCCGATCCCCGCGTCGTCGCGCACCACGACCACCGCGCGGGCCACCTCGTCCACCCCGGCGAGCACGGCCTCGATCTCGCCGAGTTCGATGCGCAGACCGCGCAGCTTCACCTGGAAGTCCGTACGGCCGAGATACTCCAGCTCGCCGTGCGTGGTCCATCGCACCAGGTCACCGGTGCGATACATCCGGTTCCCCGCCTGTGCGGGCCCGCCGAACGGATCGGCTACGAACCGCGCCGCGGTCAGTTCCGGTCGAGCCACATAGCCCCGGGCGAGCTGTACCCCCGACAGATACAGCTCACCCGGCGCCCCGACCGGCACCGGCCGAAGCCGCGAGTCGAGAACATGAAGCCTGGTGTTGAACACCGGCGCGCCGATCGGCACCGAGAGGGTATCGGTGTCGGCGACTTCGTGAAAGGTGACGTCGACCGCTGCTTCCGTCGGACCATACAGATTGTGCAGGCGAACGCCGGTCATGGCGCGCAGCCGCTGAGCGAGCGCGGCGGGCAGCGCCTCCCCGGAGGCGAACACCGTGCGCAGCGGCGTGCGGAACGCGACATGCTGATCGGCGAGGAACGCCGCAAGCATCGAAGGCACGAAATGTGCTGTGGTGACTCCGTATTCGTCGATGACCCGACGCAGATAAGCGGGATCGCGGTGCCCGTCCGGCTGGGCGAGCACCAGCGTCGCGCCGATCTGCAGCGGCCAGAAGAATTCCCACACCGACACGTCGAACGTGGCCGGAGTCTTCTGCAGCACAACGTCTTGCGCCGATAGTCGGTAGGTCTGCTGCATCCACACCAACCGGTTGACGATCGCGCGGTGGGTGATGGCGACGCCCTTGGGCAGACCGGTCGATCCGGAGGTGAAGATCACATACGCCGGATGCTCCGGTCGCAAGGCCGCGACTCGTTCCCGGTCCCAGATCGGCCCCGCCCCGACCGTCTCGTCGGCTCGGTCCACCCGCACCACCGGCAGACCGGACAGCTCCGGCGGCCGCTCGTCCCCGACGATCAGCACGCAGGCCGGACGGGCCGTGGCCAGGATGTGCGCGGTGCGCTCGGGCGGGTGATCCGGATCCAGCGGCAGATAGGCGCCGCCCGCGGCGAGCACCGCGTACATCGCGACGACCAGCTCCGGCGAGCGCGGCAGGCGCAGCGCCACCAGCGTTTCGGGCCCGACGCCGAGCGCGATCAGCGTGCGGGCGAGCCGATTGGCGCGCGCGGCGAGGTCCCGGTAGGTCAGGTCCGGCGCACCGGCGGCCCGCAGCGCCACCGCGCTCGGCGTGCGGGCCGCCTGCGCCTCGAACATCGACACCAGCGTCGCCACGGGAGCGAAGGCCGCGGAGCGACCCGGCAGCTGCGCTTCCACGTCGAAACCCGTCTCGTTCCAGATCCGGGTGCTGACCTCGAGTTCCAGCTCGGTCGCGACGTCCACGGCGGCGAGCGCGGTGTCCGGCTCGGTGGCGACCAGGCGCTCCAGATAGCGGAGGAACCGGGCGTGCTGCCTGGCGACGTCGTCGGCGGTGTACAGGTGCGGATTGGCCTCGAAGTCGACGTGCACCCGGTCCCGGTCGCCGTAGTAGACGTTGAGACTCAGGTCCTCGACCGGACCGGTGGACAACACGTGGTACCGCCCCACGGTGGCGCCGAGGGTGAGATCGCTGCGGAACAGCATGATGTTGGCCAGCGGACCGAACAGCCCGCGGCGCGCCGGACCGGCGGCGCGCTCGGTGTCGCGCTGGATGTCCTCGTGACGGTAGCGCTGGTGGCGCAGCGCCCCCGCGACCTCGACGCGGGTGGCGCGCAGCAACGCGCCCCAGCTGCCGTCGACCGGCAACCGCAGCGGCACGATGTTCGACAGCATGCCGGCCGAGCGCCGCAGCGGCGCGGTGGTGCGCGCGGTCACCGGCAGGCTCAGCACCGCCTCGTCCCGGTCGGTCAGTCGTGCCAGGTAGGCGGCGAACGCCGCGAGCAGCACCACGGCGAGCGTCGAATCCTGGCTCGCGGCAAGCGCGTTCATCCGTTCGACGAGTTCCGGCGTGAGCGCTCTCCCGGCGATCAGGTTGGTCGCGCCACGGGGTGCGGAGCGACCGGCGAGGCTGGTCGCGCCGTCCAGCCCGGCCACCCGCCCGGCCCAGTGCGCGCGATCGGACTCGAACCGGGGGCTGCTCCGGTAGGCGAGTTCGGCCTGCGTCAACGAGGCGAGCGTCCCCGGCCGCACGGCCTCGGGTTCGGTGCCGAGCATCCGCGCGGTGTACCGCTCGGCCACCCGCATGGTGTTGGTGAGCGCGCCGTAGCCGTCCAGCACGATGTGATGAGCCCGCAGGTACCAGAAGTACCGTCGCTCGGCGACGCGCAATAGGGCGCCCGCGAACAGCCGGTCGGTGCGCAGGTCGACCGGCGCGCTCGCGTCCGCGCGCATCCAGGCGTGCGCCGCGGCCACCGGGTCGGTCTGGTCGCGCAGGTCGATCAGCGGAATGTCGACCGAGAGGCCGAAGTCGACGTACTGGTGCGGGACGCCGCCGGATTCCCCCAGCCGCACCAGCACCGACTCGTACTCGCGCGCCGCCTCCACCGAGACCTCTTGCAGCAGAACGGCATCCAACTCGCCGTGCACGTCCACGTACTGCGCGACGTTGATCGGCGCGTCCGGGTCGAGCAGCTGCGCGTACCAGACGCCGAGCTGCGCGGGCGCCAGAGCGAACGGTTCGGGTGCGATCCGGGACGACTCCGGCTCGACGGAACGCGGCGGCAACGCGCTGGCCCCACCCAACTCCGTATCGTGCACCAGAGCCTCCTACTCGGCGGAACAACGGCTGTCCGAACGCTTTCGAGCAGCACGAACAAGCCGCTGCACCCGGCTGCCCAGCCCGGGCGCATGGCGTCGACCACCACGTGCGATTCGATGAGAGCGCGAGCGGTGCTCGGGCACGCTCGCGCGGAAAGCCGCCAATCCTCCAACGTCATCGCCGTGGAGCGGGCGCCACGGCTATGTCAGCTACGTCACACGGTCGTGATCCGTGCATTGCGAACATTAGGCGCTTCGTTAATAAAAGGGAACAATTTGCACTAAAAACTTCTGGACGCTTGTCCAACGCGGCTACCAGGGCCGGAAGTCCAGGGCAAAGCGTATTGCGCGATCACATCGACCGCGGCGACGCCGATGGCTGTGCAGACTATGAGCCGAAACGTTGCATTCGCGTTGCATCGGCGCCGAGGCGGCGATCCAGTACCCGGATCTTGGCCTCGATCTGCGCGTACAGCGGCGAGTCACGATCGACCGTGGCCCGGTAGGCCGCCCACGCCGCGGCGTCGTCGCGCCCCTCCGGACACGCGGTCCACCGGCGCAGCACCGCCGGGTCGCCCGAAGCCAGCACCGCTGTGCGCAATCGAACCCGCAGTTCGTCGCGAATATCGATGATGCCCGGCGCGGTCGAACGCGGCAGCACCGGCCCGGCATAGAGCCGTAATGCGGAATCGACATCACCGGAGTCGAGCGCCGCGCGCAAAGCCTCCACATCGGTTGCGACCGGAACGCGCAAACGGTAAGGCCGCGAACCGAACACGGTCGGACCGACCACCGAACGCAAGCGGGACACGGCCGCGCGGATGGTGCCGTTGTCCAGATCGGTGTCATCGAGCAACAGCGCGAGATGATCGGCGCCGAGTCCCTCCGGATGTTCGGCCAGCAGCAGCAGGATCTCGGCATGCCGCTGCGACAGGGGCACTCGATCATCCGCGACGCTCAGTTGCGGCTGACCGAGGCCGAGCACGTCGAGCGCGAGCCTGCCCGCCGGGTGCGGCTGCGCCGGGTCACGCCTGCCGCGACCGTCGTTCCGACGCTCGCCGGACCGTATCGCGGTGAGCAGCAGGTCCATCTCCGCGGCCGTGGCGGTGGCTTTGATCAGGGCGAGAATCTCCGGCTTGGCCACCCGGACGCCGCCCGCGATCATCAGCACTCCCACCAGCCTGCCGTCCGGATCGTGCACCGGGGCCGCGGCTCCGGTGATCTGGTGCATCCGGTGCAGGAAGTGCTCCGGGCCGTGGATCCACGCGGCGCGCCCGGTACGCACCACCAGGCCGACCGCGTTCGTCCCGATGCGGCGCTCGCTCAGGTCGTCACCGGCGCGCAGGCCGATCTCCGCGGCGGCCGCGACCTGTTCGTCACCACCGTGCACCGAGAGCACCCGGCCGAACTGATCGGCCACCACGACGATCAAACCTGTTCTGGCCGTGTCCTGTACGAGCAATTTGTCGATCAGCGGCATCAGCGCGGCGATCGGATGTGCCTGGAGATAGCGCTGCAGATCGGCGCCGCGCAGACCGCGGCCGTCGACCGCGTCCATCGGATCGACCCCGCCGCGCAAGCTGCGCAGCCAGGACTCCAGCACGGCGGGACGCAGCAGACCGGCGAGGCGGGCAAGTTGATCGCCACCCGCGCCGAGATATCCGTGCGCCTGCGCGGCGTAGACTTCGAGCGCACCGAGTTGGGCGCCCGGCTCCACGCCCGGCCGTGGGGGTCGCCCACCTGCGATGTTGCTGACCATTTGCCTTTCTTTCCGCCCCAAACTGTACCGGCGCACTCAGGGCGGGAACGACCGATGTTCGGCTTTGTCCGCCAGGTCACACCCGGTGCGCATCCCGGCAAATTGTGACCGAACCGTCTTTCACTTCACGAGCACAGGTGTGCGGCCGCCTTTTCCGCGATCACCATGGTCGTGGCCTGCGGTCCACGACCGAGCGGCACCGGCACCACGGAGAGATCCACCACGGACAACCCGGTAACTCCGCGCACCCGGCAGCGCTCGTCCACCACGGCAGCCGCATCGTTTTCCCGGCCCATTCGACAGGTTCCGGACAAATGTTGCGAAGTGGCGAGATTCGCGCGTAACCAGGCATCGAGATCCGCGGGCCGCGGAATCGGATCGACCGGCCGCGCGTTCATTCGTCGCAGCAGCCCGCCCGCGGTCGCCACCGCGTCGCGTAATCGGGCGCGATCCTGGTCGGCGGTCAGGTAGCGGTAGTCGATCAGCGGCGCGGCGCCGGGGTCGGCCGACCGCAAGCGGAGCACGCCGGAGGATCGCGGCCGCATCAGTGTGACGCCGAGCCTGCGCACCCCGGGTGTGAACGACACGGCGTACGGCCGGATTTCGACATCGTCCACCTCGAGCACCGTCTCCAGCGGGACGCTCGGCGGTTCGGCCAGGTGCAGCAGATAGGAGATGCCCACTTCCGGATGGTCGCTGAGCCAGGAGCCCACCGGGGCGGCGTGCACGACCGGGATACCGAGGGGGCGCAGCCGTTCCGGGTCGCCGATGCCGGAGCGCAACAGCAGCGTGGCCGACTCGATCGCGCCCGCGCAGAGCACGATCCGGTCGGCCCACTCGATGCCGCTCTCGCCATCGCGTACGTACTCCACGCCGACCGCACGGGTTCCGTCGAAGCGGATGCGCGTGACCGACGTTTCCCCGGCGACGGTCAGGTTCGGGCGGGTCAGCGCGGGCAGCAGATAGCCGATCGACGGGCCGATGCGCCTGCCTCGGTCGCAATTGCACGGCACCGCGCCCACCCCCTCCCCGCTGCCGGGGGCATTGAGATCGGGCACCTCGGCGAACCCGGACGCGAGGCAGGCCTCCGTGAACGCCGCGCTGACCGGCGAGGGATCCGAGCTGCGCACCACGGGAATCGGGCCGCGGTCGCCGTGCCAGGGCTGTTCGCCGAAGTCGAGGTCACGCTCGATCCGGCAGTAGAGCGGAAGCACGGAATCGAACGACCAGCTGTCCGAGTCGCCGAGCACCCGGCTCCATGCGTCGAAATCCGCCACCGTGGCACGGACGAAGTAACCGCCGTTGACCGCCCCCGAGCCGCCGATCACCTTGCCGCGCACGATGGTTGCCGGCACCGGCGGGTCGTCGGCGAGGACCACCTCGTAACGCCACAGCCACGGGGCCTCCGGACCGATCGGCAGCGACGCGGCGTCCAGCAACTCGGCGGGCATCGCCTCGCGACTGCTCCACATCCGACCGGCTTCGAGCAGCCGCACCGTGTGCGCCGGATCGGCGCTCAACCGCTCCGCCAGGACACACCCGGCGGTACCGCCCCCGACGATGAGCGTGTCGGCCATTCGGACTCCCGTTCAGTATCTCGGCGCGGTCCGCGTAGCCGGACGGCGGCGCGGCGAGGGTGCGGGCAAGATCCAGGTCATCGCGGGTGATTCGGGTCGATCAACGGGATGGTGTGGTGGGTTTCAGCGCTTCCACGCTGCGCGCGCGGAACGCGCCGAGCCACAGGCCGGTGCCGTAGGCGATGTCGTCGAGGCGCTTGTAGACGGTGTAGCGGACGGGATCGAGGCCGCCCGAGTCGCGGTGGGTGAACCAGTCGGCCAATCCGTCCGCGACGGCCATGGTGATCGCGATGCGCCGCACCCGACGGGAGAAGAACATCGCCAGCACCGTGATCGGCCAGTAATGCCTGCACATCGCCGAGGCCAGACGCCATAGTCCGGCGAAGAAGCCGCGCGCCAGATAGATCGCGGCGATCCGGGTGGAGTTGTCCAGCCCGGCGAAGACGCGGCGCAACCGGGCCAGCGCGGTGATCAGGGTGACGATGCCGCCGAACAGTCCCCACTTGGTGAGCGTCGCGAACAGGAACGCGGCCAGCAGCGTCCAGGACGGCACCGACAGCGGTGACACCGTTCCCGCGTGCCGCTCGCCCAGCGGCGCCGCGCCGGTGCCGTAGAACAGCTTTCGGCCGAACCACGCGCGGAAGCACACCCGGTGGTCGTGCGCCACGTGGGCCGCGGGCTCGTAGCGCAGCCGCCAGCCCGCCCGCTCCAGCCGCCAGCACAGGTCGACGTCCTCGGCGACGTGCATCGACTCGTCGAAGCCGCCTTGTTCCAGCAGCGCCCTGCGCCGCGCCAGCAGCGCCGCGCTCGGCACGTAGGACACCAGCCCGCGCGAGTGCACCGCAGCCTCGCGCCTGCCCAGGTCGAGCGAGGAGCGGGTGTGCTCGTAGCGCGCCAGCGCGTTGGACTCCGGGTCCAGCGCGACGATCCGCGGGGCGACCAGCGCCACCCCGGGGTCGCTGAAATGGCCGAGCATCACTTCCAGCCATCCGCTGCGCGGCACCACGTCGGAATCCAGGAATGCGACGAAGTCGGTTGTCGCCGCCCGCAAGCCGGCGTTGCGCGCGGCCGCGGGTCCCTGCTTGCGGTCGTGCCGCAGCACGGTCACCCGGCACCTGGTGCCACGGTTGCGCGGTATCCGCACCGGCTGGTCGGACCCGTCGTCGACCACGATGACGTTGTGCCCGCGCAACGCCGCGAGCAGCCGCGCCAGTCCCTCGGCGTTGTTGTGCAGCGGCACGATGACGGTGACGTCGTCCGGCGAAGGCAGCAGCCGGGGGCGGGGGTTGGCCACTCCGGAGTCGAGCAGCCGTCTGGCAACGACGGCGGACTTCGGGCCGGTCACCTCGAGGTACCCGTCGCCGATCATCTCGGCGGCCTCCGGGGCAAGTCGCAGCAACCTGGCCGGCGAACCGCCGATCAGAACCCGCCCGCCGGAGTATGCGCGTACCCGGGGATCGATCCGCACCCCGAATCCATCGGGCAGGCGATCATGGCGCATTCCTGGCATGCTAGGCGGAGTTTCGCGGGTAGACATCAACAGTCCGGAAAAAACGGCAGATTTCCGGGCGAAACCGTCCCGCCACCGGAACGGCCGCGCGCCGTACCCGATGCCGAGTGTTCGCTCGCACCCGTTTCCCAGCATCCGGCAACGGAGCGGCTATCGCCCGGTCGACGACCGGACGATAGCCACACCCGTGCTCTCAGCATACTTTTGGCAAACTTCATGGCTTCATGCCAGCGGGCTCTCGTCGCAGGCCCGCGCCGGGCGGCGTTCCGGCGTGAATCCGGCCGGGCGCGTCGCGCTCAGCGTCAGCGGAACCGGTCCGCCCTTGCGCCCGCCCGCGCGCGGGGCGACCCGGCGGGAATGGTCGACCGACGAACGCGGGATCATCCGCGCCGTGTCGGCCAGCGCCGCTTCGCCGTACCCCTGGACGCACTCCGGATCAGGCCCGTCGGCGGGCAGCCCGGTGAAGAACTTCGCCGCCATGCAGCCGCCGCGGCAGGCGTCGTAATGGCTGCACGAGGCGCACGCGCCGCCGCCACTGGGCTCGCGCAGCTCCCCGAACAGTTCCGAGGATCGCCATACCGCCTCGAAACCGCCGTCGGCCACGACGTTTCCGGCGTGGAACCGATCGTGAATGGCGAACGGGCAGGCATAGACGTCACCCACCGGGTCGACCAGACAGACCACCCGTCCCGCACCGCACATGTTCAGCCCCGGCAGCGCCGCGCCGAACGCCGACAGGTGGAAGAACGAGTCGCCGGTGAGCACGCCCTCCCCGTTGCGCAGCAGCCAGTCGTAGAGGACGCGCTGCTGATCGGGCGTGGGATGCAAGTCGTCCCACACGTCCGCACCCCGGCCCGACGGCCGCAACCTGGTCAAACGCAAGGTGGCGCCGTACTTTTCGGCGATGGCGCGGAACTCGTCGAGCTGTGCGATGTTGTGCCTGGTCGCCACCACCGACAGCTTCGCGTCCCGGAAACCCGCCGCGGCGAGATTCTCCAGCGCGCGAATGGCCATGGCGTAGGAGCCAGGCCCGCGCACGGCGTCGTTGACCTCGGCGTCGGCGCCGTCCAGCGACACCTGCACGTCGACGTAGTCACTGGCGGCCAGCCGGGCCGCGACCTCGGGCGTGATCCGCACTCCGTTGGTGGAGAACTTCACGCCCACATGGTGCGCGGTCGCGTAGTCGACCAGTTCCCAGAAGTCCGGGCGCACGGTGGGCTCGCCACCGCCGATGTTCACGTAGAACACCTGCATACGTTCGAACTCGTCGATCAGCGCCTTGCACTGCTCGGTGCTCAGCTCGCGCGGATCCCTGCGCCCCGAAGACGACAGGCAGTGCACGCAGGACAGGTTGCAGGCGTAGGTGAGTTCCCAGGTCAGACAGATCGGCGCGGCGAGACCGGACTCGAAGCGGTCCACCAGGCGAACCGCCGCGTCCGACGGCGGGACCACCCCCGCCGTCGACGGCGGCGCCGTGGCCGCGCTCGCGACGGAGGGCGCCGTCGGTGCGCCGGCCGGCGCACCGATGATCATGTCGGATTCGGCCAGCTGTGTCAGCGCTTTGACGTAAGCCGCGGCGTTCTTCTCCGGCACGCCCGCCGCGCGCAGGGCGGTGCGCGCCGACGTGTGCTCCGGCAGCGACCGGACGATCTCGACGATCCGCGGATTCTTCAGGAAGGAGAGCTTGCGCGTGCCGAAGTGGTAGAGCAGCGCGCCGAACGGCTCCGGACGCAGCGCCACTCGCGGATGCAGCTGCCAGCGGGTATCGAGATCGAGCATCGTCATCGACCGCCCGTCAGTAGACGCCGCACATGCCGTCGATGGACACCTCTTCGATGAGGCTCTCCTCGACCAGCGGCGCTTCTTCGGCCGACCGCGCGGCGGCGGCCTCCATCCGTCCGGTGTTGTCGGTGTCTGCGTGTCCGGTGGACCCGTATTCCGGCATGGCTACCTCCGCGAGGACGATCCGTGTGCGAACTGCCCGGTGCAGTCCGTGCTCACACAATAACGTCATAAACTGACAAAACAACAGGTTTCACTTATCCGGCGATCCGGGAGGTCCCAGCCGCCGCGCGCGCCGAGCGAGGAGCCGATTCCGCCGCGAGCCGAGTGGAACAGGCGGCGACGGGACCGATGCCCGGCGCTCTAGACTGCGGGTGGCAAGCAGCTGAACAGAATGTGACGGGCAGCACGCCCGCAGTGGTAGAGGTGGCATGGGAGTCGGACGAATGCAGACGAACGGGGGCGGCAGCACGCTGTCGGAGTCCGAGATCGTCGAGGCCGCGCTGCGGGTGGTACGCGAGGACGGCGTGGAGAAACTGTCGATGCGGCGACTCTCCCGCGAACTCGGCGTCTCCCCGATGGCGCCCTACTACTACGTCGCCGACAAGCGCGAGCTGCTGGATCTGGTCGCCAGCGCGGCCCTCACCGGAGTGCGCACGCCACCGGCCGAATCCGGCACGTGGCAGCATCGGCTGCGCGATCTCGTCGACCAGATCGACGAGAAGCTGCGCAAGCATCCCGGCCTCGGCGACATCCTGATCGAGCAGATGCTGGGCAAACAGCTGGACCTGATCGCCGCGATCATGGACATCCTCGACGACGCGGGGTTCGGCGATCGCAACATCCTCGCCGCCTACGCCACCATCCACACCTACCTGTTCGGCCGCAGCCGGGTGAACCCGCGCGACCGCTCGGCGCCTGCCGATGTCACGCTGCCACCGGTTGTCGATCGGGCCACCCGGTACATCGGTGACCTGCGCGGACGCTACTCCTACGACTTCGGCATGGAGGTGCTGATCGCCGGTCTGGAAGCCCAGCTTGTCCGCCAGGCGACGACCGACGTACGATGAAACTGAAACACGTTCTAGTTTTTGCGTCGCGGGTTGCCCGTGCCAGGTTCGAGAGGACGACATGACCACTGTCGAGGTTCCCCACGGCTCGCGCTCGGTCGTGCTGCGGGTGTCCGCGGTCATCGCCGAGACGGCCGACACCCGCTCGCTGGTCTTCGACGTTCCCGACGAGCTGGCCGAGAAGTTCCGTTACCAGCCGGGACAGTTCCTCACCCTGCGCATCCCCAGCGACCGGACCGGCTCGGTGGCGCGGTGCTACTCCCTGGCCAGCTCGCCCTACACCGACGACCGTCCGAAGGTGACCGTCAAGCGGACCGAGGGCGGCTACGGGTCGAACTGGGTGTGCGACAACGTGAAAGCGGGCGACCAGATCGAGGTGCTGCCGCCCTCCGGCGTCTTCACCCCGAAGGATCTCGACGACGACCTGCTGCTGTTCGGCGCGGGCAGCGGCATCACGCCGGTCATGTCCATCCTCAAGTCGGCTCTGGCCCGCGGAAACGGCCGCATCGTGCTGGTATACGCCAACCGCGACCACGAGTCCGTGATCTTCGCCGGTGAGCTGCGCGATCTGGCGGACAAGCACCCGCAGCGGCTCACCGTGATCCACTGGCTGGAATACCTGCAGGGCCTGCCGACGGCCGACGCGCTGGCCACCCTCGTCGCCCCGTATCGCGGCTACGACGCGTACATGTGCGGGCCGAAGCCGTTCATGGACCGGGTGCACGACGCGCTCGGGCAACTGGGCGTGCCGCGCACGCGCACGCACGCCGAGGTGTTCAACTCGCTGGCCGGCGATCCGTTCGCCGATCAGGCGCCGGTCGAGGTCTCCGACGAGGAGGCGGCCGACGCGGCGACCGTGGAAGTCGAACTCGACGGCGAAGTGCACGAACTGAAGTGGCCGCGCAAGCAGACGCTGGTGGACATCATGCTGGCCAAGGGCTTGGACGTGCCCTACTCCTGCCAGGAAGGCGAGTGCGGCTCGTGCGCGTGCACGGTGCTGGAGGGCAAGGTCGAAATGGACAACGCCGAAATTCTCGACCCGGAGGATATCGAGAACGGTTACATCCTCGGCTGCCAGGCGCACCCGGTGACCGACCACCTGAAGATCCAGTTCTGAGCGCGCTCGCCTGAAATAATTCGCCGATCGTTTGCTTCGCCTATCGCGCGCGGTATTCCGCGCGAGCCCCGTGCGGCAGATGCTCGGTCGCGTAGCTCAACGCGGTGCGTCCCATGGCCGGGGCGTGCCGGTCGAGGAATCCGGTCAGCAGGCCGCGGTCGACGCGCTTGCCGACTTCGCGCAGCATCCAGCCCAGCGCCTTCTGGATCAGGTCGCGCCGGTCGTCGAGCAGCAGTTCACACAGCGCGAAGGTAGTCGAGGCATCACCCGCCTTGATGAACGCGAACGTGGACAGCAACGCCACCCGCCGCTCCCACAGCGACTCGGTGGCCGCCAGCTCGAACAGCAGGTCACGCGGTTTGTCCAGCAGCCACGGGCCGACGATGTTCTCCGCCGACACGTCCACCAGATCCCAGTTGTTCACCCGTCCGCGGCGCACGGCCGCCAGATACAACCGCACCATGGCGGCGCGGGCGGCGTCGTCGAAGGAGCGCGGCTGGGACGCCTTGGCGAATCGCGCGTTCAAGATCACCAGCGCGGCGAACCGGTCTTCGTGCACGTCGCTGTCGAGCAGCCGGTCGATCTCGTCGAGCGGAAGTGTCGCGAAGCGCTTGGCGACCCGGCGGCTCGCCGGTACCCGGACGCCGAGGAACACGTCACCCTCGCCGTATTCGCCGGGACCGGTCTTGAAGAACCGCTGTAGCTGCGTCGCATCAGCCGGATTCGCCAGTTCCCGCAACGCCGCCCGCACGTCGGCCGCGGTCACCGAGTCGGTCATCGAACCATGCTCCTGTTCCGAGAAGTGGCGGACGCGCCCGCGCCGGGCAGCGGTTCACCCCTGCGCGCCCAGTACGCGGCCGGACTCGAAGGCGGCCGCGCTGGTGGGCAGCGCACCGGGCCGACCGCTGTTGAGCACCCGGATCACCCCGGTACCCGTGGTGGGGCGGCCCAGCGCCTCGATGCGCCGAATGGTCTGCGCGGCAACGGCTTGCGCGCTGTCGAAGAGCCGGACGCCGTTTGGCAACGCGGCCACGATCGCGTCGGTCACCAGCGGGTAGTGCGTGCAGCCGAGCACCACGCCTTCCACGCCGGGCGGCGTCCGCTCCGCCGCGCTGCCGATCGCTTCGTGGGCGGCGGTCAGGTCGCCACGGTCGATCGCGTCCGCCAACCCGTGACACGCCACCCCGACCACATCGGCGTCGCCGCCGAATTTGGCGATCAGATCGGCCTGGTACCGGCTCGCCGTGGTCGCCGCGGTGGCCCAGACCGCCACCGACCGGCACACGGCCGCCGCGGGCTTGATCGCGGGCACGGTGCCGATCACCGGCACGCCGGGCCCGACCTCCGCGCGCACGTGCTCCAGCGCCGTCACGCTGGCGGTGTTGCACGGCAGCACGATCACCTCCGCGCCCGAACGAAGCGAGGCCCGCGCGGCGTTCACCACCCGCTCGACCACCCAGTCCTCCGGCTTCGGCCCCCACGGCGCCCCGTCCGGATCCAGCTGCAGCAGCAGATCCACGTCGGGCCGCAACTTGCGCAACCAAGCGGCAGTGGGCAGCAA
This sequence comes from Nocardia sp. NPDC051911, assembly GCF_040681035.1. Taxonomy (NCBI): domain Bacteria; kingdom Bacillati; phylum Actinomycetota; class Actinomycetes; order Mycobacteriales; family Nocardiaceae; genus Nocardia; species Nocardia sp. NPDC051911. Next base: position 113,379 of record NZ_JBFAXY010000002.1, read on the forward strand.
CCCCAGACCCGAGTCGATGAGCGCGACGATCACCGCACCACCGTATTACAGCCCCATGACACCCCCACACGCCGTGCGCGCCGCGGCGCACGCTCCGCAACCGGCGCGCGCACGCGGGCCACGGCGGCCATAGTCGCGGAGGATTCGGCGACCGGTACCCGTACCTGCTCGATGCCGTAGCCGCCGTTCCGCGGCTCCCGCCGGGCGCGCCCTCAGCTGGGTGCGAGCAACTCGGTCACCGGCGCACCGGACGCGATCTTGGCACGGGCCTTCATCACCTGTGCCGTCATGCCCGCGCCGACGACGCCGGTGAGGTTGCCGCCCTGGGCGTAGTAGGCGAGGAATTTGCGGCCGTCGTCGGAGGCGATGTGCACCTCGTCGGTCGCGCCGGGAGTGCCGAGGGCCTGGATCTTGACGTCGTACTGGTCGCTCCAGAAGTACGGGACGCGCGCCGCCGTGGGCGGTTCGGCGCCCAGCAGCGCGCAGGCGACCAATTTGGCCTGTTCACCGGCATTGGTCCAGTGTTCGACACGCTTGCGGAGTCCGGTCTCGTGCAGCCAGGCCGCCACGTCGCCGACCGCCCAGACACCGTCGGCGGAGGTCCGTCCCACCTCGTCGGCGAGCACGCCGCCACCGGCCGACGGTTCGGCCAGCGCGATCCCGGAATCGCGCAGCCATTCGGTCACCGGCCGCGAACCCACGCCGATCACGACGAGGTCGGCGGCGATCTCGGTACCGTCGGACAGCCGCGCACCGCGCACCCGCCCCGACTCGTCGCCGAACAGGGTGTCCACGCCGATGCCGCAGCGCAGATCCACCCCTTCCGCGCGATGCATCCGCGCGACCAGTTCGCCCACCGCTTCGCCGAGCACCGAGGCCAGTGGCGTCGCCTGCGGTTCGACCAGCACGACATCCACTCCCGCCGCCCGGAAACTCGCGGCGAGTTCGCAGCCGATGAAGCCGGCGCCGACGACCAGCGCGGTGCTCGCGCCGCTCAGATCGGCGCGCAGGGCTACGGCGTCGGAATGGCCGCGCAGCACGTGCACGCCGCGCAACTCGGGCAGGCCGGGCAGACGGCGCGGGCGCAGACCCGTGGCGATGATCAGCTGGTCATAGTCCAGCGTGGCGCCGTCGGCGAGGCGAACGCGGCGCGCACCGGTGTCGACCCCGACGGCTTCGGTGCTCAGGCGCAGATCGATCTGCTTCTCGGCGTAGAACTCGCTCGGACGCAGTGTGGTGTCATCGGTTTCGCCGCGTACGAACTGCTTGGAAAGCGGCGGCCGGTCGTAGGGCAACCGCGACTCGTCACCGATGAGCACGAGGTCGCCCGCATAGCCCGCGCGGCGCAATTCCTCCGCGGTGCGCAGGCCGGCGAGGCCGGCTCCGACGATCACGATCGGCGCGGTCATGCGGCCATCCCTTCAGTGGAATCCGGCCGCCGATTCCGCGGAACCGGCGGTGCGACGAAGCTCACCCTAACCTCTGCTTGGTTCATTCCTCTGTGAGGACCGTCACGCGGAGCGGCCGGTCAACCGTCGCACAACCGTGTCCGTTCCGATGTTGATCGGGCGGTCAATCAGGACTAGACCGAGGTCAGGACATACGCACAGCCTGAGGAGGTACACATGTTCACCGAGAGCCGCGCGCAGGATCTCCTGGCCGTCGTGCTCGGAGCCTTCGCCGCACTGTCACCCCTGTGGGTCGACCACAACAACAACGCCATGTGGGCGCTGATCGTGCTCGGCGTGCTCATCGCGCTCACCGGTCTGGCGCAGATGGCCCGCCCCGACATGGCGTCGGCGGACTACGCGATGGGCCTGTGCGGCCTGCTGTTGTTCATCTCGCCGTGGGCCATGGACTACACCGCGTACCGCAGCGCATCCTGGACCGCATGGGTAGTCGGGGTGGTGACGGCGGTGGTCGCGGTCGCGGCGCTGCCGACGGTGTCGGGGCGTCTGCACGACATGGCTCCGCATCACTGATGCAGCGACCGGGAACCCGGCGCGCCGGACGCCGCCGCAGCGCGAAAGCCGACGGCGACGCTCGGCAGTTGATCCTCGACGCCGCGGAGGACCTCTTCGCGGCACAGGGATACGACGCCACCGCGACGGCGGCCATCGCCGCCGCGGCCTGCGTCCCCAAAGGACTCGTCTTCTACTACTTCCCGACCAAGGATTCGATCCTGTCCGCCTTGATGTCCGAGCGGGTGCCCGCGCGGCCGATCGACGACATCGGCACCGTGGTTACGCCGGGAGATCCGGCGGCGAGCCTGGTCAACCTCGACGCCGCGCTGAACCTGCGCGACCACCACTCGTCGGTACTGCGGGTGATCCTGTGGCGGGAGGCCGACACCCATCCCGACGTGCGGCGGCAACTGCGCCGCCTGCGCGACCAGATGCTGGAGGTGACCGCGAAGGTGCTCCAGGCGAGCGCCCCCGGCCCGGTCCGTCCCGGAACCCTGCGCGCGTGCGCCGCGGCCTGGGTCTCGGCGATGTTCGCGATCGCCAGCACCGACCGGCTGCACGCGCTCGACGGCGTGCCGCTGCCCACCGCCGACGAAGTGCTGAACGTAGCCCAGGTGGTCGCGGCCGGAATGACCCAGATGGGCTGACTCCCCGGAGTTGTCCACAGCCCGCGCGTTGTCCACATGCGCCGCCGCGCGGGGGTTTCCCGGATCGCCGGTCGATCACGATCGTCGGTATGGAAGCACCGCAACTGATCTCGCGTCAGCAGGCGCTGGCATCCGGTCTGTCCGACAAGACATTGCACCGGCTGTGCAGAACCGGGAAATGGCAGCGCCTGCGCGCCGGGCACTATCTGAGCGCGCCGGGCTCCGGTCTCGGCGCCACCGGCAGGCATCTGCTGATGACGCTGGCCACCGCGGAGTCCACGTCCGACTCCGCCGTCACGAGCCACTGTTCGGCGGCGGTGCTGCACGGGATGACGACCTGGGGCATTCCGCTCGACCGGGTCCATCTGACCAGGAACCGGATCAACGGCGGCCGGCTGAGCCGACGGGTGGTAGTCCATTCGGCTCGGATGGAGCCCGACGAGATCACCTTGGTCGACGACATACGGGTGACCACCCCGGCGCGGACGGTCTTGGACATCGCGCGCTCGGAAGGATTCGAACAGTCCGTCGCTCTCGGGGATTCCGCGCTACGCCAGGGCTTGACCACCACGGCGGAACTGCGGGAACACCTGCGCCGGGCCCGGCGCAGGCCCGGATGCCGCCGTGCCGCTCTCGTCCTGGACTTCCTGGACGGGCGCAGCGCGAACGTCGGCGTGTCCCTGAGCCGGATCCTGCTGCACCGGGCGGGTCTTCCGGCTCCCGAAGTGCAGGCTCGGGTCTTCTCCGATGACGAGATCTGTGTCGGCCGTGTCGATTTCCTGTTTCCCGATCTCGGTGTGATCGGCGAATTCGACGGAAGCGATCACCGCCGAGCCGCGCCGCCCGCCGCTCGGGTGGTCACGGCGGAGAACGTCCGCGCGGATCGGCTCCGCGCACTCGGCTGGGTGGTCGTGCGCTGGACCTGGGGCGATCTGTCCGCTCCCGCCCAGTTGACCGATCGTCTCCGCGCGGCGATCCGCACGGCCGCGGTACACCACCGTGCCGGCTACTGGACTCCTACCCCCGAACCGTGAACGCGCCGAACCCTTTCAGCGTCCCGCGGGCCGTCACCCGGCCCAGCCGAGAGGAACAGCCGACGACTATCCAGGCGCACAGCGGTGGCGAGTCAGGGCTGGTCGAGAAAGTTGACGACGTCGATGGCGAAGCGGGGGCGCCTGAGCGCGCTCACGTGCCCCGCGCCCGGATAGATGGCGAGGTGGGAATCGGGGATGCCGTCGGCGGTGCGGCGGAAAGTGGCGAGGCTGTAGGCGGCGTCTCGTTCGCCTCCGATGACGAGCGTCGGGGCCTGGATCTCACCGAGGCGCTCGGTGATGTCGAATTCGTCCTCCGCGCGGAGAAAGGCGTACGTGTCGGCAGGGTCGCGCGGGCGGCTCAACGGGTCCAGCAACCACATGGCGGCCGCCGCGAGACGAGCGGCGGCGGGCGAGGAGACGCTGCTCGACGCCAGGTGGTGCATCGCGCGGCGCCCGTGCAGAACCGCTTCGGCGTAACGCATCTGGCCTTCCTTGGCGACCGGATCCAAACGGCATCCGGACGACGCGACGACGAGGCGGCGCACGACCTCGGGATGGTCGGCGGTGAGTTGCAGCGCCACCGACCCGCCCGAGGAGATGCCGAGCACGTCGACCGGCTCGCCGAACTCGGCGCGCAGCGCGTCGGCGTGCTCGGCCGCGATCTCCGCCATCGTGATGCCCTGGGCCATGCCGGGCGCGCGGCCCACCGCGTAGACCCGGAAGCTCCGCGCCAGCGGCCGCAGAACTCTCACCTCGGAGTCGAGCATCCGACCGCGGGGATTCGCGTGGTCGGGACTGAACCACCGGAGAAAGACCAGCGGCCGACCGGAACCGATCGCGAAGTACGGCATGCCGTGCTCGAGCACGCCTTCGGTGATCTCGGGCCGCGCGGCCCGCCTGGTCCCGACCACAGCGCCCTCCGCTCAGATCTCCGTCCGTCTTCCCGACGCTAGCGGAGCCTGCCGCGAGCCGCGATTACCTCGGTGGTCAAATCCCACCGTGATGTTCTGCACAGCCTCGCGGAAGAGCGCACGGAGCATACTGGCCCGGTGAGTCAGGAGCCCTCTTCGCGTGGAGCCGAGACGCGGCCGTTCCCGCTGGACCCCACGCCTATTCATGTATCCGACGACGTGCTCGCCGACCTGCGGCGGCGATTGGAACTGACCCGCTGGCCGGTCGACGCGGAAAACGACGACTGGTCCTACGGCGTGTCCCGCGACTATTTGCAGGAGCTGGTCGAGTACTGGCGCACCGATTACGACTGGCGTGCGGCCGAGGCCGCACTCAACGCCTATGACCACTACTTCGTCGAGATCGACGGGGTGCCGGTGCATTTCCTGCGGAAGCCGGGCGTCGGACCCGACCCGACGCCGTTGATCCTCACCCATGGTTGGCCATGGACCTTCTGGCATTGGGCCAAGGTGATCGACCCGCTGGCCGACCCGGCGGCGTTCGGCGGCGACCCCGCCGACGCCTTCGATGTGATCGTCCCGTCGTTCCCCGGATTCGGATTCTCCGCACCGCTGCCGAAGAACCCGGACATGAACTTCTGGAAGGTCGCCGACCTCTGGCACGTCCTGATGACCGAGACCCTCGGGCACGCGAAGTACGCCGCGGCGGGCTGCGACGTCGGCGCGCTGGTCACCGGGCAACTCGGGCACAAGTACGCCGACGAGCTGTACGGCATCCATATCGGCTCCGGTCAGAAGCTGACCCTGTTCAGCGGCGACCGTGCCTGGGACATCACCGGCGGCAATCCCATCCCGGAGGGCCTGCCCGCCGCCGTGCACGACCGGATCCTCGAACTGGAACGACGTTTCGCCGTCCACCTGACCGCACATGTGCTCGAACCGAGCACTCTCGCCTACGGGCTGTCCGACTCACCCGCCGGGTTGCTGGCCTGGATCTTGCAGCGCTGGGTGAGCTGGAGCGACAACGGCGGCGACATCGAGTCGGTCTTCGGCAAGGACGACCTGCTCACCCACGCGATGATCTTCTGGGTCACCAATTCCATCGGCACGTCCATCCGCACCTATGCCAACAACAATCGCTATCCCTGGACGCCGTCGCACGACCGGCAGCCGCCCATCGAGGCTCCGACCGGCATCACCTTCGTCGGCTACGAGAACCCGCCGGGCGTCGACACCGACCGGCGCGTGCAAGCGTTCCTCGACAGCGACCGCGGCGATTGGTACAACCACGTCAACCTCACCGCCCACGACCACGGTGGTCACTTCATCCCGTGGGAGATTCCGGCCCAGTGGGTCGACGATCTGCGCCGCACCTTCCGCGGCCGCACCCCGTCCACTGCCGAGTGAGCAGCCACGCGCTGCGCGGACGGCCTTCGCCGGGATGCGAACGCGGCCGGACGGACCGAACCCGCGCGTTACGGCGGCGGCAGTCCGGCTGGATCGCGGGGGGCGTGCGTGTTATCGGCGCGGCACCGGAATCGACGTGGCGTAGGAGAGGTATGTGAACTCGCCCAATGGAAGCCGCCTCGTCGGATCCGGGCCGTAAGGTACCGATCATGGTGCCCAGCGAGAGGTCCCAGTCGGTGCAAGCGGTCGTCGAGTCCTATCTGCTCGACGGTGCGCGCCGGTACAACCGCACCGAGGTCGCCGAACAGTCGGGGACGACGACGGCGCTCACCCGTCGATTGTGGATGGCGCTCGGTTTTCCGTCGAGCATCGGTGACGAGGCGGTGGACTACACCGACGCCGACGTCGCGGCGGTGCGCAACTTCGAGCAGCTGACCGTTTTGTCCTCGGCCGACACCCGGCAGCAGTCGGCGACCGCGCGCACGCTCGGCCAAGGGATGGCGCGCCTGGCGGAGTGGCAGGTCGACCTGGTGCTCGCGGAGATCGAGGAGCGCATCGCCCGAGCCGATCCCGGCGCCGACCCCGAAGAGACGGTGCGCACCGCCACCGAGGGCGCCATAGCCACATTGGAGCAGCTGAACACCTATGCCTGGCGGCGGCACCTGGCCGCGTCGCTGTCGCGGTCGCTCGACCCGGGGACGAGCGCGGGCGAGTCGGTGCGCGAACTGGCCGTCGGTTTCGCCGACATGGTCGGCTACACCAGGCTGACCAGGCATCTGCATCCCGACGAGCTGTCCATGCTGCTCGAGGCGTTCGAGTCCACCACCACCGCCGCCATCACCGAGAACGGCGGATGGGTGATCAAGAACGTGGGCGACGAAGTCATGTTCGCCACGGAAAGCGCCGCCGAAGCCGCGCGCATAGCGCTGGCCATCCAAGAGTCCACCATGATGGTCGGGGGCACGCCGGAGTTGCGCGTCGCCCTCGCTTACGGCCCGGTATTGCAACGGTTCGGGGATCTGTACGGCTCGGTGGTGAACATCGCCTCCCGGCTCACCGGCGTCGCGCGGCCGGGCACGGTCCTGATCGATGACCACGCCGCCACGGAGTTGAACGGCGACCCGGCGTTCGCGATCAAGCAGTTGCGCAGCGTCCGAGTGCGCGGCTTCAATCGCCTGCGTCCGCACCTGCTGCGCCACAACGGCAGGAACGGCGGATAGCCCCGATCTCCGCCCGACGCCGACGGCCGCCCTAGGCTCGTCCGGTGGACAAGGACTGGTCACAGCTGCGCGCGCGTTGCCTCGTCGAGGAGGACGCGGCGATTCTCGCCCTGCACAAACCCGCCGGGATCTCCGTCATGGGCGAGCGCCACGACACCGATCTCGTCGAGCTGGCGGCGGCCGAGGGAGAGACGCTGTATCCGGTGCACCGGATCGACAAGGTGACCTCCGGCTTGATCCTCTTCGCGAAGGAGCTGTCCGCCCACGGCGAGCTGACCAGGCAGTTCAACAAGCAGACCGCGGACAAGGCGTACCTGGCCGTCGTCGCGGCCACCGGCCTGCCCGATACCGGCGTATTCGACCTGCCGCTCAGCGTGGGGCGCAAGAACCGGGTGCGGATCGCGGCGCCGCGCGAAAGCATCCGTCAGGAGGCGGGCCGCTGGTTCGTGGACGACGCCGACTTGCTGCCCGCCAAGAACTACCCCTCGCTCACCCGGTTCGCGACGGTGCTGCGGGGTCCCGCGCATACCGTTCTCGCGCTGCGCCCGGTGACCGGCCGTCGCCACCAGATTCGCGTCCATTTGGCCTGGACCGGCCATCCGATAGTCGGCGATCCCCTGTTCGACCGCTCCGGCGCCCCCTCGCGGACCTACCTGCATTCCTGGCGTCTCGGCCTCACCGCTTCCTGGCGCACCCCGCCGGAACTGGTCTTGGCCGCCGAGCCCGACGCGGGCTTCTGGGCCCCGCTACACGAATCCGCCGACCCGGCGGCCTTGGAACGCGCAACCGACCTGTTGCGGACTCTCGACTAGCCGGGCCGCCCGATGCGGTCTTCGCACAGCCCGTTGCCTGGGCGTCGACCGCTGCGAAGAACGTCGACACTGTGCCCCGGCACGATAACCGCGCCGAATCTCGGCCAGGGCCGTACGGGAATCGGCCCACAGCCAGCACCTATGGGGCGCGCTCGCCTAGAGCGGCAAACAGCGCGCGAGTGCCATCGAGGTCGCTGCTCACCACTGGCGCCATCGCGAAGCACGCAAACCGTCGCCGCTCCGTCGCGCTCGCTCGGCGGCAGATACCGGCTCGCTGTTCGTCCACAGTCATCCCCAGGCGGTCTGCCCCGTGTGCACAGAGCCGATGCACCGAGTAGAAACGGTCTATCGGGCCGCTCGAGCAGATCAGTTCGGCCAGCTCGGCGCACGGCCGAGGAGCAAAAGGATGCGGTCGAGGGTCGGCGTGTGTTCCGGAACGGACAGTGCCGGTGCGAAAGCCGCGCCCGGGACGGAGCGCTCCGGACCATCGGGGACGGCGAGGGCGATGGCCAGCGCCGCCTCGGCCACGTCGGGATCGGGTGTGATGGTCTCGCCGATCGAGCGCGCGACATCCCAGGCGTGCACGACGCTGTCAACGAGGTGGAAGCCGATCACGCGAACGGCGGGAATCCCCTGGTCGGGCAAGATCTCCGGCAGCAGCAGCGAGCGCTCGAGCACGTCCTCGGCGGCGAACGCGGCGAGGACGTCGTCGGCGGAGGCGCGATAGTCGGCGACCGGATCGGCCGACGCGCGCACGGTCCAGACATCGAGATCCTCGCTGCCCCGCGCGGCGGCGGCGAAGCCGTGGTTCTGCGTGATCATGTGTTCCAGCAGGTCACGAAGACGCCAACCCGCGCAGGGTGTCTCGGCGTCCAGCGCATCGGGACGGACGCGGTCGACGACGTCCACGCTCAGTCGGACAGAACGGGCATGCCGGTCGCGCAATCCTTCGGCAGATTCAGTAAGCATGAGCTTATCATATGCGCAAGCTTACGATTTGCCAAGCAGTATCGTCGATCCATGTCCAACGCCCGCCCCGATCTCGCCGCGATGATCGTGCCGCTCGGGCGGGCGCTCATGGCCCTCGAACTGCCCATCCTGGAGCGGCACGAACTGTCCATGTGGGGCTACTCCGTATTGCTCGGCCTCGACGCCGAACCTGTCTACACCCAGGCGGCGCTGGCCAAGGCGATCGGCGCGGACAAGACCCGCATCATCGGCGTCCTCGACGAACTCCAGCGCCGCGGCCTGATCACACGCGAACCGGACCCCACGGACCGCCGGGTGAACCTGCTGTCGCTCACCGACGCGGGCCGCACCCTTCGCGACCGCGCCCAGCGCGACATCCAGGCCGGGGAGGACCGACTGCTCGAGCGGCTGCCCGCGCCGGATCGCAGCGCGTTCCTGCGCGCTTTGCGGACCCTCTCCGACACGGTGTCCGACCGCCCCGCCACTTGACCCCCCACGAGTCCACGCAATGTGATCCAGCACACAATGCGACGAGCACCGCTCGTACGGTGGCGAGCGTCATGACGACGCGTAATGCGCAGGTCAACTAGCCTTATGAGGTGCCGCGGACGCGACGCGCGCGCAATCTGACGCAATGCAGCGAACCCCTAGCGAAAGCGAATGCCGATGATCCTGGTTGCTCAGGTCAGCGACACCCATTTCGATCTCGGCACCCGTAACGCCCAGCGTGTGCGGCGGGTGATGGACTTCGTCGCGGGGCTGCGCCGCAAGCCGGACGCCATCCTGGTGACCGGCGACGTCACCGATTCCGGCAAACCGGAGCAGTTCGCGGAGGCCAAGGCCGCTTTCGACGGCGAGATCCCGGTGTACGCGATCCCGGGCAATCACGACGACCGCGCGGGCTTCCGCACCAGCCTGCTCGGCGAGCCCGCCTCCGATGCCCCGATCAACCACGCGCATCGCATCGGCGATCTCACCGTCGCGCTGCTGGATTCGAGCGTTCCGGGGCAGCCGGGCGGGCAGCTCGCGGACGAGACCTATGACTGGCTCGGCGGCGTCCTCGACGCGGCGCCCGCGGGCAAGCCGATCCTGCTCGCCTTGCACCACCCGCCCGCGCACCTGTTCAGCCCGATCGTCGACGTGATCTCCCTGGCCGATCCGCAACGGTTCGCCGACCTCGTGGCCGGTGACGACCGGATCGTCGGCGTACTCACCGGGCACGCGCACTCCGCCGCGACGACCACCTTCGGGGGACGCCCGCTGCTGGTGGCCCCCAGCACCGCATCGGTGCTCAGCGGCGAGTGGGAACTCGACCTGCCCGACCACGTCATGGACTACGCGCCTGACCCGGCGGTGGCGCTGCACGTCATCGGTGACGACCACCGCCTCACCAGCCATTTCCGGGCGGTTCCGATGGGCGGCCGGATCGGCGTGCAGCCGGTCTGACAGCGGTTTACCCGGCACGTGCCGGGGCAATCGGGAGGCACACGACGCCTACCGGGAGGATCCGCCATGGTCGATCTACCAGCCGCAGTGGTGAAGAACGCGTTCGCGGCCGGAGCCCGGATCCGGCACGCGCGGGTATTCCACCCCTCGGGCTTGCACCTGGCCGGCCGTCTGCACGCGGAGCCCGAATTCGAGCCGCTGTTCGGCAGCGGCGATCGCGCGGTCATCGCACGGGTGTCCAAGGGCATCGGGTTGCCGAACGGCCTGCCCGATGTGCTCGGCCTGGCGTTCCGCGTGCTCGATCGCGACGAGCAGCCTTGGGATTTCGCGCTGGCCACCACCGGCCGGGGACCGCTGGGCCGGTTGGTGATCACCCCCGCGCGCGGTTGGGCCAGCGCCCGGTACGGCTGCCTGATGCCCTATCGGATCAGCAACTCCTCGCCCACCTGGTTCTTCGCCGAGCCGGACAGCGTGCAGCCCGCGTCCGCGTCGCTGGAGGCGATGCAAGCCCACCTCGACGAGGATCTGGTCAGCTTCACCCTCACCGCGGGCCGCCTCGGCGGGCCGACTTGGCGAGTCGCGGAACTCACTCTGCGTCCCGCCGACTCCGCCGAGTACCGCACGGATTACTTCGATCCGATGCTCAATCACCCGGCCGAGGTGGAGTTGTTTCCCAAGGCTGTCGGCAAGATTCGCGAGTTGGCATACATCGGCAGCAGGAGCGGCCGCGGCGAAGAGGGCTAACGCCGGACGGCACGTTCGCGGCGATAGGCCGCCGGGGTGTTACCGGTCCAGCGTTTGAAGGCGAAGATGAAGGTCGACGCTTCGGCGTAGCCGAGACGGATGGCGACGTCGCTCACCGATAGCGGTGTGGCGGTGAGCATTTCCTCCGCCAGCGCACGACGCACTTCGTCCAGCAGCGCGCGATAGCTGGTACCCGCGGCGTCCAGGTGCCGCCGCAGCGTGCGGGTGCTCATGTTGAGATCGTTCGCCACGGCGTCGATGCCGGGCGGAGCGGCGAATCCGTCCGCGCCGCCGCGCGGCACAAGACGTTCGCGCACCTCGGCCGCGATGCCGGTGCGCGCCCTGCGGCGGTGCACCAGTTCCCGGCACTGCGCCAGGCACATCGCCCAGGTCTGCTCGTTGGCCTGCGGCAACGGTTGTTCCAGCAGCATCGGTTCGATCGCGAACAGGTTGTGCGGCATGCCGAAACGCGGCGGCACGAGAGTCACCTCGGCGATCCGCTCCGCGTAGCCGGGATCGGGAAAACGGAATTCCGCCCTGGTCAGCGGCAGGCGTGTGCCGAGCAGATCGCTCATCACCTGGTGCATCGCGGTGACGTCGCGTTCGACGAGGAACTGCCGCACGTCCGTCGGCACCGCCTCGTCGCGCACCACCGCGACGAACTCGCTGGCGCCCCACTCGGCCACCGGGATGCAGAAGGTGAAGCTGAGGTCCAGATAACGCAGCGCGAAGCTGATCGCCTCCCCGAGTGTCGGGCTGCTGACGCAGGCGAAGCCGAAGATGCCGAAGGTGGTGATCCGGTAGCGGCGACCGACCTCCACACCCAGCGCGGGCCGGTCGGCGAGTTCGCGGACGAGATTGCGGATGACCGTCAGTTCGGTGTGCGCGTCGATCTGGACGTCCGGATCGCGCAATTGCTGCTCACCGAGCGCGGTGCCGTGCAGCATGCGCGCCGAGGACACGCCGTGTTCGGCCGCGTATCCGACCATCAGCGCCACGCTGGCCACGCCGCGCGGAAAGTTCCAATCGCGGATATCCGGATCCTGTATCCGCTCCACGCGGACATTATGGCCGAAATTCTCTATACGACGGCACCGCGGCTCCTACAGTGGAGTCATCTACGGTCGTAGTGAGGAGTCTCACATGACAGCGCGCAATCGGCCATCCATACTCATCATCGGCGCGGGCTTCGGCGGCATCGGCATGGCGATCGAGCTACGCCGCAACGGCTTCGACGACATCACCATCCTGGAGCGGGCCGCCGACATCGGCGGGGTATGGCGGGAGAACACCTACCCCGGCGCGGCCTGCGACGTCCCCTCACCGCTGTACTCGTTTTCGTTCGAACCCAAGCCGGACTGGCCGCAGCGGTACTCGGGACGGACCGCCATCCACGCCTACCTGCGCGCGGTCGCCGAACGTCACAACGTGCTCTCGGCGATCCGCTTCGGCACCAGCGTCAGCGACGCCGAATTCGACGACGCCACCGGCCGGTGGACCGTGCGCACCACCGACGGCAAGAGCTGGATCGTCGACGTGCTGATCTCGGCGGTGGGCCAGCTGTCGCGTCCGTCCCTGCCCGCCATACCCGGCATCGACACCTTCGCGGGCCCGTCGTTCCATTCGGCCGAGTGGGACCACGAGGTCGACCTCCACGGCAAACGCGTCGCCTGCGTCGGCACCGGGGCGAGCGCCGTTCAGTACATCCCGGAGATCCAGCCCGAAGTCGACCGGTTGACACTGTTCCAGCGCACACCGGCCTGGGTGGTCCCGAAGTTCGACACCGACTACTCGCCGGTCCAGCACAACCTGTTCGCGCGGGTGCCGGGCGCGCTGCTGGTGGAGCGGTTCGGGTGGTGGTCGATCGCGGAGTTCATCTCGCTCGGGCTGGTCGAGGTTCCCGCCATCGCCCGGTTCGTGGCCCGCATCGCCTCCCGGCACCTGGCCGAACAGGTCGAGGACCCGCAGCTGCGAGCCAAACTCACCCCGGACTACCCCATCGGGTGCAAGCGCGCGCTGTTCTCCAACGACTACTACCCCGCGCTCACCCAGCCCAACGTGCGGGTGGAGACCACCGCCATCACCGAGATCACCCCGCAAGGCGTACGCACCGCCGACGGGACGACGCACGAAGCCGACGTGATCATCTACGGCACCGGCTTCAAGGGCACGGAGTTCCTCTGGCCGATGGAGATCTGGGGTCGTGGCGGGCGCAGGCTGGCCGACGCATGGGCCGACGGCGCGCACGCGTATTACGGCATGACGGTGCCGGACTTTCCGAATCTTTTCCTCGTCTACGGGCCGAACACCAATCTCGGCGTCGGCTCGATCATCTACATGATCGAATCGCAGGCCCGCTACATCCGCCAGGCCGTGCAATGGCTCGCCGACCACCCCGGCCATTGCGCCGAAGTCCGCGCCGACCTGGAAGAGGATTACAACACCGCGCTCCAGCAGCGTCTGGCCCGCACTCCGTGGAACTTCTGCTCGAGCTGGTACCGCAACTCCGCGGGCCGCATCACCAACAACTGGCCGGGATCGCAGACGAGCTATCGTCGCCGCACCCGCCGCTTCGACCCCAGCGCCTACACCCTCACCCCCGTCGCGTGACGGAGCGCGCCTCGGCGAGCGGGCCCGCCCGGATTCGCCTCGACCCGCCGCCGCCCGCCGGGCTGGCAGACTTGTGCTGTGAATGAACTGGCCCCTCCGGGCGGATCGGATGTGCGCGGCCCGCTGCGTCCGATCGAGTTGGCCACCGGCGCCGTGCTGGGCGGAGCCGCCGTCGGGCTGGTGACCATCGGATCGGTCATCCCGTTCGCCGCCGCGCTCCAGCTGGTCGGCGCGGTCCCGATCGGGCTGATCGCGCATCGTTTCCGGCTGCGCGCCTTGGTCACCGCGACGATCGCGGCGACGCTGGTCACCTTCGTCGCCGCGGGCATGGCGTCCGCGACGGCGCTGGTCGCCTCGGCCACCGTGGGCGGGATCATCGGCGCCGTGAAGCGGCGTGGCGGCGGTGTCGTCGCCGCGTTCGGGCTCTCCTTGCTCGCCGGGCTGGCCTGGGCCGCGTTCGCCGTCGGATCGCTTGCCCTGCTGTCGACCACCCGCGAACTGCTGTTCGACAACATCCGCAACGCGTCGCGCGGCTTCCAGGATCTCGCGGCGCGCCAAGAGCAGCTTGCCCCGCTCGGGCAGCTCGCCGCGGACCTGACCGACTCGGTGCTGCGCTGGTGGTGGGCGTGGGTCGGCGGCAGCGTCGCGCTCGGCATGGCGGCCACCGGCGTCTTCTCCTGGTACGTACTCGGCTCGGTGCTGGACCGGCTGGCCTGGCTGCCCGGCCGGGACCGGCTCGACGCGCCGCAAGACGACCGGCCCGTCGATCCGCTTCCGGTCACGCTGCGCGACGCGGGTTTCCGCTATCCCGGAGCGGCGCGCGATGCGCTGAGCGGTATCGATCTGACCGTTCGGGTCGGCGAATTCGTCGCCGTGGTCGGGCACAACGGTTCGGGCAAGTCCACGCTGACCCGCTTGCTGGCCGGGCTGCCGCCCACCTCGGGGTCGGCGCAGCGGCCCGGGTCGGCCGGGCTCGGCAGACTCGGCGGGACGGCGCTGGTGTTGCAGCGACCGGAAAGCCAGACCTTGGGCGTGCTCGTCGCCGATGACGTCGTGTGGGGATTGCCCACCGATCTCGCCGCCGCGGTGGATGTCGACGCACTGCTCGGCGAGGTCGGGCTCGCCGGAATGGGGGCGAAGGAGACCGCCACGCTCTCGGGCGGACAGCAACAGCGGTTGGCGGTCGCCGCCGCGCTGGCCCGGCGGCCCGCGCTGCTGATCGCCGACGAGGCGACCTCGATGATCGATCCGGACGGGCGGCGGGAACTGGTGGAGCTGCTTGCCTCGCTGCCGAAACGACACTCGATGGCCGTGGTGCTGGTGACCCACCACGAGGCCGACGCCGCGGTCGCCGACCGGGTGGTGCACCTGGCCGGGGGACGCACCGTGGCGCATCTGCCCGCGTGGCCGCGTCCGGCGCAGGACACGCGACGCAGGCCGATGGGCGCGCCGGTCCTCGAACTGCGCGACGTCCGGCACACCTACAACCGCGCGACGCCGTGGGAGGCGCCCGCCCTGCACGGCGTCGACCTGTCCGTGTGCCAGGGCGAGGCCCTGCTGATCGTCGGCGGGAACGGCTCGGGCAAATCGACCCTGGCCTGGATCATGGCGGGCCTGATCGAACCGAGTTCGGGTCGGTGCGAGCTGCGCGGAAAGCCGATCGGCAAGCAGATCGGCCGGGTCGGACTGGCGTTCCAGCACTCCCGGCTGCAACTGCAGAAGCAGACCGTCGGCGCGGAGATCGCGGACTGGGGCGGTCGCGCGACCGGCTCTGGCGCGGTCGGCCGCGCGCTGGACGCGGTCGGGCTGGACCGTTCGCTGGCCGCGCGCTCGGTCGAGGAACTCAGCGGCGGCCAGGCCAAGCGAGTGGTGCTCGCGGCGATCGTGGCCAGCCATCCCCAAGTGGTCGTGCTCGACGAGCCGCTGGCCGGTCTCGACCCGGAGGGCCGGGCCGACATCGTGGAACTGCTCGCGCGGTTACGGGATTCCGGCTTGACGCTGATCGTCATATCGCACGACGTGGCCGACATGGCGGCGGTGTGCGACCGGACGGTGCGATTGCAGTCGGGACGCATTCTGGGCGCGGAATCGGCGCGGCAGACAGCGCCGGTGCCCAGTGACTCCGCCACGCGAGCCGATTCCGGACGGAACCCGGTGCGCGCGCCCGGAGAGACCGCGTGGCGGCTCGAGCACGGAGGTCGATGATGAGCACCGTTCTGCTGCGTCAGGTCCCGGTCGACAGTCCGGTCCACCGGTTGTGGGCGGGCACCAAGATGATCGGGGTGTTCCTGATCAGCCTGCTGCTGATGTTCCTGCCGTCCTGGCCGGTGCTC
Source organism: Nocardia sp. NPDC051911 (assembly GCF_040681035.1). Taxonomy (NCBI): domain Bacteria; kingdom Bacillati; phylum Actinomycetota; class Actinomycetes; order Mycobacteriales; family Nocardiaceae; genus Nocardia; species Nocardia sp. NPDC051911. The sequence goes on from NZ_JBFAXY010000002.1 coordinate 129,476, forward strand.
GGTGTGATGGCGGCGTTCCTCGTCTTCGTGGGCGCGGTCGCCCGGCTGCCGCTGGGCACTCTGCCACGGCTGCCGTGGTGGTTCTGGGCGCTGCTCGGCGCGGGAGCCCTGATCAACGTGCCGGTCGGCGGCACGGCGGTACTGCGCTATGCCCAGGTTCTGGCCTTCGGCCTGATCCTGGTGGCGGCCTCCTTCCTCATCGCGTGGACCACGCCGATGGGCGACATCGCGCCCGCCCTGGCCAAGCTGGGCGCGCCGTTGCGCCGGCTCCGGATTCCGGTGGACGAATGGGCTGTCGTCGTCGCGCTCACCTTCCGCGGTCTGCCGCTGCTCATGGAGGAGATCCGGGTGCTACGTGCCGCTCGCAGGCTGCGCCCGAAGGACGGCATGATCGCCCGCGCGGCCGACAACCCGCTCATCGACATCCTCACCGCCGCCATGGCGGTATCCACCCGCCGCGCCGGTGAATTGGGTGAGGCGATCACCGCACGCGGCGGCACCGGGCAGCTCACCGCCCGTCCCAGTGCACCCGGCCTGCGCGACGCTGTCGCGCTCGTGCTGGTAGTCGGCGTCTGTCTCGGTTCCATCGCGCTGCACGTGGTGCTGTGAGCGCGGTGAAAGGTGGGCGTAAATGCGGGGTCGAACGGGATCCTGGTCGGTTGCGGCCCCTGATGGCCGTCGGTGGAATTCCTGCAGGTCAATTCGCTGACCATTTGCAGACCGACTGGTACCTCTCGAAAAGACCCCGCAGGGGACCCCGGATGCGCCTCGCGCACAACGCATGCGTCTCGAACGCATAGCAGCCGGCTCCGATACGGCGCACAGAGCACCGATCAGTACCACCGGCTGGGTCACCCGGTTCGCAGTCGCACCCCCGCGACCAGGACGTGCTGCCACGCCCCAGTGCGACACCAGCGAAAGCCCTTGTGGTACTGCGGCTTACACCTATCGGCGACGCGATGTGAAAGGCTCGGAATCGATGCCCCGATTCGGCGCATTACACCTTCATCCACCCGCGCGGAACCGACCGGTGCGATCAGAGCACCCCGGACCCGCACGAATGAATAGCTGATAGCTATAACTCATCAGGTAGCAAAAGTCGAAAGAATACCCTCTGAAATCGTGTCCCAAACCCCAAGGGCCACAGTACAGTTATCACTCGGAAGTAACTGTCTTTTGGATCACATCACGGATGGACACGTCGGCGGGGGAAGGAATTTCGGCGTGTGTCGCGTTCTCTAATGCTTGTAACCTGATGAAGATTGGATACCGAGAATGATTCTCCGGAGAGTCACCGCCGCCGCCGCTCCACTCGTCGCCGCACTCACGGTCGGGGCAGGCGTCGCGCACGCGGAACCGGCTGCGGCACCGGTCCCGGATATCGGGTACCAAGCCCAGCTGGTCGGCGACAAGATCGTCACGACACTCACCGCAGGCACGTTCGACGTGCGCGGCGACGCCGTGGACATCAAAGACGCCGCAGGCAATGTCGCGGTCACGCTGCCGCTCGCCTTCCGCCAGGACGGGCTCGAATACCCCATGCCCCACCTCGTGCGGGACGCGGGCCGCGTACTGGAGCTGACCGTCGTCAAGGACGCGGCGCAGGCTCACCCGGCGGCAACGCCGGTCGCGTCGCCGTTCGAGAACCAGCGCGCGATGGATGCCTTCCTGTCACAATTCGGCATCGCCACCGCGGTCGGCGGGTTCATCGGCACGGTCATCGGCGCGCTCGTCGGATTGACCGGCCTCATCGGCGGTCCCATCGGAATCGGCACCGTGGTCGCCGGTGCGGGCATCGGCGGCATCATCGGCACGATCGTCGTCGGCGGTCCGGCCTTGATCATCGCGGGCATCGATCTGATCAGCACGCTGGCCGCCCAGCCCGGCACCACCAAGTGGATGGACACCACCGGGCGTTCGCAGAACTGACCGACGCCAGCGAGCACGACGCGCACCGAATCGGCCGGGATCCGGTGCGCTCTCGTCTGTGCGCACCAGTCGGTGCCGCCCGGACGCGATGCCGCGACTCGCGATCACACATCCGGCTCCATCGCCGGGAGTACCGCGGTCGACCTTCGAGGCGGTCGTCCACCTACCGCTCATGGCATCCAGGAGCCGCCGGCAGACCGGCGAACCGGTCGGCGAGGAAGTTCATCGCGCCCGGCGCCTCACCGATCGCCGTCGGGTTGTGGGTGGGCAGCATCGAGTGCACCGAGGTGACGGTCGCGCCCAGGGCGCAGTACCGGCCGACCAAGTCGGTGAAACCCGCTACGGGGATCACGTCGTCGGTGCGGCTGTGGTACAGGTACATCGGCGCCTCCGGCGCGCTGCCGCCGAGTTCCTCGACTTCGGTGGCGGCGCGAAATGCCGGGTGCGAGAACACATCGGGCACAGCGGCGAAGTCGACGACCTGCGCGCCCGCGTATATCGGTACCAGATCGGACCCGCAGGCCGCGCCGTTCTCCACCAGCGCCGCGAGCCCCTGCTCGTTGAGCAAGTCCAGCACGCCCCCGGCAGGATCGTTGCGGGCGAGCGCGAACAGGATGAGCAAAGCGAGCCCGGTCTGGATGGTGCCGTCCGCGTCGGCGGCTATGGCGGGCCAATCCGCGGGGATCCCGCCGGAAGTGATGCCCGCGAATCGGACGTCCGGCGCGTACCACGGCTGCAGCTGCGCGGCCCACAGCGTGGCGAACGCTCCGCCGGAGTAGCCCCAGGTGCCGATGGGCGTCGCGGGCCCGAGCCCGGCTTGCGGGAGATCACGGGCCGCCCGGATGCCGTCCAGCACGCCGCGTCCGGAGTTAACGCCATCCAGGAAGCGGGACCGCGGCCCCTCGTAGTCGCTGACCACCACCGCCCACCCGCGGCGTAACGCCTCCGCCATGAACGGCGTGTCGATCAGCGTGTTCACCGCGCCGGAATCCCAGCCGCCGCGCAGCGCGAACGACGGCGCGCAGCGCGTGCCGAGACTGTCCTCGGCCACCTGGTACGACAGCAGCGGCCGGGAGCCGGGCCCGAACCACGGCAGCATCGGGACCAGCACGGTCGCCACGTCGGCGACGGGATCTTCGCTCGAGTCGGTGCTGCGGTATTTCACCTGCCATGCCGAAATCGGCAGGGGCAACCCGAACAACGCGATCGGCCGGGAATCCAGCACGGCGCCGTCGTGGTAGCGCGCGAGATCCGCGGGGGCGGCGTAGAACGGGTCGCGATCCGGCGGTGGTAGCTCGGCGTGTGCCGCAGGTGCGGCGGCCAGACAGGCGGCCAGCACGAGCAAGGCGGCCAGCAGAACCCGCGGGATCGTCGTGCACACAGATCGGTCGCGCGCCTGCGCGATGACAGGCACTGCATCGGCGTCCTTCATCAGAGCCTCCCCAGTTCCGGCGAGGCGGCAGATGTCCCGGCGCGGTCAGCGGCGGCTCACCTGACCTCCAGGCTTTCCACGGTACTGCCGGGCCGACCGACCCGGCAACGGTCTATCGCAGGTCACACCCACCGCCGCCGCTGTCCGTGCGGCTGGTTACAGTGTTGGCCAAAACACCCCCAGCGCAAGCGAATAGCTGTCCGGCGCGACCCCGCCCGCAGCGCGAGCGCAACGAAGAGGAGTAGCCGAGCATGCGGCATGGCAACGGACTGGACATCCCCGAAGGACTCGCCGATGTGTGCGCCCCGGACCGGATGGCCGTGATCGTCTACGACATGCAGGTCGGTGTGCTCAGCCAGTTGCCGGACGGCCCGGAGATCATCGAGCGGGTGGTGGGGGTGGTCGACGCGGCGCGTTCCGGCGGCTACCCGGTGGTGTTCCTACGCCATTTCTTCCTGCCCGAGCGGCTCAGCGGAACCTTCGCGCTGCGGATGGCCATGAGCTGGCAGCAGGTGGATTCGGTGGACAAGGTGCGCTTCATCCTGCAGCGCGACACCCCCGCCTTCGAGCTCGTGCCCGAACTGCGGCCGCGCGCCGACGAGGTGGTGTTCGACAAGACGTCGATGTCGGCCTTCGAAGGCACTCCGCTGGCCTCGATGCTGCGCGACCTGCGCATCGGCGCCTACGCGATCGCGGGCGTCGCGCTGGAGATCGGCATCGCGCCCACGGTCACGCATTCCACCGATCTCGGATTCGTGCCCGTGGTGATCAGCGACGCGGTCGGCGGCCGGGACAAGGAAGCCATGGCGCGGGCTTACGACGATTTCGAGTTCCAGGGCCACGCGCTCGTCACCGATATCGCGACCATCACCCCGCTGCTCACGGGCGCGGGCTGAGCCGCGAAGGGGACCCGGCCGGTGCCGGGTCCCGTTCGAAGATCACTGCTCCCGCAGGGCTTTCTTGGCCGCGTCCTGGGCGGCGTCCACCTGGCCGGAGTACTTGTTGCCCGTCTTCTCGTCGACGAGGTCGCCCGCCTTGTCGATGACCGCGTCCAGCTTGTCCGCGTTCTTCTGGGCCAGGTCCATCGCCTTACCCGCCAGGTTCTTGAAGTCCACCGTGCACTCCTCGTTTCGAGCTGGGAACAACCGCGCCCCAACCCTACCCAGCGCCGGGCGCGGGCCCGAGCCATGCGGGATGCCACAAACGACCCATCTCGGTCCAGTTCATGAACCGCACGGTGCCACCGAGTTTCGGCGTCACCCACACCGCTTCCTTGCGTTCTTCGGCGGTGAGTTCGTTGTCGAACGGCGAGGTCTTGCGTTCCAGCTTGCGCAGCCGCGCGGCCAGCTCCCGCATGTCCGGCTCGCTGAACCCGGTCCCGACCCGGCCGACGTAGTACAGCAGACCGTCGTGGGGAATGCCGATCAGCAGCGACTTGAACTCCCGCGCCGCGCTGCGCCGCCACCCGCCGATCAGCACCCGCTGGGTACGCCAATTGCGCTGCTTCACCCAGGCGTGCCCGCGTTTGCCAGGTAGGTACACCGAGTCCTTGCGTTTCGCGACCACGCCCTCCAGCCCGTGCTCCTGGCTGTAGCGCAGGGCATCGGCGCCCGAGCCGTCCAGTCGCGGCGGCACCACCAGCGACGGCGCGTTCGCCGCGAGCGCCTCCAAGACCCTGCGGCGATCGGCATATCGTTTGCGCAGCAGCGACGTACCGTCCAGGTACAACACGTCGAACGCGACGAACACCGCACGCGCCGCGTCGGCTTGCAGCAGACCGAGATTCGCGACGCCGTGATCGTCGAAGACGACGGCCTCGCCGTCCAGCACCACCTGGTGTGCGGACAGTTCCCGCCGCAACGCCGCGATACCGGGGTAGCGGTCGGTCACCACGTTCCCCGCCCGGCTGCGCAAAGTCAGCGCGTCGTTGTCGATCTCGGCGATCAGCCGGAAGCCGTCCCACTTCGTCTCGAAGCACCACTCGTCGGCGCCGAGCTCGGCGACCTCGCCGTGCGTCGCGAGCATCGGCGCGAGACCGCGCGGAAGCGTCGCGGGCCCGTTCGACGGACGGATGATCCGGCCCGGCGGCTCGTCCGGCTCCTCCCGCGGTTCGGCGCCGTTCCGCGCGCGCATCAGATGCATCAGCCACTGGTTGCCGTTGGTCTGGATCAGCGCGTACCGGCCGTTGAGCCGCTTGCCGTGGAATCGCACGATGACCTCGTCGTCGCGCCACTTCTCGGTCTCGTAGGTGCCGGAGTCCCAGATCGTCATCTCCCCGGCGCCGTACTCGCCTTTCGGGATGGCGCCGTGGAAGTCGAGATACTCCATCGGATGGTCCTCGGTGTGCACGGCCAGACGGTTCTGGTCGGTGGAGATCGGCGGCCCTTTCGGCACCGCCCAGGACACCAGGACCCCGTCGCGCTCCAGCCGCACGTCCCAGTGCAGGCGTCGCGCGTGATGTTCCTGCACGACGTAGCGGTTGTTCGTCCCCGGCGCGGGCGACTCGGCGGGTACCGGTTCGGGCGTGCGGGACGGATCGCGCATCGACCGATACTTGGTCAACGCGTCGGGCGAGGACGAGGCGTCCGGCGCGATCCGCGGATCCAGCTCGGCGAGCAGATCGCCGTCGGACCGGTACCTGGCCAGTACCTCGTCGAACCGCAAGTGCCGCAGCTTCTTCCGGTTCTCGATCTCCTTCCACGTGCGCGGGGCCGCGACGTTCGGCTCGGCCCGTCCCCGCATCGAATAGGGCGCGATGGTGGTCTTGGCCGGGTTGTTCTGGCTCCAGTCCAGGAAGACCTTGCCGCCGCGCGCCGCCTTCGCCATCGTCGCCGTGACCAGGTCCGGTTGCAGCCGTTGCAGATTCGTGGCCACCTGTCTCGCCACCGTGGACGCGCCGCCCGAACTGAGCGCGCGATCCAACGGCACGTACAGGTGAATTCCCTTGCTGCCGCTGGTCACCGGGAACGCGTGCAGCCCGATGCCCTCGACCATCTCGCGCACCGCGAGCGCCACCTCGGCGCATTCGGCGAGCCCGACGCCCTTGCCCGGGTCCAGGTCGAACACCAACCTGGTCGCCGGGCCCATGCTGTCGTCGTCGAAACGCCACTGCGGCACATGGACTTCCAGCGCGGCCTGTTGCGCCAGCCAGGCCAGCCCCGCTTCGGAATCGATCAGCGGATAGACGACCTTGCGATCGGAATGGCGCAGGGTACGCCGCTCGATCCAGGAGGGCGCGTGCGACGGGAGATTCTTCTCGAAGAAGGAGGGTTCGTCCACCCCGTTGGGCCAGCGTTTCCGGGTGACCGCCCGCCCGGCGATATGCGGCAGCATGGCGGGCGCGATCGCCGAATAATAGGCGATCACTTCGCCTTTGGTCGTTCCGGTGGCCGGGTACAGCACCTTGTCGAGGTTGCTAAGGTCAACCTCGATACCACCGAACTCGCGGCGGGCCGCCATATCCGAAGTGTAGCGGCGGAGGCCGCGGTGCGGCCTCCGCCGTGGGCTCAGGCGTGCGGTCCGGACTGATCCGGCGGAACCACCTTCTTGGCGGCCTCTTTGCCCTTGGCGATCTGGTCCGAGTACTTGCCGTGCGTCTTCTGATCGATGAAGTCACCGGCCTTGTCGACCGCTTGATTGATCTTGCCTGCGTTCTTGGCCGCCGCGTCCTTCCCCTTGTCGACCAGGCCCTTGACCGTATCCGCGAAACTCATCGCCGTGATCCTTCCTGTCGCCGATTGTCCGGAGTCGTTCAGCCGATATTCTCCCACCACGTATCCGCGGGTGGGGCGCTCGACGGGTCCACACGCTGTCCCGGCATCGGCACCGCGACGTCGGTGCCCGCCGCCCGCGCCGCGGCCACCATGCGCGCGACCGGCTCGGACCAGCCGTGGAAGGCGAGATTGAAGGTGGCCCAGTGAATGGGCACCAGCAATCCGTGGCCGGGATTCCCGCCGCACAGGTCGGCGTGTGCCCGGACCGCCTCCTCGGGATTCATGTGCACGTCCGGCCAGCGCTCGTCGTAGGCGCCGATCGGCAGCAGCGTCAGATCGAACGGGCCGAGCGCCGCACCCGCCTCGGCGAACGCCTTGGTGAAGCCGGTGTCGCCGCCGAAGTAGGCCCGCCGGGTCGGACCTGCGATCGACCACGAGGCCCACAACGTCGTGTTGCGCAGCAGTCCGCGCCCGGAGAAATGCCGTGCCTCCGTGCAGGTGATCGCCAGATCCACGCCGTCGCGGTCCCGGCCGAGCTCGGCGAGCGTCACCGAACCGCCCCAGTCCAATTCGACGATGCGATCCTCCGGGACACCCCAGTGTCGCAAGTGCGCGCCGATACCGATCGGCACCAGAAACGGTGCGCTCTGGCGGGCCACCAACTCCCGGACGGTCTCCTTGTCCAGGTGGTCGTAGTGGTCGTGGGAGATGAGTACCGCGTCGATCGGCGGCAGGTCGGCCAGCGGCTGCGGCACGGGATGCATGCGCGCCGGGCCGACCAGCGGCGACGGCGAAACGCGCTCGCTCCACACCGGATCGGTGAGGATCCGGTACCCGTCGACCTCGATCAACGTCGTGGCGTGGCCGTACCAGGTGACGGCGAGAGCGGCCGCCGTGTCCGGTTGCTGCGGCGTCCGCAATGGGATGCTGCCCCGCGGCCGACCCACGTTGCGCTGGGTCAGCGCCGAGACCAGCAGCGAGGGAGCCGAACCGGCGACCACTTGGCTACTGGGCTCGGTGTTGTGGAACTGTCGATCGCGATAGGTGGTCGCACCCACCGCGTACGGCTGGATCGCCGAGATCGAAGCGCCCATCGCCGATGGGATGTCCCACACCGCCCGCACCACCCAGGTGAGGCCGAGCGCGCCTGCCGCGGCGCCCGCGATCCGTCTGATGTCCATCATCGCCCCACAAACTTCGCGGGGCGCTTTTCCTGCCTGGCCAAACGACCCTCCTTGGCATCCTCGCTCGTCCACGCGGCCTCCAGTGCCGCGCGCTGCTGCGCGGTTTCCGGATCGCGCGTTCCGTCGTCATTGAGCACCAGCTTCATGTGCCGCAGGGACAGCGGGGCCAGCGCCGCGATGTGCTTGGCCCAAGCCTGCGCGTCGGCCACGGTGCCGATCCGGTTGGCGAACCCGAACGCGTAGGCGTCGTCGGCCGATATCTGCTCGGCCCCCAGCAACACCGTCCGCGCCGGACCGCCGCCGATCAAAGCGGCGAGCCTGCGCACGGTCCACCGATCGACGGTGATGCCCAGTTTCGCCGCGGGGACCGCGATGTACGCCTCCGGCGCGATCACCCGCAGGTCGGAAGCGAGCGCCAACTGCACACCGGCGCCGATCGCGGCGCCGTTGATCGCCGAAATCACCGGGACCGGGGCCGATTCGATCGCGTGCAACATTTCCAGCAATCCGGACAGGAAATCGTCCGAATACACCCCGGACAAGTCGGCGCCCGCGCTGAACACCGGGCCCCGCCCGGTCAATACGATGGCCCGGGCCTGGTCGGCGACCGCGGCGAGCACTGCCTCGCGCAGCAGTGTCACGAGTTCGTGATTGAGCGCGTTGCGGCGCTCCTCCCGCTGAAGTTCGATGGTGACCACGTCACCATCGCGGCTGACCCCGAGCATGCGACCTCCCCGACTGAACGGTCCGTCTGTTCTCTTCACTCTGCCACAGCGGACTACCCGTTCCACGCCGGGCGATACGATCACCGGCTGTGCCGACCGACTTCGACATCCTGGTGATCGGCGCTGGTCAGGCGGGGCTCTCGGCCGGATACCACCTCCAGCGCCTCGGACTGCGTCCCGAGCGGCACTTTCTGCTCGTCGATCGGTCGCCCGGCCCGGGCGGCGCTTGGCAGTTCCGCTGGCCCTCCCTCACCCTGGACACGGTCAACCGTGTGCACGATCTGCCCGGTATGTCGTTCGCCGAGACCTTGCCGCCCGGTTCGTCGTCCGTGCCCGCCGCGACCGCCGTGCCGCACTACTACGAGCTGTACGAGAAACGATTCGACCTGCGCGTGCACCGGCAGGTATCGGTCACCGTGGTCTGCGACCGGACCGAGGAAGGCGCCCCCGCCGAGCGGGGTGCGGTGCTCAACGCGGAGACCGATACGGCGGGCACGATCCGGGTACGCGGCCTGATCAACTGCACCGGCACCTGGGAGCGTCCGTTCGTTCCGCACTACCCCGGGGCGCAGACCTTCGCCGGACGCCAGCTGCACACCCACGACTACCGCACTGCCGAGGAGTTCGCGGGCGAGCACGTCGTGGTGGTGGGCGGCGGCATCTCGGCGGTCCAGCTGCTCGACGAGATCTCCCGTGTCACCACGACGACCTGGGTCACGAGGACACCGCCGCGCTTCCGCGAGAACACCTTCACCGAAGCGGCCGGCCGCGCCGCGGTAGCAATGGTCGAAGACCGGGTGCGGCGTGGGCTGCCGCCGGGATCGGTGGTCTCGGTCACCGGGCTACCGCTCGATGACCGGCTACGGGCGGCGCGGGCCCGCGGCGCGCTCACCCGCCTGCCGATGTTCGAACGCATCGAGCCCGACGGGGTGCGGTGGGCCGACGGAACCTTTCAGCGAGCGGATGTGATCCTCTGGGCCACCGGCTTCCGCAGCGCGCTGGACCACCTCGCGCCGCTGCGGCTGCGCGGTCCCGGCGGCGGCATCACCATGTCGGGACGGCTGGCCACCCGTGTGGCCGCCGATCCGCGCATCCACCTGATCGGGTACGGACCGTCGGCCAGCACGATCGGGGCCAATCGAGCGGGGCGCGCGGCGGCCCTCGAACTCACCGAATACCTCGGACTGCGCTGACCGGCCCCGGCGCTTCCCGCGGTCAGTCGATCAGGCCGTAGGTGAACCGGTCCGGGTCCGGACCGATGCGCGCACCGGCATCCAGGCCGTTGATCGCGTCCATCTGCTCCGGCGTCAGCTCGAAACCGAATACGTCGAAGTTCTCGGCGATCCGCGACGGTGTGACCGACTTGGGAATGACGATGTTGCCCAATTGCAGGTGCCAGCGGATGATCACCTGCGCCGGGGTGCGGCCGACCTCGGCGGCCACCGCCGAGATGGTCCTCTCGTCGAGCAAGGTGCCCTGCCCGAGCGGGCTCCACGCCTCGGTGGCGATCGCGTTGCCCGCGTGGTACTCGCGCAGCTCGCGTTGTGCCAGCCTCGGGTGCAGCTCGACCTGGTTCACCACCGGGATCTCACCGGTCTCGGCGATGAGCCGTTGAATGTTCGCGACCGTGAAGTTCGAGACGCCGATCGACCGCACCCGGCCATGCGACTTCAGGGCCTGGAAGGCACGGAAGGTGTCCACGAAGCGGTCGGCCTCGGCCACCGGCCAGTGGATGAGGTACAGGTCGAGGTAGTCCAAGCCGAGCCGCTGCAGGCTCGCGTCGAAAGCGCGCAGCGTGGAGTCGTAGCCCTGCTCGGCATTCCACAGCTTGGTCGTGACGTAGATCTCATCCCTGGGCAGGCCGGATTCCCTGATCGCACGGCCGGTGCCCTCTTCGTTTCCGTAGATCGCGGCCGTATCGATACTGCGATAGCCGACCTCGAGCGCAGTGGTGACGGCCGAGAAGACGTCCTCGGAGGGCACTTGGAACACGCCGAAGCCGAGCTGCGGGATCACGTTCCCGTCGTTCAGCACGATCGAGGGAACGGTGCTGGTCTCGCTTTTGAAGGTCACATTCCGACGGTAGAAGTGTGGCGGCGAACCGTCAATCACGCACTCGGGTGTGTTGGCTTGTAATTTGCTGGGAACGGGGGCTTGCGGACCGCGGACTTTCCGCGTTCACCGCGGTCAGCTCGTCGAGCCGGGCAACCCGAGCCGCCGGTACCGGGTCTGCCGAGCCGTCGGCAACTCCGATTCCGGACGGGCGCGCAAGGCCGCCAGTTCGTGCGCGATCGCGGCGACCATCCGGCGGGCGAAGTCCACCGGCTCGTCCGCCGCGTCGGGCAATTCCGGCACGATCCGGTCGACCACGCCGTCGGCCAGCAGGTCAGGGGCGCTGATCCGTTGCGCCGCAGCCAATTCCGCAGCATGATCGGTGTCACGGAAGACGATGGCGCTCGCCCCCTCCGGCGGCAGCGGGGCCAGCCACGCATGTGTGGCGGCGAGCACCCGGTCGGCGGGCAGCAGCGCCAGCGCGCCGCCGCCGGTGCCCTGGCCGAGCAGCACCGAGACGGTCGGGGTATCCAACGTCACCAGATCGGCTATGCAGCGAGCGATCTCGGGCGCCAGCCCGCGTTCCTCGGCCTCCTTCGACAGCGCCGCGCCTACGGTGTCGATGACCAGAACCAAAGGCAGCCGCAACTCCTGAGCAAGCGCCATACTGCGCCGCGCCTCGCGCAGCGCCGCCGGACCCATGGTGTTCTCACCCTGCTGTCCTCGCCGATCGTGCCCGAACACCACACACGGCTGCCCGCGGAAACGGCCGAGAGCGAGCACGGCGGTGCGATCGGACTCGCCCTGACCGGTGCCGCTGAGCGGAACTCGTTGCGTCACATGACGAAGGAGATCCCGAATGCCGGGACGCTCCGGGCGGCGGGAGATGAGGACCGACCGCCACACCCGATCGTCCGCGGCGCGATCACATTCGACACCGGACTGAATCGACTCTGTCGCAACGTCGTTCGAATGCGGAGCAGATACCGGCCGGTGCGGCTCCGATGCCGCGATCTGCTCGGAACTCCGTCCAGCAGCCGAATCCGGCAATTCGATGCCGCTGAACACACTCAACGCGCGATGGGCGATACGGCGGAAGACCGGAATCGTCAGAACGCCGTCGATTACGCCGCGCCGATACAGGTTCTCCGCGGTCTGCACGCCTTCCGGGAAAGGTCTGCCGTACAGGGCCTGATAGACCCGAGGGCCGAGAAACCCGATGAGCGCCCCGGGTTCGGCGAAAGTGATGTGCCCCAACGAACCCCACGACGCGAAAACGCCGCCCATCGTCGGGTTGCGAAGGTAGACAACGTAGGGGTACCCCGCCGACTTGTGCGCCGCCACCGCACCGGCGATCTTCACCATCTGCACGAAGGCGACGGTGCCCTCCTGCATCCTGGTCCCGCCGGAGGTCGGCGAAGCGACCAACGGCAGCCCGAGTTCGGTGGCGCGCTCGACCGCCGAGACGATCCGCTCCGCCGCCGCGACACCGATCGAGCCGGCCAGAAATCCGAACTCGCACGCGATCACGGCCACGCGCCGACCACGCAGCAGCCCTTCGCCGGTGAGCACCGATTCGTCGGTGCCCGCCGCGACGGCCGCCTTCCGCAAGGCATCGCGGTACCGCGGAGAAACGGCCACCGTCACCGGCGGCCGGTCCCAGCTGACGAACGAGTTCTTGTCGAGCAGTTGCTCGAGTAACTCTCGCGCCGAAGTACGCACCGGGCGAGCCTATCCGGCCCTACCCAATGCTCCGGCGAGCCGCGCGAGCACTCAGTAGCCCTGCATCACCTTGCGCAGCGCGTACTCGGTGAGCGCGACCAGGGCCTGCTTGGCCGGCTCCCGGCGACGGGCGTCGATGGACATGATCGGCACATCGGCAGGCACGGCGAGCGCCTGCCGGATGTCCTCGATCGGGTAACGCGGCGCGTCGTCGAATTCGTTGAGCGCCACCAGGAACGGTAGGCCGCGCGCTTCGAAGTAGTCGACGGCCGCGAAGCTGTCCTCCAGCCTGCGGGTGTCGACCAGTACGACGGCGCCGATGGCGCCCCGGATCAGGTCGTCCCACATGAACCAGAATCGGTACTGGCCGGGCGTGCCGAACAGGTACAACACGAGATCGTCGGCGAGACTGATCCGGCCGAAGTCCATCGCCACGGTGGTGGTCGATTTCATCGGGATGCCGGTCAGATTGTCGATCCCGGCGCTGGCATTGGTCACCAATGCCTCGGTGCGCAGCGGAACGATCTCCGAGACAGCACCGACCAACGTGGTCTTCCCGACGCCGAAGCCACCCGCGACCACGATCTTCGCCGATGTTGGCTTACTGGTACGAGTGTCGACCTGCGCCGTCGAATCAAATACGCCGGAGTCCACTGAGAACCCTTTCGATCAGCTCGCGACGCTCATCGTCGCTGGAATCGTCTTTCAAAGTCGCCGAAACGCGCACGTGCCCGGCCTCGATCAAATCGGCCACGAGCACACGGGCCACCCCGATAGGGATACCCAATCGGGCTGCTACCTCGGCAACGGACGGCGATTCTCTGCACAACTCCACGATTGACGTCTCGATGTTGGTCAGTTCGAACTGCCGCTCCAGGGCGACCGGATGCGATGCGACGAGAGCCTCCAACGCCAACTCGACCGCGGGCCTGGTGCGGCCTGCGGTCAGCGAGTACGGCCGTACGAGGCTGGGCTCGACGCTTCCCACGCGGTGATCTTCTATGTCCATCCCACCATCAGGAACCCATCGTGACGCGTGGTGTGGCCTGAACAGTCTGGCCAACCCGCTCGACCAACAGAGCCATCTCGTAGCCGACCTGACCGATGTCACACGAAGTGTTGGTCAGCACAGCGAGATAGGAACCGTCGCCGACAGCCATGAGTAGCAGGTAACCGTGCTCCATCTCGACGACGGACTGCAGCACGGTGCCGCCCTCGAACAGGTTCGAGACGCCGACTGACAGGCTGGCCAGACCGGCCGTGACGGCCGAGAGCTGTTCGGCGCGGTCGACGGGCAGTTGGGCACTCGCGGCCATGAGTAGGCCGTCAGCCGAGACCAGGACAGCATGGGCTACGCCAGGAACCTCGTTGGCAAAGTTCGAAACCAGCCAATCCAGCTGACGATTCGTACCACCTAGATCGGGGTTCATCGGTCTCCTTTATCTCCGGTTAGGTTCATTGCTCTCATTGCGCGGCCATCCCGGACGCCCTGCTGGTGACGACTCAAGCTGGACCTGATCGTTTCTGGGTCGCGGCGCGGCGCCCGATCCGCCGCACCGCTGACGCCGCCGGGGACAAGCCTTCCGCCCGGATTGCGTTGCGGCAACCCCGCCGCCGTTTTCGTCTCCGGCTGCGCCTCGCTGGCCCGGCGAGCCGCTTGCCAACCCTCGTCACCCGGCGATTCGAAGGAGGCAGCCACCTGGGACCTATCCGTGTTGGGATCCGACAGCCACGCCGACATCATCTCGGCGAAGATCGGCGTTCCGCCCATCGACGCTCCCGACTCGTCCGCGGGCTGCAACCTGGTCTGGAAGAACGACGCCGTCTTGGCCGGGTTGGACCGGAAGCTGTGCTTGCCGGGATCGCGCCCCGGCGAGGCGGCAGGCTGCTCTGGGCTCGCGGCGTGCTGGCCACCGCGATCGCGCTGCGGGAGCGCGATACCCGGCGGCACGGGCTGGCGCTGCGGCGCCTGAGCGCCCGGCTGCCGCTGCGGCAGACCGGTCAGCCCGCTCTCGCGCTGCGGAAGGCTCGACGGCGCTGGCGGACGCTGCGGCAGACCGCTCGCCGTCGCATCTCGTTGCGGCAGACCGTTGCCGACGGCAGGCAGCGCGCCGGAGCCCGGCTCCCGCTGCGTCAAGCCGTTGGCGGACTCACGCTGCGGCAGACGGTGAGCACCGGCATCCCGCTGCGGCAGACCGTTGCCGGGTTCACGCTGCGGCAGACCGGTGGGCGCCGCATCGCGCTGCGGCAGGCTGGGCGTGGGCTGCCGCGATGGCAGGCCGGTAGCACCCGATTCACGCTGCGGCAGGCCGGTAGCGCCCGGCTCACGCGACGGCAGACCCGTCGCGCCCGATTCACGCTGCGGCAGACCGGTAGCACCTGGCTCACGCTGCGGCAGGCCGATGGACGGTTCACGCGACGGCAGGCCGGTAGCACCTGGCTCACGCGACGGCAGGCCGATGGACGGTTCACGCGACGGCAGGCCGGTGGCGCCCGGTTCACGCGACGGCAGACCCGTGACACCCGGCTCACGCGACGGCAGACCCGTGACACCCGGCTCACGCGTCGGCAGACCTCCCGCCGCCGACTCACGCTGCGGCACACCGTTCGAACCCGGCTGCCGCTGCGGTAGGCCGGTGGCGCCCGGTTCACGCGACGGCAGACGCGTCACACCCGGCTCACGCGTCGGCAGACCACCCGCCGCCGACTCACGCTGCGGCAGGCCGCCAGATGCGGACTCACGCTGCGGCAAGCCACCCAAACCGGAGTCGCGCTGCGGCAAGCCACCCAAACCGGAGTCGCGCTGCGACAAACCACCCGCGGCCGATTCCCGCTGCGGCAGACCGCCGGAGGCGGACTCACGCTGGGGTAGACCGCCCAAACCGGATTCCCGCTGCGGCATGCCCTTCGAAGCGTCTCGCGGCGGCACGCCGTTGGTGCCCGGCTGGCGCTGCGGCAGACCGGTGCTCGGCTGCGGCACGCCGTTGGCGCCCGGCTGACGCACCGGTAGCTCGCCCGAGTTCGGCTCACGCGACGGCAGGCCCGTGCCGGACGACTCGGCGGACCCACCGGGCTGGCGCGGCGGCGGACCGCCGGGGCTGAGGTTGCGCTTGGGCAGGCTGGCCGCGGCGAGCTTGCCACGCTGCGGACCACTCGGCGCGGGCTGCCCCGGCGTGGGCCGCAGACTCGTAGCCGACTGCTGGTTCTCCGAGTGCATACCGGACGACGTCATCGCCGAACCCGGCTGCCGCTGCGGCAGTCCACCCGGTCCCGTGGGGATCGGTCCGCTGGACGAAGCGGTGGGCTTGGCGCTCACGGCCGGAATCGGGCCGCTCACCCCGGGATCGACGGTGACCATGACATTGCCCCCAGGAGTCCGCTGGACGGCCCGCATCTGCATGGACGACGGCGCCGACGGACGCTGTGGAGCGGCGGCCTGCGGCGAAGGCTGCGGGGTGACGGGCTGCCCCGCGCTCGGTTTGCCCGCGACGATGAGTCCGACGGGCACGTGCACGGTCACCGTCACGCCCGGATCGCGCGCGGTGTCGAAGGTCGGCCGCAGCCGCACGGTGAGACCGTGCCGCTCGGCGAGCCTGCCGACCACGAACAGACCCATGTGCCGGGCCGTGTCCGGCCCCGGCTCGGCGGTCTGCTCCAGACGGCGGTTGATATCGGCCATCTCGGCGGGCGGCATACCGATGCCGCGGTCGGCCACCTCGATGAGCAGTCCCTGATCGTGCGCCTGCGCGAACGTGAACTTGACGTCGGTCTCCGGCGGCGAGGCGCGCAGCGCGTTGTCGAGCAGCTCGGCGAACAGATGCGCGAGGTCGGAGGCGGCGGGTTCCTTCAGCGAACCGCGCGGCGTGGCGCCGAGCTTCACGCGCTCGTAGTCCTCCACCTCGGAGATCGCGGCGCGCAGCACGTCGGCGATCTCGACCGGGGCGGACTTGGCGCGGCGCTGCCTGGTGCCCGCGAGAATCAGCAGGTTGTCACCGTTACGGCGCATACGGGCGGCGAGATGGTCCAGCCGGAACAAGTTCTCCAGCAGGCGCGGGTCCTTCTCGTCGTACTCCATCGCCTCGATGAGCGTGAGCTGATGGTCGACGAGCGACTTCGACCGCCGCGCCAAGGTCTCGAACATGTCGTTGACCTGCGAACGCATCTTCGCCTGGTCACTCGCCAGGCGCAGCGCCTGGCCGTGGATGTCGTCGACCGCGCGGGCGAGCTGACCGATCTCCTCGGTGCTACGCACCGGCATCGGCTCCAGCGGCACCTCTTCCGGCGAGGCGCCGGTGCGGAGCTGGGCGACCTCGTGCGGCAGGTCGCTCTCGGCCACGCGCAGCGCGGCCAACCGCAGCCGGTGCAGCGGGACGATCATCGAGCGGGCCACGAAGACCGCGAGCAGCAGCGCGGCGAGGATGGTCGCGATGACGACCGCGGTATAGGTCCACGCGTCCCGCTGGGCGGTGGTCACCAGCGAGTCCATAGCGGAGTCGATGTCCTTGGTCGCCTTGCCGACGACGTGCTCGTACACCGCGAGGCTGTCGGTCAGCGACTTCTTCAGGTCACCGACCGGAAGCTGGCCCGCCTGCGACTGCGGGCTGGTCAGCAGCGCGATCCTGGTGTCGATGCCCGCGCGCAGGTCGGCGATCGAGGTGTCGCCGTCGGCGAAGCGGTGCGCGAGCACGTTGAGCAGCGCGCGCTCGGTGTTGGAGGCGATGAGGAAGTTCTGGACGCCGGACTGCTGGGCGCGCAGCACCTCGGGGAAGGCGGCGAGCTCACTGACCAGGGTTGCACGGGTGTTGAGCGAGTCGACCAGCCGCAGTTTGGCCGCGTCCACCGCGGTGTCGCTGACCTGGCCGACCGTCGTCTCGACGATCCGGACGCTGTCGCTGCGGACCCGGTCGATCAGCGCGAGGGTGTCCGACGGCGGTCCGGTGGAGACCGACTTGCCCTGGGCGCGCACCCCCTTGGCCTGGGTGAGCATGCTGTCGATGGCCGCGCGCGCGCCCGGTACGCCGTCGAGTTTGCCGACCGCCTTCTCGGCGTTGGCGATCGCCTTGTCCAGGTCCGCCAGGTTCTGGTCGGTCACCACGGACTGGTTGGACCCCAGCGAGATCATCTGCGAGCCCGCTGTGGTGGCGGTCTGCGCGCTGAGCGCGGTGACCGAGGGGATGGCGGCGACGTTGTCCGAGATGTCGGCGAGCCGGTTCGAGTCCGCGAACTCCGACGAGATCCTGGATACGCCGAGGCCGACCGCGACCGCGAGAGGCACGGCGAGGACCGCCGTCACCTTCCAGCGCAGGTCCCAGTTGCCCAGCGCCCAGCGGCTACTGCCGGAGCTAGCGGCGTCACGCATCTCCCACTCACTTTCCAAACTGGCCTCTACCACGCGCCATCAACCGAACCTCCACAATCGCGTGCTTGGCTCGACAGGTGGAGCTGGCCGAGAGCTGCGGCTGGCCGAGAAATTGCGTCTACGACGGCCCAAATAAGTGACATCAGATTCTAACGGATCAATAACTTCTTGGGTGACGGGGCGTGATGTCGCGATCATTGACCTGCCGGTTCCAGGCAAAACCAAAGGTAGCGGCACCCACCCGGGCGTCGCGTGAAGTCTGCCACAATCAACCAGATCTATCGAGGCGGGCATCGAGGCGAGGCTAGGGAGTCACGGGGTTGAACGTGCGGCACGAGTACCGACCGGCCTACCAGACCAGCTTGGTGGATCCAGCCGAGTTCTGGGCCGGCGCGGCCGAAGCGATCGACTGGGACGTGCCGCCGACGCAGATCGTCGACAGCGGCGCCCGCCCGGTAGCCAGGTGGTTCTCCGGCGCCCGGCTCAACACCTCCTTCAACGCGCTCGACCGCCACGTCCACCCCACCACCCCCGACTCGCCGAGCCGCGCCGACCAGCCCGCACTGATATACGACTCGGCTATGACCGACGCCACCGTTGTCTACACCTACGCCGAGCTGCTCGACGAGGTGTCGCGGTTCGCTGGGGCGATGGCGCGGCTGGGCGTCGCCGCGGGCGATCGCGTGGTGATCTACCTGCCGATGATCCCCGAAGCGGTGATCGCGATGCTGGCCTGCGCCCGCATCGGCGCGGTGCACTCGGTGGTGTTCGGCGGCTTCGCGGCCCCGGAGCTGGCCGCGCGCATCGATGACGCCGAGCCGGTGTTGATCATCACAGCGTCCGGTGGCCTGGAACCGGGCAAGCAGATCGAATACCCGCCCATCGTGCTGCACGCGCTGGATCTCGCCGAGACGACCGCGCCGCGCACGGTGATCGTCAAGCAGCGGCCGCAGTTCGACACAATCCACTTTCCCGCGCCGCAGCCCGCCACCGAGTACCTGCCGAGTTCGGCGGAGACCGTGGCCGCGCAGTGGCTCGACTGGGACGACGCCGTCCGCGACGCGCCGCGGGCCGACCCGGTGTCGGTCGCCGCGACCGATCCGCTCTACATCCTCTACACCTCCGGCACCACCGGGAAGCCGAAGGGGGTGGTCCGCGACAACGGCGGGCACGCGGTCGCCCTGGCCTGGTCGATGCGCAACATCTACGACGTCGACGCGGGCCAGGTGATGTGGGCCGCCTCCGACGTGGGCTGGGTGGTCGGGCACTCCTACATCGTCTACGCGCCGCTGTTGGTCGGAGCCACCACGCTGCTGTACGAAGGCAAGCCGGTCGGCACCCCGGACGCGGGCGCGTACTGGCGGGTGGTGGACAAGCACAAGGTCGACGTGCTGTTCACCGCCCCGACCGCGCTACGCGCCATCCGCAAGGCCGACCCCGAGGCCGAGCTGGCCCGCCGCCACGACCTGTCCTCCCTGCGCGCGCTGTTCTGCGCGGGCGAACGCCTGGACCCGGCCACCTACGCCTGGGCCGACGAAACCCTGCTCGCGGGCCGCTCGGACTGCCCCGTCGTGGATCACTGGTGGCAGACCGAGACCGGCTGGCCGGTCTGCGCGAACCCGCTCGGCCTGCAGCAGCTGCCGATCAAACCGGGCTCGGCCTCGGTACCGGTGCCCGGCTATCGACTACGCGTGCTCGATTCCTCCGGCAACGCGGTGGCGCCGAACACCGAAGGCAACATCGTCATCGGTCTGCCGCTGCCGCCCGGCACGCTGACCGGCCTCTGGCGGGACGAGGCCCGGTACGAGCGCTCCTATCTCTCCGCGTATCCCGGCCACTACCTCACCGGCGACTCCGGCTACTTCGACGAGGACGGCTACCTGTACGTCCTCGGCCGCAGCGACGACGTGATCAACATGGCCGGGCACCGGCTTTCGGCGGGCAGTATCGAGGCGGCCATCGCGGGGCACGAGGCCGTCGCAGAATGCGCCGTCATCGGGCTGCCCGACGAACTCAAGGGGCACCGGCCGCTGGCGTACGTGGTGCTCAAGTCCGGCGTCGACATCGATCCCGACCGGCTGCGCGACGAACTGATCGAGCGAGTGCGCACCCACGTCGGCGCGATCGCCACGCTGCACGACGCCATCGTCGTGACCGCGCTGCCCAAGACCAGGTCCGGCAAGATCTTGCGCAAGACCATCCGGCAGATCACCTCCGGCGAGACTTTCGAGGTGCCTTCCACCATCGAGGATCCGGCGGTGCTGGTGGCGCTGGAGCAGCAGATCCGCGCGGCGCGTCCCGAATGGCGGGACCCGGCGCACAGCACGGAGAACACCGACGACGTAGTGGCGCCGGACGTGGATCCGGTTGCGCCGTCCTGAGTTTCCGCACCGCCGTTAACGTCCTCAGAGTTTCCTCAGAGGATGTTCATGTCGGTGCCAGCAGTTCGAAATAGCCTCGAGACCGCCCGAAACCCCTCGATGATCTGGAGGCAGAGACATGAAACGTTCCGTAGGCCGCCCTGCCGTCGCCGCCGCGGCAGCAGGTGGAATCGCCACGGTCACGTTGCTACTGAGCCCCGCTATCGCCGCCGCGGGCCCGATGGAATACGCCGAGCCCCTGCTGACCTCGGACTGCTCGTTCGCCCAGGTCGACGCGGCCCTGCACGACAAGGCGCCGCAGCTGGCCGCGATGCTCGACGCGAACCCGAACCAGAAGGCCGAGTTGCAACGCAAGTTCGACCAGCCGGTCGAGCAGCGCAGGGCCGAATTGCGGCGGGCCATCGACGAGAACCCGGACGCGGCGCGCCAGGCGGAGAACGACCCGCGGACCGCGCAGTTGCGCGACACCATCCGCGTCGTGGCGGAGACCTGCCACAACTACTGATCCCGCGGAAACATGGGTGACTCGCCGGGCATTTCCGTATTCCGGCGGGTCATCCCCTGGTTCCGAACGCGAGTCCGCGCGCCGACTCGCACGACCGAAGATTCACGGAGGCGGGGAGCAGAATGGACGACGTGACCTCGACCTCGAACCCGACGGTTCTCGTCGTCGACGACGACGAGGACGTGCTCGCCTCGGTCGAGCGCGGGCTGCGTTTGTCCGGCTTCCAAGTCCTGGTGGCCAGGGACGGCGCACAGGCGTTGCGCAGTGTGAACGAGAACGCGCCCGACGCCATCGTGCTGGACATGAACATGCCGGTGCTCGACGGCGCGGGCGTGGTGACCGCCTTGCGCGCGATGGGCAACGAGGTGCCGATCTGTGTGCTCAGCGCCCGCGCGTCGGTGGACGACCGCATCGCTGGGCTGGAGTCCGGCGCCGACGACTACCTGGTCAAACCATTCGTGCTGAAGGAACTGGTGGTCCGGATCAGGGCGCTGCTGCGCAGGCGGTCGGACGTACCAGCCCCCGCGACCCCGGGAGCGGTCGCCATCGGCCCGCTCGAGGTGGACGTCGCCGGCTACCGCGCGCTGCTGCACGGCCGCGAGATCGAACTCACCAAGCGGGAATTCGAACTGCTGTCGACGCTGGCCAGGAACGTCGGAGTGGTGCTGAGCCGGGAACGTCTGCTGGAACTGGTGTGGGGCTACGACTTCGCCGCCGACACCAATGTGGTGGACGTGTTCGTCGGCTATCTGCGCCGCAAACTCGAGGTGGACGGCACTCCCCGGTTGCTGCACACGATCCGCGGCGTCGGGTTCGTGCTGCGAGCGCCGAAATGACGGTGCCCGCCGCCGCACCGCCGAAAACCCGTCGGCGCCGATCGTTTTCGCTGCGCACCCGCGTGGCGGGCGCGGCAGCCGCGGGCGCGATCATCATCGTGACGCTGATCAGCCTGATCAGCATCCGCGCCATCGAGCGCAACAACGTGCGGCAATCCGACCAGCAACTCGACGTCGCGGCGCGAATCGTGCTGATCGAGCCGCAGATCGCCGTCCGGTTCATCAGCCTGACCGGCTTGAACAACAACATGGCGGTGACCGTCCGGGACAACGGCGAGGTGGTCGCGAGCACGCCCACGGAACTACCCGAGTTGCCCACCGGCTCCCGCACCGTGCCGGTGGGCGGCACCCCCTACCGGATCCTGACCACCACCGAGAAGCAGCCCGCGGGCCGCGTGGTCGCAATCGGCATACCCGCCGCGGACGCGGCCGAGGCCACCGCCGAGCAGCAACGATGGGTGCTCGGCGGCGCGCTGCTGGCCATCGCCGCCGCCGCCGGGCTCGGCTGGTTGCTCGCGGGCGCTGCGGTGCGCCCGATCGTCCGGCTCACCCGGCAGGTGGGCGCACGCAGCGCGTTTCCCGATCCGAGCAATCCGCAGGCGCCGGTGGAGGGTGCGGGCGTGCACGAGGCGGAGCAATTGGCCGACGCGGTGAACACCATGTTGCAGCGGGTGGACCAGGCGCAGGCGCAGACCGCCGCCGCACTGGAGACCGCCCGCGACTTCGCCGCCGTGTCCGCCCACGAACTGCGCACCCCGCTGACCGCGATGCGCACCGATCTCGAGGTACTGCGCACACTCGACCTGGACGAGTCGCAGCGGTCGGAGATCCTGGGCGACCTGCAACGCAGCCAGGGCCGGGTGGAGAGCACGCTCGCGGCGCTGGAGCGGCTGGCCACCGGCGACCTGACCAATGAGCGCGACCACGTCGCTACCGACGTCGGCGACCTGTGCGACCAAGCCGCGCACGATGCCATGCGGCACTTCCCCGGCCTGGTCGTGCGCATCGATTCCGACGCCGAGCTGGTCACCCGCGGCCTGCCCGCCGGGCTGCGGTTGGCGGTGGACAACGCGCTGGCCAACTCGGTCAAACACGGCGGAGCGACCGAGGCCCTGGTCTCGGCGCACCGTGCGCCCGACGGCCACATCGTGATCTCGATCGATGACAACGGGCGCGGCATCCCGCCGCAGGAGCGCGAGGCCGTCTTCGACCGCTTCTTCCGCGGCAGCCAGGCGAGCAAGGGTGGGTCCGGACTCGGCCTCGCTCTGGTCGCTCAGCAGGCCCAACTCCACGGCGGCCGGGCCTATTTCGACGCGGGTACGCTCGGCGGCATCCGCTTGGTCCTGGACTTACCAGAGCGGTCGGCAACTTAGACAACTCTCAGAGAAACGCCAAGGGGGGCGCCATAACTCGCGTTTAGGGTCTGCGGCGTGATCGGAAAACGCGCCCGCTGGGGCCTTCTCGTCGTCGCCCTCGTCGCAGCTGGAGCGCTCGGCGCCGGGCTCACCGCATGGACCGGGACGGATCGGGGGCCGACGGGGATCGCGCTGGTCAATGCCGATGCCGGGCCGACAGGGGCGCGCGTGGTCAAGGCGTTGCAGGACGCGGGCGGCTACGAATGGACCGCCGCGGCGCCGGGTGAGGCGAACACCGACGACTACGCCGCGGTGATCACGCTGCCCGCCGACCTCACGGCGTCTATGGGCACTTTGGCCGGGCCCGAACCGAAGCGGGCCAAGGTCACCGTGGACACGAACGAACACGCCGACGCCGACTTGGTGCACGGCGCGATGACCGCGGTGACGCACCGGATCGGCGCGGCAGGCGTCGACGCCGCGCTCACCGCCGTCGCACAGGCCAGGTCGCAGATGTCGCAGGTGCAGTTCAGCGCCCAGTTGCTCAACGCGGGCGTCGAGGCGGCCGCCGCGGGAGCCGACCAGTTCAGCTCCGGCGCAGATCAGTTGCTCGGCTTCCTGGAGTTCGCGAAATCCGGATCGGCGCAACTCACTTCGGCCATCGCGTTGCTGAACTCCACCGTCGACGGCGCCGCCGCGCAAGCGGGCCGGCTCGCCGCGGCCCTCGATTCGACCGGAATCACGATCGCGCAGGTGGAACGAACGGCGAACACGGTGAGCGGCGGACTCGACCAGATCCTGCCGCTGCTGCGCGCGCTGCCGTTCGCGAGCGACCCGGCACTCGCCGACATCATCGGGAAGCTGGAAGCGCTGCGCGGCGTGTCCGCGCAGGCGGGATCCCAGCTGACCGGCCTCGGCTCGCTCGTCGGCGGCGCGGTCGACCCCGACACCGATCTCGGCACCCTGCTCCGCACCGTCGTCGACCGCCTGACCAGCGCGAGCGCGCAACTGTCCGAAGGCGCGAAACTCGCCGAGGGCCTCCCGCAGCTCGCCGAACAGGGCGGCGCTCAACTGGTCGGCGCCATCGGCCAGCTCACCGGCGGTGTGAGCCAGCTACAGAACATCGTGCGCAACCTGAGCACGCAAACCGACAAGGCGGTGGCCGCGCTGCCGCAACGCAGCAGCACCCAGCAAGCAGCGCTGGCAGCGGCCCTGACCGACCCGGTCGAGATCGTCAGGAAGTAGATACGACGATGGCCCGTCTTCTTCTAAGAAGACGGGCCATACGCGAGCCATAAGAGGGCCGCGAACACGCGGCGCCGCCAGACTAGTTGGCGTTCAGCAGGTCGATCACGAAGACCAGCGTCTTGCCGGACAGGGGGTGACCGCCGCCAGCCCCGCCGTAGGCCAGCTCCGGCGGGATGGTCAGCTGACGACGACCGCCGACCTTCATCCCGGGAATGCCGTCCTGCCAGCCCTGGATCAGGCCGCGCAGCGGGAAGGTGATGGACTCGCCGCGGTTCCACGACGAGTCGAACTCTTCGCCGGATTCGAATTCGACGCCCACGTAGTGCACTTCCACGGTGCCGCCGGGCACGGCTTCTTTGCCCTCGCCCTCGATGATGTCCTTGATCACCAGCTCGGTGGGCGCGGGCCCTGCCTGGAACTCGATCTCCGGTTTGGTCATTCGGCTATCCCCTTCGATAGATGGTGGATGGATTTCGTCAGCGATTGTTGATCTCGCGGTAATCGCGAGCGCCGTAGCCGGTGTAGATCTGCCGGGGACGGCCGATCTTCAGCGGCTCGCTGTGCATTTCGCGCCAGTGCGCGATCCAGCCGGGGAGCCGGCCCATCGCGAACAGCACGGTGAACATGCGGGTCGGGAAGCCCATCGCCTTGTAGATGACGCCGGTGTAGAAGTCGACGTTCGGGTACAGGCGGCGCTCGATGAAGTAGTCGTCGGTGAGCGCGGCCTCTTCCAGGGCCTGGGCGATGTCGAACAGCTCGTCGTGGCCGCCGAGCTTGCTCAGGATGGCGTCGGCGTGCTTCTTGGCGATCGAGGCGCGCGGGTCGTAGTTGCGGTAGACGCGGTGACCGAAGCCCATGAGCTTCACCCCGTCTTCCTTGTTCTTGACCTTGCGGATGAACTCCTTGACGTCGCTGCCGCTGGCCTTGATGCCGTCGAGCATCTCCAGCACGGCCTGGTTCGCGCCGCCGTGCAGCGGGCCCCACAGCGCGTTGATGCCGCCGGACACCGAGGTGAACAGGTTGGCGTCGGACGAGCCGACCAGGCGCACGGTCGAAGTGGAGCAGTTCTGCTCGTGGTCGGCGTGCAGGATGAGCAGCATGTCCAGCGCCGCGGCGACCTCGGGGTCCACCTCGTAGGGCTCGGCCGGGAAGCCGAAGGTCATCCGCAGGAAGTTCTCCACCAGGCTCAGCGAGTTGTCCGGGTAGAGGAAGGGCTGGCCGACCGACTTCTTGTACGAGTAGGCCGCGATGGTGGGCAGCTTGGCCAGCAGCCGGATGGTGGACAGCTCGACCTGTTCGGGGTCGCGCGGGTCCAGTGAGTCCTGGTAGTAGGCCGACAGGGCGTTCACCGCCGAGGACAGCACCGGCATGGGGTGCGCGTTGCGCGGGAAGCCGTCGAAGAACCGCTTCAGGTCCTCGTGCAGCAGGGTGTGCCTGCGGATGCGGTCGGTGAAGTCCTCGAGCTGGGCCTGCGTGGGCAGCTCGCCGTAGATCAGCAGGTAGCTGACCTCGATGAAGGTCGAGGCCGCCGCGAGCTGGTCGATCGGGTAGCCGCGGTAGCGCAGGATGCCCGCCTCACCGTCGATATAGGTGATCGCCGACTTGGTCGGGGCGGTGTTCATGAAGCCCGGGTCGTACGTCACATACCCGGTGCTGGCCAGCAGCTTTCCCAGCTCGATCCCGTCGTTGCCCTCGGCGGCCCTGGTGACCGTCATCGGGAACTCGCCGCCGGGGTAGGAAAGGACCGGCTTGGCGTCGTCGTCGACGTTGATGATGTTCTCAGCGGGCACGGAAGGATCCCTCTCAGGCTAGAACCACAGGCACCGGCGCGGTGGCGCACGATGCGCTTGCCTCAACGCTAGCCGTTGGCCGACGCGGACAATACCGGAGGGTAGTCCTGCGGCGGCTCACAAACACGTCCCGGCGCGGTGAGGTCCGGTGGCTACCGCGAAACGCGGTCGCCGAGCGTTAGCACTGCACGTCACACGGCGATTTCGGCAGGAGCGCGACCGACACGGTAACGCGTGAAGGCCGGAAACGCGACCGCCGCGATCAGTACACCCACCACCACGAGCGCACCGCCGCCCGCCGCGGCTACAGCGGTACCCAGGCTCGCTGCCGCGAAACCGTGGGCAACATCACCGATGCGCGGGCCGCCCGCGACCACCACGGTGAACACCCCTTGCAGCCGCCCGCGCAGCTCGTCGGTGGCCACCGTCTGCAGCATCGTGACCCGCAGCGCGGCCGAGACCATGTCCACCGCGCCGCCGAAGGCCGAGCACACCAACGCAATCCACAGCCCGGCGCCGAGACCGAGACCGTGTCCGGTGAGCCCGACGGCGAGGCCGAAGCCGACCATGGCCAGCCCCCACAGCGCGATGCAGACCAGCACCGCGAAGCCCTGCCTGCGGATGCGCGGAATCCACCCGGAGAACACGCCGCCGAGCACCGCGCCCGCCGACATCGAGGCGAACAGCAGGCCGAGCGCGACGCCACCGGTCGCCGGGTCGCCGAAGGTCTCGTGCGCGATCTGCGGGAACAGCGCGCGCGGCATGCCGAACACCATGGCGATCACGTCCACCGCGAACGACGCCAGCAGCACCCGTTGCGTGGCGAGGTAACCGAAACCGTCCAGCACGGTGCGGAATCCGGCGCGGCGCACCGTTCCGGTCGGCGGCAACTCGGGCAGCCGCCAGACCGCCCACAACGTGGCCAGCAGCGCGACCGCATCGATCAGGTAGAGCGTGGCGAGCCCGACGACGGGAATGAGCACCCCCGCCAGCACCGGACCCGCGATGGCGCCGAATTGCATCACCGTCATGTTCAGCGAATTCGCGGCGGCAAGTTGGCCTTCCGGCAACAGGCGGGGGATGGTGGCGCTGCGGGTGGGCTGGTTCACCGCGAAGAACGCCTGCTGCACGGCGAACAGGCCGAGCACGAGCCACACGTTGTCCGCCCCTGCCACCGCTTGCAACCAGAAGGCCAGGGCGGTGAGGCCGGTGCCCGAGTTGGTGATCAGCAGGAGCCTGCGCCGATCCAGCACGTCGGCGAGCGCGCCGCCCCACAGGCCGAACACGATCAGTGGCACCAAGCCGAACAGACCGGCCAAGCCGACGTAACCGGAACTGCCGGTGATCTGGAAGATCTGCTGCGGAACCGCGACCACGGACAACTGCGCGCCGATCATGGTGACGATGCCCGAGCTCCAGAGGCGTCGGAAGTCCGGATTGCGCAGCGGAGTGGTGTCGGCGAGCAGTTTCACCGCCGCAGCGTAATCAGTCCTCCCCTCCGGATCGACGCGAGAATTCTCACGCCCGCGCTGGGAATACGTCAGGGCTGCAAGCGCTCGACCGTGGTCCCCGCGTCCTGGATCCGCACCCGGATGCGGTTGTGCAACCGGCCGCGCCGTCCCTGCCAGAACTCGACCTCGTCGGGACGGACCAGGAAACCGCCCCAGTGCGGCGGCACCGGGATCTCGTCGGTATCGGCGAATCGCGCGGTCGTCTCGGCCAGCGTGCGATCCAGTTCGGCCCGGGAGCCGATCGGCTGGGACTGGCGCGAGGCCCAGGCGCCCAGCTGCGAGTCCCGCGGCCTGGAACGCCAGTAGGCCACCGTCGTCTCGGCGGAAACCCGCTCGACCGCGCCGCGCAAGTGCACCTGCCTGCCCAGCGCGGGCCAGACGAAGGTGACCGCGGCATACGGGAGGGCGGTCAACTGAGCGCCCTTGGCCGAGTCGTAGTTCGTGTAGAAGATCACACCCTCCGGAGAGAGCCCTTTGCACAGCACCGTCCGCGCGACCGGCCGCGGCGTGCCGTCGGCCAGCGACACCGTGGCCAGCACCATCGCGTTGGGTTCGGCGATGCCGACCGCGGTGGCCTGTTCGATCCAATGTCGCAGCAGCGGCTCCCAGCCGCCGGCGAGCCAGGTCTCGTCCAAGTCGACGTCGTCGTTGCCGCCGTGCGGTAGGCCGCCGTAGTCGACCCGCATGGCCGCGAGATCCGATGAATTGTCCAGGTCACGCATGGGGCAGACGTTACTCTTCGGTAGCGGGGAGCTAAGGTTTTGATGATCGGCATGTGCTCGTCAAATCCGACAACTTCCCATCGGCGAGAACATGCGACCCAAGTGCAAGGAGAGTCGCGACATGACTACCAGCCCCGCGGTTTCCGGTGGGCAGGCCACCGTTCCCAGCGATTTCGTCAGTGGCCTCGAGGGCGTGGTGGCTTTCACCACCGACATCGCCGAACCGGACAAGGACGGCGGCGCGCTGCGCTACCGCGGAGTCGACATCGAGAACCTGGTCGGGAGCCGGGTGACCTTCGGTGACGTGTGGGCGCTACTTGTCGACGGATCGTTCGGGCGCGGTCTACCGCCCGCCGAGCCGTTCCCGCTCCCGGTGCACACCGGTGACGTGCGCGTGGACGTGCAGGCCGGGCTGGCCATGCTCGCGCCGATCTGGGGCTACCAGCCGCTGCTTGACATCGATGACGAGACCGCTCGCGAGAACCTGGCCCGCGCCTCGGTGATGGCCCTGTCCTACGTCGCGCAGTCGGCGCGCGGCATCTACCAGCCCGCGGTCCCGCAGAAGAAGATCGACGAGTGCACCACGGTCACCGAGCGCTTCATGACCCGCTGGAAGGGTGACCCGGACCCGCGCCACACCGAGGCCATCGACGCCTACTGGGTCTCCGCCGCCGAGCACGGCATGAACGCCTCCACCTTCACCGCCCGGGTGATCGCTTCTACCGGGGCCGACGTCGCGGCGGCGCTGTCCGGCGCGATCGGCGCCATGTCCGGCCCGCTGCACGGCGGCGCGCCCGCGCGCGTGCTGCCGATGATCGAAGAGGTCGAGCGCACCGGCGACGCGCGCGCGCTGGTCAAGGGCATCCTGGACCGCAAGGAGAAGCTGATGGGCTTCGGTCACCGGGTCTACCGGGCCGAGGACCCGCGCGCCCGCGTGCTGCGCGCCACCGCGAAGCGGCTGGCCGCGCCGCGCTACGAAGTCGCCGCCGCACTGGAGCAGGCCGCCCTGGCGGAGCTGCGCGAACGCCGTCCGGACCGCGCCATCGAGACCAACGTGGAGTTCTGGGCCGCGGTGATCCTGGACTTCGCCGAGGTGCCCGCGCACATGATGCCCGCCATGTTCACCTGCGGCCGCACCGCGGGCTGGTGCGCGCACATCCTGGAGCAGAAGCAGCTGGGCAAGCTGGTCCGCCCGGCGGCCATCTACACCGGCCCCTCCCCGCGCAGGCCCGAGGACGTCGAGGGCTGGGCCACGATCGCGCACACGTAGCGCGACCACAGCGTCACGACCGCGAGCCGGACGTGACGGCGGAAGCTGTTGTCCCGCCGTTGCGTCCGGCTCGCGTAGCATCCGGGAGGGGAAGCTAGAGGACTAGAGGGATGCTGGACGAAGGAATATCGAGGCGGCGGATGCTCGGCGTCGGCGCCGCTCTGGCCGCAGGATTCGCCGCCACCGGGTGCGGCACCACACAGAACACGGCTCTCACGCAGGCGCGCGCGTCGGTCGCGCCCGGCGCCACCACCGGGATGCGGGCCGCTCCGGTCTCCGCGTCCCTGGACGCGGGCACACCGGTCGCCGTCGCCGCCAGGCACGCCGGGATCTCGCCGAAGCGGTGGGGCGTCGAGATGGCGGGAATCACAAGTGCTTTCACCGCCGCGGGCAAACAGATGGCGCTCACTTTCGACGCCTGCGGCGGGACCGGCAACAACGACATCGACGAGTCGCTGGTGAACTTCCTGATCAGCGAGCGAATTCCGGCGACGTTGTTCCTCAACAAACGCTGGATCGATGCCAACCGCGCGCGTACCGCGCAGTTGGCGGCGAATCCGCTCTTCGAACTGGCCAATCATGGTGTGGCGCACAAACCGCTGTCGGTGAACGGCCGCGAAGCCTATGGCATCGCGGGAACCGCTTCGGCGCGGGAGGCGGCCGACGAAGTGTGGGCCAACCACGAGTTGCTCACCACGATCACCGGCAAACCGCCGCGTTTCTTCCGCGCGGGCACCGCGCATTACGACGACGTCGCGGTGTCCATCGTCAACGAATTGGGCGAAACCCCGGTCGGTTTCAGTATCAACGCCGATTTCGGCGCGACCGCGTCGGCCACTCAAGTGCAATCGGCGATGAATGCGGCCGCGCCCGGCGCTATTTCACTGGCCCATATGCATCGGCCGCGCTCCGGAACCGGAGCGGGGATGATCGCGGCGCTGCCGAAGATTCGCGCCATGGGTTTCACCTTCGTGCACCTGTAGCCGCTCGACCGTATTCGCCAGAGGTTTACTCCTCGAGCGAGGCGACCCAGTCGACGGCGACCGTGTCGCCGCGGTCCACTTCGAAGAAGGCGACCTCCAGATGCCTGCCCAGGTCGACCAGCCGGAGGGCGTGCAGCGGCACCGGCTGGACCAGCCGTACCCGCCACGGCTTGGGTTCGTCCCAGGCGCGCAGTTCGAGGTCCAGCCGCAGCACCGGGTCGTCACGACCGGAGTAGTCGGCCGCGACCGGCGCGGCGGCGAGCACGGTGGCGTCGGCGCGGCGGCCGTCGGCGAGGATCTTCGCGATGCTCGCCCGGCCCGCTTCTTCGAGGTCGGGCACGTACAGGACCAGGCGATCGCGGTCGCGCGGGTCCACCCGGCAGCACACCACGTCACCAGGCCGCATCCATTCCAGGTCCGCGTCCGGCACTCGCTGCCGCACCCGGCTCTCGTAGGGGAACTCGCCGGCCAGCTGCACGCGGACCCAGAACACGTGTCCCGGTTCGGTGCGGCGCGGACGCACGCCGAGGATCGTCGCGGTTCCCGCTTCCCCGCGGATCAACAACTCCCGCCGCATCGCGTCCGAGACCGTCGCGCCGCGCAGGCGGAGATTCCGCGCCCGCCGGCGCAGGCGCCACCCCGAGTTAGCTGACGGCATGCTCATGGGCGCTTACGTTAGCCGGAGTGTGGGCGTCGCCACAGCGACACCACCGACTACCCTGTTGGCCATGACCTCTGCGTTTCCGACCATTCCCGACGACCTCAAGCCCGCCGACGGACGGTTCGGCTGCGGCCCCTCCAAGGTGCGCCCGGAGCAGCTGCAGTCGCTGGTGAACGTCGGCGCCTCGGTGTTCGGAACCTCGCATCGGCAGAAGCCGGTCAAGGACGTGGTGGCGCGCGTGCGCTCCGGCTTGCGCGAGCTGTTCGGCCTGCCGGACGGCTACGAGGTGGTACTCGGCAACGGCGGCACCACCGCTTTCTGGGACGCGGCGGCGTTCGGCCTGGTCCGGGAGCGTTCGCTGCACCTGACCAACGGTGAGTTCAGCTCGAAGTTCGCCGCTGTCACCAAGGGCAACCCGTTCATCGGTGACCCGATCGTGGTCTCGGCGGAGCCGGGCAGCGCGCCGGAGCCGGTGTCGGACCCTTCGGCGGACCTGATCGGCTGGGCGCACAACGAGACCTCCACCGGCGTCTCCATCCCGGTGCGACGTCCCGCGGGCTCGGACCACGCGCTCATCGCCATCGACGCCACCTCCGGCGCGGGCGGCCTCCCGGTGACCATCACCGACGCCGACGTCTACTACTTCGCACCGCAGAAGTGCTTCGCCTCCGACGGTGGCCTGTGGGTCGCGCTGATGAGCCCCGCCGCGCTGGCGCGGGTCGAGGAGATCAAGGCGTCGGGCCGCTGGACGCCCGATTTCCTTTCGCTGCCGATCGCGATCGACAACAGCACCAAGGATCAGACCTACAACACCCCCGCGTTGGGCACCCTGCTGCTGTTCGCCGACCAGATCGAGTGGCTCAACAACAACGGCGGCCTGGACTGGGCGGTCAAGCGCACGCTCGACTCCTCCTCGCGCCTGTACTCCTGGGCGGAGTCGAGCGAATACGCCACCCCGTACGTCACGGACCCGGCGCACCGCTCGCAGGTGGTCGGCACCATCGACTTCGCCGACTCGGTCGACGCGGCCGCGGTCGCGAAGATCCTGCGCGCCAACGGCATCGTGGACACCGAGCCCTACCGCAAGCTGGGCCGCAACCAGCTGCGTATCGGCATGTTCCCGGCGATCGATCCGGACGACGTCAGCCAGCTGACCCGCGCCATCGACTGGGTCGTGCAGAATCTCGGCTGAGCGCCGCCTATTTCGGTCCGGAGTGCGCAACACGCCCGGGATCGACACGCCGCAGAATTAGCCATAGCGGAACGAACAGAGCAGATTAGCGGGGCACGGACGTCTCCGAGGAGATTTCCGTGCCGCGTGTCCTGCCCCATGAATCTCAGATGTGCACTACTGTTTCGGAAAGTGGGCGGTGTCGCGAGTCGACGCGATAAGGAGGTAACGGTGCGTGAACTTCGAGTGATCGGGGTGACGCCCGACTCCACGCACATCGTGTGTATCGACACCGAGTCCGGTCAGAAGTTCCGGCTGCCCGCCGACGACAAACTGCGAGCCGCCGCGCGCGGAGACCTTGCCCGATTCGGCCAGATCGAGATCGAAATGGAAGCAACTATGCGTCCCCGCGATATCCAGGCCCGTATTCGAGCAGGGGCCTCAGTGGAACAGGTCACCGAAGAATCCGGAATGCCGGCCAGTCGCGTCGAGCGATTCGCCTATCCGGTGCTGTTGGAGCGAGCCCGCGCCGCCGAACTCGCCCAGAAGGCCCACCCGGTCCGTCCCGACGGTCCCGCCGTCGACATCCTCATCGATGTGGTCACCGCCGCGTTCACCGCGCGCGGGCACAACATCGAGGGCGCCGAATGGGATGCCTGGAAGGACGAGAAGGGTTACTGGGTCGCCCAGTTGCAGTGGCAGAACGGACGATCCGAGATCGCCGCGCACTGGCGCTACCAGCCCGACGCGCACGGGGGTTCGGTTTCTCCGCTCGACGACCCGGCCTCCGATCTGATCGATCCGGATTTCGGACGCGCGCTGCGCGGACTGGCCACGATCGTGCCTCCGGAACCCGAGCCCGCGCCGCCGCAGCCGGAGCCGGTGGCCGAACCGCGTCCCGCCCCGGCCGCACCGCCCGCGCGCACCGCGAGCCGACAGAGCCAGCCGACGCTGGACGAGTACTACGAACAGCGGGCCGTCGCGGCCGGTGGCAGCGCCGCCGCGATCCCGCCGGGCAACGCCACGGCGCCCGCCGCGGCTACGCCTCCCGCGCCTCCCGCGGCCGCCGCCAACGCGACGCCTACCGCCGGTGCCGCCGCGCCACCGGCCGCCACGGTGGACACCCCCGCGCCGACGCCCGCCGCGCCCGAAGAGCCCGCGAAGCCCGCGGCCAAGGCTCCGGCGAAGCCGACGCGCAGCAAGCGCGGCAAGGCTCCGATGCCGTCCTGGGAGGACGTACTGCTCGGGGTACGCAGCTCGGGTCACTGAGCGCCGCCCGCCACCGCGGGTCTTCGTCGTACCGATCAGTCACGTCAGCGCGGTTCCAGGTACCCATCGCGGGACGCGTAAGCGCGCGAAATCAGTGGTCACGAACCGGCGTTCGCGGTGCGAAGCCGCACCGAGGCCGGTGCGGTGCGAGTAGATTTCGGTGTGGTCGACGACGAGCGCCGACGGTGACCGCAGCGATGCCGCGGCCTATGCCTTCGTGCGTTGCTCGAAGTTCGCTGAGTTCGATTC
This sequence comes from Nocardia sp. NPDC051911, assembly GCF_040681035.1. NCBI lineage: Bacteria > Bacillati > Actinomycetota > Actinomycetes > Mycobacteriales > Nocardiaceae > Nocardia > Nocardia sp. NPDC051911. The sequence continues at coordinate 163,543 of NZ_JBFAXY010000002.1, forward strand.
GTGCGACTATCGGGAGGTGCCGGAATGCTGTCCAAGGCTTGGTCGCTCTGGTACGTCGACGCACCGGACCCCCTGGCGGTACTGCGCGCGAACCACAACCCGGACCCCCAAGCCGCACTGGCACTGGCCAAGCAACTGCACCAGGACCGCGACGTGCAGCCGATCCTGGCAGGCACGCTGGCTGGTTGCGCGGGCCCGGCGATCGACGAGGTCTGCATCGGCTGCTTTCCGGGCGTGACGGTGCTGTGCTCGGCCCAGGCCGCGCGCATCCACCCGACCGAGATCCCGGAGTTGCTGGTACGTCCGCTGGCCTCGGAGCACACCTACCTGGTGTCGTTCGACGTCGAGCACGGCTGGGGCGCGTTCGCGCACTGGGAGCGCGGCGAGTTCCGCAGGTCGTTCAGCTCGACCCGGGTGTACATCCTGGAGGACGAGGGACTTCCGCTGGTATGGGAACGGTCCTACTGGGCCGGCGAGCATCCGGTGCGCTGGCGCGCGGGCGAACTGCCCGACCCTCAGTCGCTGCCGTTCGATCCGCCCGACTTCGCCGACGCGGCCAACAACGAATGGCTGGGTTTCCACTACCGCGGGGCCGCCGCATCCGGCGCGCTCGGCCCCGGGGACATACCTATCTGCAAGTTCGCACTGCACCCGAAGGGCAAGCTGCCCACCTCGGGGCTGCGCGGCTCAACCGACGGCGGGGCGCACACGACCTCGCGCAAGCGCGGCCTGTTCGGCTGGCTGCGCGGACACGACCCCGTCGGTTAGCCGCGTCGCCCCGCGGCACCGGCCGTGTCAACCGAATAGTCCGCCCAGCAGCAATATGACCCACCCGAGCAGCACGCCCGCCGCGCCGCCTCCGATCACCCACCGTGTCACCGGTGCGAAACGCCAACGCCATGCGGTGGGCGCGGCGCCGCCGGCCGCGACCAGATTCACCGCCACCGCGAGTAACGGATGCACTTCGGCCAGCGCGGCCCCGAAGGCATAGACCGCGACCGCCGACAGCAGCGCCACCAGGAACGCCACGGTGAGGCCCGCGCCCCACGGTGTCGGGTCCTGGTAGGACGGATACGGCCGGTACGGTCCGGTCACGCCGTCCTCACCCGCTCGTAGAACGCCATCGCGGCCGCGGTAGCCACATTCAGTGAATCGGTGCCCGGCGTCATGGGGATGCGCGCGCGGACGTCGGTGGCCCGCATGGCCTCCTCGGTCAGTCCCGGTCCCTCGGCTCCGAGCAACAACGCCACCCGCTCCCCCGTTATCGCCGCGGCCAGATTCGCCGCCGCCGGGTCGGGCGTGAGGGCGATGATCTGGAATCCCTTGCGCCGCAGTATATCCAGACCATCCGGCCAATCCGGCACGGATGCGAACGGCACGCGCAGCACATGTCCCATCGACACCCGGACGGCGCGGCGGTACAGCGGGTCGGCGCAGCGGTCGCCGAACAGGATCGCGTCGGCGCCGAGCCCGGCGGCGTTGCGGAACATGGCGCCGAGATTCTCGTGGTCGTTGACGCCTTCGAGCACCGCGACCGTGCGCGCCTTCTCGATCACCTCGTCCAGGCCGAGACCGGTGGGGCGGCGGGCGACGGCAAGCACGCCGCGGTTGAGGTGGAATCCGACCACCTCGGCCATCACCTCGGCCGTGGCGCGGTAGTACGGCACGTCGACGGTCACCAGGTCGTCGGCGAGTTCGGCGCGCCTGCGCTCCACTCCGAGCAGGGCGGTCGGCGCGAAACGCGAATCGAGCATGCGCTGGACCACCACGACGCCCTCGGCGATCACCAGCCCTTTGCGCCCGGGTAGATCGGGCCTGCGATCGGCCGACTTGAGATCGCGGAAGTCGTCGACCCGTGGGTCGGCGGGGTCATCGATGTCGATCACTTCGGCCACCGCTCCATCCTGCCGGGCGGCCGCGGCCGGGTCCGAATCGGTGTTCGCCGCGCGGTCGCGGACGGCGAAAATGCGGTGCGGGCAGGTACGCGGGCGTGGGATGGTCGAGGCATGACCCTGCCGGGAATCACCATTCGGTCGGCCACCGCGGACGACGCGGCCGCGATCACGACGCTGGTGGAGACCTCGTTCGGCACCCGCTACGACCCGGCCGAGGTGGACCCGAATCCGCTGCTGTTCCCGCCGGAGAACTCGATCGTCGCGGTCGAGGGTGGAGAGGTCGTCGGGCACACGCAGTCCACCACCATGACGGTGACCGTGCCCGGCGAGCGGACCGTGCGGGTGTGCGGCATCGCGAGCGTCGGCGTCGCACCGACGCACCGACGGCGCGGCATCCTCCGCGCCATGTACACCGAACAGCATCGGCGCGTCGAGGCCGACGGCTTGCCTCTGACCATGTTCACCGCGAGCGAGGGCGGCATCTACGGCCGATTCGGTTACGGTCCCGCGACACAGGAGAACGCGGTGGGCATCGAGCGGCGCTTCGCCGAATTCCTCCCCTCGGCACCCGATCCCGGCGGTGTGACGCTGCGCCCGCCGAGCGAGCTGCGCGCGGCGGCGGAGGCGATCTACGACCGATGGCGCAGGCTGGTGCCCGGCGCGCAGGTACGTCCTGCGGCGGCCTGGGACATCGTGTTCGATGATCCGCAACGCTACCGGGAGGGCGGGACCACCCTGTTCGGACTCCTGCACGCCGACGGCTACGCGCTGTATCGGTACCACGCGGACGGCAGGGCACGGACGGTGGAAGTCGCCGAGATGCGGACGGTCACGGCCGAGGCACACGCGGCCCTGTGGCGGGCCTTGCTCGGACTCGACCTGGTGCGACGGGTGGATGCCGTGCTCACCGACCACGACCCGCTGCCCTATCTGCTGACCGATCCCCGCCTGGTGCGCACCACCGCCCGCTACGACGGGCTGTGGCTGCGACTGATGGACGTCCCGGCGGCACTGACAGCACGCGCTTACGCGAGCGACTTGGACGTGACGCTAGAGGTGACCGATCCCTTCCGAAACGCGGGCGGCACGTTCGCACTGCGCGTGCGGAACGGAGAGGCCGAATGCGAGCCGACCGATCGCGCGGCCGATATCGAGCTGGGCATCGACGTGCTCGGCAGCATGTATCTCGGCGCGTATCCCGCGCGAGTGTTCGCCGCGGCGAACCGGTTGCGGGCGAAAGACGCCGCGCAGCTGCGTACCTTCGACGACGCCTTCCGCGCGGAGCGGGACGCGATGCTCGGTTGGTTCTTCTGACGACGCGCGGCGGGCCGCGGGCTGGCATGCTGGTCTCATGAAGCCGATTCAGCTGATCCTCAACATCCTGTGGCTCGTCTTCGCTGGATTCTGGCTGGCGCTCGGCTACATCGCGGCGGGGATCATCTGCTTCATCCTGATCATCACGATTCCCTTCGGCATCGCGTCGTTCCGGATCGCCGCCTACGTGCTGTGGCCGTTCGGCCGGACCACCGTGGAGAAGCCCGGCGCGGGCGCGGGCTCGCTGATCGGCAACATCATCTGGTTCATCGTCGCGGGGTGGTGGCTCGCGCTCGGGCATCTGCTCACCAGCATTCCGCTGTTCCTGTCGATCATCGGCATTCCGTTCGGCTGGGCGAACCTGAAGTTCATACCGATCTCGCTGTTCCCCCTGGGGCGGGAGATCGTGGACAGTGATCGGCCGTTCGGCGCGCAATAGCACCAGGTCCACCAGGGTTTCCATCGCTCGACGCCGTGGAAGAAGAGCTGCGCCATCTCGCGACGACACTGTGATCCGCATCACAGTGTGTTAACGAAATCACACCTCCGTGCGAAGGTTAGCTAGAAGGTAACTGATTTATTTCCAGTGCCCACAGCGTCCCGAGCGGGCGCCGAGCCGACCGCACGGAGGGCTCCACCATGACCGACCGAACCGCCCGCCGGGCCGACTCGGACACCGCGCCACTCGCGCCGATCGCGGTGACTTTGGGAGTGCTGCTGCTGATCGGCGCGGCCACCCAGCTCACACACCTGCCCCGATGGGCCGACGACTACGGAGTTCTGGTCTATCCGGCCTTCGTCCTGTGCCTGGCCATCGCGGGCGGCCTGCTGTGGTGGGGCGCCGGAATCATCCGGGCCAAGCGTTGATCCGAGCCTTCGGCGGCGTATGCGACGAACTCCGTTGCGGCCGTGGCGCTACTCGGATTCCGCGACGATCTGCTTCATGATCGCCACGGCACGGGTGAGCACGACGAGTTGGTCCTCGGTGAGCGTCGACAGCTGCTCGGTCATCCATGCCTCGCGGGCGCTGGCTTCGTCGGCGATGAGCGCGCGCCCCGCCGGGGACAGCGAGACGATGATCTGACGGCCATCGGTCGGATGCGGATTGCGCTCTACCAGATCCAGGTCGGTGAGCGAGGCGATGACGCGGGTCATCGACGGAGGCTGGACGCGTTCCTTGGCGGCGAGTGCCCCCGGGGTCATCGCGCCCTCGCGCGCCAACGTGGCGAGCGCGGAGAGTTGAGTCAGCGAAATCTGCGAGTCGGCACGACGGCCGCGCAGGTGTCGCGTCAGTCGAACGACCGCCAGCGAGAGCTCACCAGCAAGGGCTCTGACATCCGATGGCGTTGTCACAGTGGCAAACGATACGGGACCGAGGGCGGCCGGTCGCGGCTTCCCGCCATGGTGCGGCCACCTCGTCTTCGCGCGGGCGGCGGACTCCTCCGAGCCGGGCCGATTAGGCTTGACCCGTGACACAGAACGTCCCGCAGCTTCCGCCGCGCCTGACCGACCCGCGCCCCGTGCTCGCGGTCGGCAGCGCGCTGTGGCTGATCGCCACCGTGGTGGTGTGGGCGGGCGGCGACCGGTGGGCGTCGGCACGTCCGGTCTGCCTGATGGGCCTGGTGGTGGGGCTGATCGGACTGGTCATCTATCTGGTTCAGCGCCGCGGCGCGCGGCGCGGGGACAAGGGCGCGCAGACGGGCTTGTAGCCGACCTGGTTACCTTCGGACCAGCTCGAATTCGTCGGTTGTGCCGGTGAGCGGGTAGAGCGCGCCGCCGGGATCCAGACGGGTGGCGTAGTGCTGGAAGCGATAGCGTCCCGGCTCGGCGTCGAGAGGGATGTCCCAGGTGAACCGGGCCACCGACTCGGCGAGCCCGCGCTTGCTCCAGTGGTATTTCACCGCCCACTCGCCCTCGTTGGCCACCCGCACCCATTCGCCGGAAGCATTCCTGCGCTGCACTTCCAGGAACGTCCCGTTACGCCGATTGTCGTGTTTCGGGTGGGCCGAGACGAATTCGGCCAGCACTTGGTCTCCGGGACCGTAGGACGGGTGCGGTTGCACGAGCACGTCACCGAAGTCGCGACCCGGCGCGGCCGCGTCCGGACCCGCGCCCGGCTGGAAGTTCGGTTGCAGCTGGGACACATCGCGCGGGGCCGGGCCGCGCGGCACCGGTCCACGGGCGGCGAATGCCGTAGCCAGACGGGTGAACTCCTGCTGATAGGCGCACAGCGTGTAGCGGCCGAACAGCGTCGAAGCGCCCTCGTACTGCTGGGAGTCGTATTCCTCTGGCGTGGTGACGTATTCGTGGTAGGCGTTCGCGTATCCCTGCATGAGCACCTGCTCCAGCGGGACGCTCAGCGCCGCGGCGACAGCCTTGCGAATGCGCAGGCCCGACGTGATGGTGAACTCGCCGCCCGCGGCGGCCAAATAGAGCTCGCCGATGCGAACGAGCTGAATCGGCACCACATTCGGCACCCATGGCACCGGAGGCAGCAGGCCCAACGGCACCGCGATCGCTTTCGGCGCCTGCGCGTCCGCCAGCCAAACCGGCGCGGGCTGGGCCGGATCGCCGAGCGACTCGATAAACGGGTTGCGCACGCCCTCCGGGATCGGGCCGCCGGGCAGTCCCGGGCCGTCCTCGACGCTTCCCGCGATCAGCGAGACTCCCGCCGCGGCCGGTGCGGTGCGTCGCGGCAGGCCGTCCGGCGTGAAACGGCCGTCTACCGCGATGTCCGCCAGGTCGATGTAGCAGAGCGTCCCGTCGACCGGGCCGGAGATCGACCGGGCCTGGGCCACCGCTTCTTTCGACGCCGCGTACTGCCGCTCGCCGAGGATGCGGGTGTTCTCGAACTCGTCCTCGGTGGGACCGGAGCCTTGGCGCAGGTTCAGGTTCGGGGACATGTCACCGGCGTTGGTCTGCGCGAAGGCAGCGACGAACGCGGGCTTGCCGTCCAGGTAACGCACGCCGTGCTCGATGTGCTCGGCGGAGAACGCGGCGTAGCCCTTGTTGTCCGAGCTGATCAATCGGTTCGTGTTGGTCATGGACGTGTTGTGCGTGGCGAACCAGGTGATGGTCCCCGCCGTTCGCCCGCCCTTGCGCAAGACGAGAGTGGTCACCGCGGGGTCTATGGCATCCGGGAAATGCTGTTTGTCCGCAGGCGGATTGAGCTCCCAAGCCACGCGCGACCGATTCACACTCGCGTTGTGCAGCTCGGCGCGGCCGAGGGACAGCGAGCCGGGGCCGAGATCGGCGTGCGCGGCTGCGATCGCCTCGACGATCCCGTTCACCTCGGCGTCGTACACCTGCTGCTGGAAACCGAGGATGGACAGGTTATAGGCGTAGTCGTTGCTGGAGCCGCCGCAGGTCGCGTGCGAATGGGTCGATGTGAGCAGGACGTTCTGCTCGGTGTACAGGTCGCCGAAACGCCGGGCCAGTTCGGTCAGCACGCCGCGGTGGACGGACTGGAAGATCATTCCGTTCTCGGCGACCACGAAGACGATCCGCCGCCCCGCGCCGCCGATGATGAACGCCCGCGCCCGCGGGCGCAGGTGGATGCCCGCGGTCTGCTGCTCGAGCTGGGAGTAGCCCATCATCCCGCATTCGGCGGCCGGGCCGGTGATGTCGGAGAGTCCGACACCGATCTCGTAACCGCCGGGATCCGGTGCGGCGGCCGCCGGAACGCCGAGTGCGTCGCTCATCCCGGGCACCGTCGCGGCCGCGAGCGTGGCGGACCCGATCGCCGTCCGAGTCAGAACAGTTCGGCGTGACACCGGCATACCCGTCTCCTTCTGTCCCGATGCAGCGAACCACACAACTGGTCACTCGTCCAGTCCAGATTTTTTCCACCCTTGAATTGACTGCACGAGCCGTGGGCGCTTAACTCCCTTGGGTGTCCTCCCGATTGAGCGTCGAAGAACGACGGGCCCACCTTATCGAGGCCGCGATCGGCCTTGCCGAGAAAAAGGGTGTTGCGGGCGTGACCACGCGTGATGTCGCTCAGGCGGCCGGCGTCTCGCTCGGTGTGGTGCATTACTGTTTCGAAAACAAGGACGCGCTGATGACCGAGCTGGTCAAAGCGTTGTCGATGGAATTGCGCGATTCCGTCGACGCGAACGAAACGGTTTGGCAGGACGTCGGAAGTGGAAAAGAAGCCCTTCAAAAATTGATCCGCGCGGGTCTGGAACTGATGTGGCTGAACATTGAAGCCACTCCGGAACGACAGCTGCTCACTTACGAAACGACCACTTACGCGTTGCGCGAGGGCGAACAAACCCCGGCGAAACTCGCGATCGCGCGCGAGCAGTACAACTTCAACGACTCCACGGTCGCCGACATCCTGGAGCACGCGCGCGACGCGACCGGCAACACCTGGTCGGTCCCGGTGCAGACACTGAGCCGGTTCACGCTCAACGTCATCGACGGTGTGGTGCTGCGCTGGCTGGTTGACAACGACAGCGAGAGCGTGCGCGGACAGCTCGATCTGCTGAGCGAGATGCTCACGGGGTACGCGGCGCAGTAGCCGAGCTCAGCCACCCGGCCGCGGCGCGCGGACGTGCACGGCCGAGCCGGTCTGCCACCAGGGCACCGCGACCGTGGCCTCGATCGCGCCGCTCAACCGCACCGTCAGGTCGTGGTGTACGACCAGCTCGCCCGCTTGCGGCGGCAAAGCGAACAGCTGCCGCAGCACGACTCCCAGCGGCTCCGCTGCCCAGGTCGTGCGACGGCCGACGCTCACCACCTCGCCGGTGACGGCCTCCGACACCAGCCGCAGATCGAGCAGAGCCGCCAGAGACGAGGCCGTTCCGGCGTCGCCGACCACCAATCTATCCGGCGGCACCGCCAGGCCGAACCACGGTCGATCGAGGACGAACGCGTCTTCCGGATCGACCACGGCGCCGGTGAGCGCGCGCACGCGATCGGGTGGCCGCAGGTCGGCGAGGTCGAGCAGGCCGGCGGCGACAGCGGCGGCCAAGCGGGCATGAGTGCGGGAGACAACCTCCGGCGAGGGAGTTCTCGACGTGTCGGCGAGCGCCTCCAACAAAGCGGCGGCCAACTCGTCGGTGATCGTCGCGGGGTCGGCGAGAACCGCGCGACAAGCGTCCGGGTCGACGCCGGCGACGGCGAACGCCGGTAACAGACCGTCGAAGTCGGTGTCGGCGGGATGGCGCAGAAGTCCCAGCGGAGTGCCGTCGACCCGCGCGTATCGGCGCAACCACCACGCGGTGTAACCGTCGGCGTCGGTGAGCAGGCGGCGGGTGCGCGGCGACCCGGCCAACTGCCGCAACGCTTCCGGCCAGGCGGCGTCATCGATCAGGTCCAGGTCACGGACGGCGACCAGCTCGGGCGGATCGTCCGGAAGCGTGGACCACCAGTGCTCCTCGTCGTCCAGATCGTGGTCCGGACCGGTCGGATCGGCTTCGACGATCACACCGAAATCCCAGCCGACGCCGACGGCGCGCAGCGCGTCCGCGCCGTAGCGTTCGACCAGTTCTGGGTCGACGGTGCCGAACGGCGCATCGGGCACCAGCAGCTCGCGCAGCGGCGCGCCGGGCAGCAGCAGTTCGTCGGCGGGCCGCGAGTCACCTTCGGTGTCGGGCAATTCGAGCAGCCCCAGCCAGGAAGACAGGGCCTCCCGGTCGGCATGCGCGGCTAGACGCAGGATGGCATCAGCGGTGTCCGGGTCGCCCGGATGGTCCTCCAGATCGGCACGCAAGCCCGGGTCGGTCAGGAGATCCTCGGCGGTGGCCGACCGCGCGCCGAGCCGAGCCAGCAGGGGATGCGCGGCCTCCGGATGCGCCAGCCTGGCCCAGTGCAGCGGGATCGCGACCTCGAGCTGATCGTCCAGCACCACGGTGCGCGGCCCCGTGACGAGTCTGCCGTCGGCCAACGGCACCGCCAGCGCGCCCAACTCCTCCGCCGCGAGCGGATCCACCACGAACGGTTCGAGCGCCGCGTAGAACGATCGCCACCAACTCGGCGGCCGCTCCAAGCCCCCGGACAACTCCGCCAGCCGAGCCAAGCCGAGCCGGTGCACGTCCAGCGCGCCCATGGCCTCGGTGTGCGCCCGTCCGGAGAGGTCCGGGATCACCAGGGGACCGACCACTTCATCGAGCAGGTCGGCCAATTCCGCGGTCAGACCGGCCAAGACGTACGCGCGGGTGGGGACGGCGATGTTCCCCGCTTCGACGTCGGCGACGGCACCCGATTCTCGGCCCCGCAGTTCGTCGTCCGCACCGGGAAAGGCGGGAGTGCCCGACCCGAGGTGGTCCGCGGTCAAGGGCTCGGGATCGCCTAGGCCTTCCGGGTAGGCGTGCCGGCGGGTGGCGACTACCGGCAGCCAAGAACGCGTCTGCAATTCGCGCAGCAGCGCTTCGCGCAGCAGGCCATCGGCCTCGCTGCGAGCGAACCCGGGCGTTGGTACCAGCACGAGCCGGTCGCGTGGCGGAAGAGCACGAGCGAAATCCGCGTAGCCGCGGGCCAGTTCGCCGAGCCGCGCGCCGGGCAGCAATCTGCGCCGATCCGGCTGCATCGGGATGTCGGCGATGAGCAAGGCGGGCAGGGACAGTTCCTCGTCCGATCTGGTCGGCGCGCGCAGCACATCGGGGGTGGCGGCCACCGGCCTGCCGTCACGCACCGGCAGCAACCAGCGGGCGCGCGGCGCGCGGTACTGCCACCAGGTGCGCTGTTCGCTGCCGGGGCCGTCGACATAGACCTCGTGCATACCGTCGCCCATGTCCTCGGCACTGCTGACGAATTCGTCCGTGCCGATCCGGATGCGGTGCAGGGCGGGCAGTTCCAGCAGCAGATCGACGGCTTCGGCGCGCATCGCGGCCAGCAGTGCGTCGGCGTCCACGTCCGCGCGCAGCCGCAGCACCACCTCGGTGTCGAGACCGTCCGCCGGTCGCGCCTCGATCGGCCAGGCCAACCGCAACACCGGTGCGGCGAATTCGCCCGCATCGACCGCAGGTAAACGGATCTCGTTGCGGTGCAGAGCGTTCCGGGTCTCGGCACGCGAGAACCACAGCGACCCGGAGGCCGACCGCAACTCGATGTCGTCGCTCACCGCGAGCACCGCGGTGAAACCGACACCGAATCGACCGACGGTCCCGCCGTCGGACTTCCCCGACGCGCGCAAGGCGGTGAGCGCGTGCACACCGGAGACGTCGAGCGGCGCACCGGTATTCCCGACGTGCAGGTCACGACCGTCCAGCCAGACCACGACGGCGCCGTCCACGCCCGCCTTGCGCGCGGCGTCGGCGGCATTCTGCGCCAACTCGGTCAGCAAGCGGTCCCGATAGCCCGCGCGCACCAGGTCGTTCTCGGTAGCGGCGTCCTCACGCAACCGCGTCGGCGAATCACGCCATGCGGCGAGCACCGCCGCTCGCAGCGCCGAAGTGCCGAACGGGTCGGCGGCGTCGCTCAGTTCCGCGGCGATGACCAGAACTCCGGCCGTGCCTCGGAACCCGGAGCATCAGCGATACCCGACTCGGATCGCGCGTCGGCGTCATCGGCGACCGGCGTAGCGGTGGGTTCCGGTGCGCCAGGCGTATCCGTCTGGGACGACGATGCGGGCTCGTGCGCCTGCGACACGGCGTCGGAAGCCTCGGCCACATTCGGATCGGCTGCGACGGATTGCACCGGGGTCGACTCGACGGCCTCCGTCGTCGCGTCACTCGATCCGGCTGCTTCGCTCGACTCGACAGCGTCCGGTTCGGTCGCGCGCGCGTCGACGGCATATCGATCGTCAGAACCCGGCGACGCATCACCGCTCGTTACCCCGGGTGCACGTGATCCCGTCGTGCCCGACTCGGACTCCGCCGCACCGGCCTCGCGATCGGTCGCCACCGCGGGACGCGTGGCGGCATCGGCGTTTTCCGTATCGGCCGGCGTGACATCCGAACCGCTTTCACCGGCGTCCGCCGCTTCGTCCGTTCCGAGAGCCGGACCGGTGGCTGCGTCGTCCGTCGCCACGCTCGGCTCATCCGCGACCGTCCCGGCAGAGGCGGGCTCGTGGCCGGTCGGTGCTTCGGCGGCATCGTCCACGCTCGGCGTCGCACGCACGGCGGGCGGGATGCTCGATTCGGTGAACGCGGCGGCGGCGTCGATTTCGCCGACCTCGGCGGCGCTGACCTCGACGAACTCGACCACATCGCGGTGCGTAGCCGCCGTGCTGCCCGCGGGCTGGGCGGTCGCGCCCGAGCCCTCGACGGTGGTGCTTTCCTCCGAGGCGGCGGTGTCCTCCGTCGCCTCGTCACCTTCGACAGCCGCGAGTGCTTCCGCGATGCCGGAATGCTCGCCGCCGGCGGCGATCGCGGCGGCGTCGTCTTGGGCGAAGACCGCATCTCGAGCGACGACCGGGTTCTCGGTCACCGCAGCGTTCTCGGCGACCTCTTCGTGCCCGATCGCCGCGGTTTCCTCGATCACCGCGGCGCGCTCACCGAGTGCGGCATCCTGGCGGAACGCGGGATCGCCGGTCGTGGCGGTGGTCTCGGCCCGGTCCTCCGGCGCGATGGCAGCTTCCCCGGAAACCGCAGGAGTCCGCACGTCCACAGCCTTCTCGACGACCGCGGCACCCTCGCCGGTCGAGACGTCTTCAGCAGGCGCAGCGGCCACGGCGGCATCCCCGGCCACGGCTGCGCCTTCGGCGACTCCCGGGTCGGCGGCCACCGCGACATTCTCGGCGGCCGCACCGTGCGGATCGATGTCCTCGGTTGTCGGCGCTTCGTCCGCGCCCTGCGGGGCCACGCGAGAGTCGGCGGTTTCGAGCGAGATCACCTCTATGGCCGCGTCGTCGTACGCCTCGAACAGCGGCGACCCGTTACCGGCTGGAACCTCGGTATCCGAGTGCGCGCCGCAGCCGTAGGCGACGTGGACAACGCGCCCGTCCGCACCCATGGCATTGCCGCAGACACCGAACGCGGCGCGCAGCGACCCGGCGAGTGGCAGATAGAAGCCGCAGGTCCCGCAGGTGGCGGGCGCGGCCTTGGCCATCTCCGAGTCGGGTCCGTGTTCGGTGTACCACCGCTCGGCGGCCTCTTCGCGGCCTTCCCTGCTCATCACCTTGGTACGGCCGAGACCGACCTCGTAGGCCACCTCGTCCACCACCGGATCGCCGGTCGCGACGTAGCCCGGCACCAGGCGTGGGTCGTCGGCGGGCGGGGCGAGCAGGTCCCCTGGCGCGAGATCCCCGGGGCGGACGCGCTGCTCCCAGGGCACGAACTCGGGCGCGACCAAGGCATCGGGCCCGGGCAGCAACGCGGACTCGCTGACCGTCGCGTGGTCGGCGTCGGGCGGGGCGGCCACCACGACCGCCCACTGCCACCCGCGGTAACCGGGGAGCGTGGCCTCGAATCGGTGGGTCGCCGCACTCTCGTCCTCGGCGATCACGCCGAGGTGCGCGCCGACGGCCGACGGTTCCAACTCCAGGAGCGCACGGCGGGCCAAATCGACGGCATCGGCCAGAATCGGCCGCACGCCGGACTCCGAAACAGAAACTGCGCTCACGGCCTACATTTTGCCGTATGGAACGCAATCGGCGTGCGTTGGCCATCAGTGTGCTGGTCGGTCTGCTCATCGTGGGTGGATGCGGCGGCGTAGCGGACCAGGCACCCAGCATGAACATCGAGGTGATCGCCACCCGGCCGCACGATACGAAGGCGTTCACCCAAGGCCTGGAGGTCGACGGCGACGTGCTCTACGAGGGCACCGGGCTGGTCGGCGCGTCCGGCGTGCGCGCGTCCCGGCTCACGACCGGGGAGGAGTTGGCCAGAACCGAGTTGCCCGCTCCGTACTTCGGCGAGGGCATCACCCTCGCCGGCGCCACGCTCTGGCAGCTGACCTGGCACGACGGCGTGGCCATCGCCCGTGACCCGGCGACGCTCGCCGAACGCGGCCGGGTGAGCTACGACGGCGAGGGCTGGGGTCTGTGCGCCGGAAACGGACGGCTGGTGATGAGCGACGGCACCGACCGCCTCACCTTCCGTGATCCGGTCACCTTCGCCCCTACCGGCTCGGTCGAGCTCGACAGTCACCACGGCGCACGCCTCAACGAGCTCGAATGCGCGGCGGACGGGTCGGTCTACGCCAACGACTGGCCCACCGACACGATCCTGCGCATCGACCCGGACTCCGGCGCCGTGCTGGCGACCGCCGACGCCGCCGGTCTGCTCCCCGCGACCGCACGGGCAGGCGCCGACGCCCTCAACGGCATCGCCCAACTGCCCGGCACCGACCGGTTTCTGATCACGGGCAAGAACTGGCCGACCATGTTCGAGGTCCGCTTCGCCCCCGCCTGAGCGTGATCGCGGGTCGCGACGACGATCGCTTTCCGCCGCCACCCCGGAGCGCGCGTGAACACCCGGCCCGAGAGTGCGCCAGAATTGGAGTCGTGACTACTCCCCGCGAACCTTCCGGTCCCGACCGTGATCGGCGGGAAGGCGAGGAGGTCCCGCCGTTCGATCGGCATCCCGGTTTCGACCGATATCCGCCACCCAACGGGCCGCGGCGCCGCAGGCCGCTACCACCGCTCGGACCGGGATCCGGACGCGCCGCCGAGCGTCATGACCAGCCGGGACCGCCGCCGAGCCCGCGACGCGACCCGCCACGGCCCGCGCAGCCTCCGCCCACCAAGCCGCTCCCGGTCGGGCCCGACGCCGAGCAGCCGAAGGCCTCCGACCGCGCGGCTCGGCACGTCTTCCCGCACCGTCCGGAGCCGCCCCGGTACAGCGAGACACCGGCCCCCGCCGAAGGCGACCATCCCGAGACCGCCGCGCAGGATCAGGGCCGGCAACCCGAGAGCCCCGATGCCGCCGGCGCGCGGCGGATGCCACGCAAACTCACGGTCACCCGCGTGGCCGCCATGCGCGGCAGGGAACTCACCGAGAAAGGCATCGCGACCTTCCAGCGCGCGGCCAAGGCCGACGGCGCGGACAAGTCCGGCCTCACGGCGCTCACCTACGCCACCATGGCGAACTTCGCCCTGGACGCCGCCATCGCGATGGCACTGGCCAACACCTTGTTCTTCGCCAGCGCCACCGCGGAGAGCAAGACGAAAGTCGCGCTGTACCTGCTGATCACGATCGCGCCGTTCGCGGTGATCGCCCCGCTGATCGGACCGCTGCTCGATCGCCTGCAGCGCGGTCGCCGCCTCGCGCTGGCGACGTCGTTCGCGGTGCGCGCGGTGGTCGCGGTGGTGCTGGTCTTGCAGTTCGACACCTGGGCGCTGTATCCGCTCGCGCTGTGCATGATGATCGGCAGCAAATCGTTCTCCGTGCTCAAGAGCGCGGTCACGCCCCGGGTGCTGCCGCCGGACATAGATCTGGTCCGCACCAACTCCCGCCTCACGGTGTTCGGGCTGGTCGGCGGCACCATGGGCGCCGGAGCGCTGGCCGGGTCGGCCGCGGCGATCGCGGGCTCCAACGGCGCACTGGTCTTCGCGGCGCTGATCGCTTGCGGGGGGACGTATCTGAGTCTGCGCATCCCCTCCTGGGTGGAGGTGACCGAGGGCGAGGTGCCCGCGACGTTGAGCTATCACGGCGCCGACGCGCGCACCGAGGTGCTCTCGTCCGGCGCGGAGTCGTCGATCCCGCCGCGCAAGCGCAGGCAACCGCTCGGCCGCGCCGTGGTGACCGGGCTCTGGGGCAACAGCGCCATTCGTGTCCTGACCGGGTTCCTCACCTTCTATGTCGCGTTCGTCGCCAAGGCGACAGAACACCGGCCCGCGCAGCAGGCCCTCATGCTCGGTGCGGTCGGCGCGGCCGCGGCCATCGGCAATTTCGCGGGCAATGCGACGGGCGCCCGGCTGAAACTCGGCAAGCCCTCGCTGGTCGTGCTCGGCTGCACGGCGGCGTGCGCGCTGGTGGCGCTGTTCGCGACGTTCGCCGACAACCTCCTCGGCGCGGCGACCGCGGCCCTGGTGGCGGCGGGGACGAGCGCGCTGGCCAAGGTGTCGCTGGACGCCTCGATCCAGGACGATTTGCCGCCGGAGTCGATCGCCTCCGGCTTCGGGCGGTCGGAGACCGTGCTGCAACTGAGCTGGGTCGTCGGCGGTGCGGCCGGTGTGCTGCTGCCGACCGACTACTGGAAGGGCTTCGCGGTGGTCACCGTGATACTCGTCCTCGGCTTGGTGCAGACTTTCCTCAGCTTCCGAGGCCACTCGCTACTGCCCGGCCTCGGCGGCAACCGTCCCCAGCACGCGGAGCAAGAGGTGCCGACGACCCGGCCGCACGGATATCCGGCGAGCGCGCCTCGGGCGGAGGACCCGGCGCCGCGCGACGGTGACGCCGAACGCTTTCGACGAGGGCAAGGAGACCCGATCTGGTGAGCAAGCTCAACGCACGCACGATCGCCGCGCTGGCCGCGGTCGCACTGCTCGTGCTCACCGTCGCCTTCGTGGGCGTGCTGGCGGTGCTGGTCCACGACGCCGAGAAGCCCGACGTCACACTCACCGCCTACGCACACGGCAAGACGGTCACCGTGCGGCCGTTCAGCTACTGCTCGGTGACCATGCAGGACTGCAGCATCCTGCCCGAGGACAATGTCCCCGGCACCGTGTTCACGACGCTGAATTGCGGGCCCGACACGCCGGATTGCCACCGTGGCCGCACCGTCGACCTGGAAGTGCCCGCCGGTTACCCACTGCAGCTGTCGCTTCCGAAGAAGGTCGCCGACGCGCCTTGGCTCGCACAATTGGTCTACCTTTTGCCGAACGGCGAGAAAGTCGACCAGGTGATCAGCCGCAACGACTACCCGGACCGGGCCTTCGCCCTCACCATCGATTCCAAACCGGAGCCGGACCTGCGCCTCATCGGCGTGGAGTTCCAGCTGCCGATCCTCGCCCGCGACGAAACGGGCCGGGAGTTCTACGTGCCGCACGCCACCTGGTCGATCAGCACGGCGTAGCGAGTCTCGGACGCAACGTCTTTCGCCGACTCCGCAGACGCCGGTGCGCGCTCCGAGCGCACGGCGCCTGCACGGTGGCCGGGCAGGACTCGCCCGAAACCCGCTGCGGGTCGGATGAATCCACCGATGGACGGCCACGAACGATCGGCGTCAGAAGTCCGGCAACCGGGCTTCCCTCGACCTCCGCGGCCCCAAAACGCCTACCTCGAGTAAATTCGGCCCGACGGCCGCCCGGATGAAGCGAAATCGAGCGGAATCAGTGGTCCAGTTCGCGCGCCACCGCGCGGACGACTTCCGAGATGCGCTGCGCCGTCTTGCGATCCGGGTACTTGCCCTTACGCAGGTCCGGCTGCACCTTCGCCTCGAGCAAGGTGATCATGTCCTCGACCATGCCGTGCAGCTCGTCCGGCGTGTGCCTGCGCGCGGCAGGCTCCTTGCGCGCGTTGCGTTCCTGGCCCTGCCGGACCGACGGCGGCGCCTCGAGCAGCTTGAGGCTCAGCGCCTGGGGGCCGCGACGGCCTGCGGCCATGCCGAATTCGACGCGCTGGCCGGGCTTGAGGCCCTCGACGCCCTGGGGCAGCGCGGACGAGCGCACGTAGACGTCCTCACCCTCGTCCTGGGAAAGGAAGCCGAAGCCCTTTTCGACGTCGTACCACTTCACCCTGCCGGTCGGCACTGCGCTCACCCGTTCATCATCGAAAACTCGGACCCCTACGGCCCGAGCACATCCGTCTACCGGGCCGGTCGCGCGACCGGCCCTTTTCCTGTGCGAAAAGAACGCGCCCAGCAGGATTGCAGGACGCGATTGCTATCGAGTCTACCCCGGTGCGAATAACGCAAGCACATCAGTTTTACCGTCGAACCGTGACGAACCCTTCCGCTCCGACCCCGCCCGGCGGCGCCCCACGGCGGCGCGGCGACTGGTTGCTGCAACTCGCGCTCTCCGTGTTCGCGCTGGGATTGCTGGCTATCGTCGCGATTTTCGCGATCCCCTTGCTGACCGACGGCGAGCCGGGGCTGTGGCTGTACTTCGGGGCGATGCTCGCGCCGCTGGGGTTCGTGCTCGCGCTCGTCTTCGCGCTGCGCTCGGGCCGCCGGTCGCGCTGAAGCGGAGTGATCATCTCCGATCCGACACCGAACCGGTTACCCGATGCGATCGTTACCCACTCCAGTGTGTGATCCTCATCACATTACGAGTAGATCACGAAGCGGTGACGACCGGCCGCGGGTGCGGCCGCGGCGCCTCTAGCTGCATGAAGCCTCCTCCCCGGTCCGATATCGCGTCGAGACCCGTTGGTACACGCCGGTTACCAAATAGTGATTTTTCCCGCGGTTCGTCGTACGGTCTTATCCAGCCGGGGCACCCCCGGCGACCACCGGCCCGCCGCACCGAGCCTCGCCCCGCGGGTACCGGATCCCCCGACGGAAACGTAGGGGCGAGGGCGGAACGGACGACCTCTCAGTCCGAACCAGAACCGAAGATGTCGCAGGTGCGTCGAGAGGAAGACGAACCCGATATGAGTGGACGCCATCGCAAGCCAAGCTCGACCGGACGCACGGTAGCCAAGGTTGCCGTGACCGGAGCCATCATCGGCACCGCCGGTGTGGCCTTCGCAGGCAACGCCAGCGCGGCACCCGACTCCGACTGGGATCGACTCGCTCAGTGCGAGGCCGGCGGCAACTGGGGCATCAACACCGGCAACGGTTTCCAAGGCGGGCTGCAGTTCTCGCCCAGCACGTGGCGCGCCCACGGCGGTCAGGAATACGCCGCCAGCGCCAACCAGGCCAGCCGTGAACAGCAGATCGCGGTCGCCGAGAAGGTGCTCGCCTCGCAGGGTTGGGGCGCTTGGCCCTCCTGCTCCTCGAAGCTGGGCCTGAGCAGCGCGCCGAGCCCGCGCTCCGCGCCCGCCACCGCCGAGACCCCGCGCTGGAACCCCGCGCCGCAGCTCGCTCAGTCAGCGCCTGCCGCGCCTGCCGACACGCAGCAGATCTTCTCGGCCGTCGACCGCGCTCTCGAGGTCGTGCAGAGCCAGGGCGTCCAGGTGCCCAAGGAAGCTCTCGACTTCTTCAACGCCGCCAAGTCCAGCGGAGTCACCCTCGACCCCGCGATCGTGAACTTCTACGAGGCGAACAAGGGTCTGCTCCCCTCCTGACCCGAAGGCTTCAGCAAGAAGGGCCCCGCATCAACGTGGATGCGGGGCCCTTCTCCGTAGCCGAGAACGTTCCGGTCGCGCGCTCAGCGGTTGATCACCGTGTTCGGGTGCATGTAAGGCAACTGCTCAGCCGGGACCGGGAACTCGGTGTCCTCGCCGTAGGGCGAGAGACCACCGGATCGGGCCGAAGAGAGCTCGGTGACCGCGGGGTCACCGTCGGCGACCTTCGGCCAGCCGTTGTCGACGTAGGATTTCTTCGATTTGTTCACCACGGCCCCATGCTAGCCCGGCCGCTCAACCAGGATGCCCCGCAGCCCGTAGCTCCGGACGTCGGCGGGCGATCGCCCAGCATCGTAGGCTGGATCGGATGACCGTGACCGACTCCCTTGCCGGATGGCTCGGTGCCCGCAGTGATGCCCAGCTCGTGACGCTGCTGCAGCTTCGGCCCGACCTGGCCGTCCCGCTGCCCTCCGCCATGGCCGTGCTCGCCGCCCGCGTCGAACAGCGCGCGTCGGTGCTGCGCGCCACGGAGGACTTGAACACCCTCGAATTCGCCATCGTGGAAACCCTTGCGATGCACGGGGTGACGCGCACCGACGGCGGCACGCTGCGCCGCGCCGAGTTGCATGTGCAATTGAGCGAACGGGTGCCGGCCGCCGCGATCGATGAGGCGCTGGAGCGGCTGACCGCTCGCGCGCTGGTCTGGATCGACGCCGAGCAGGGACTGCACCTGATTCCGGCGGCCGCCGAGGCGTTGCCGTGGCCGATCGGCACCGCGACCGAGATCCCCGACGCGCTCACCGAACCCGAGGTGGTCGCGGCGCTGCCCGAGCTGCCGCCCGCCGAACGGTCCCTGCTGGACAAGTTGGCCGCGACAGGGCCTCGTGGCCGCACCAAGGACGCCGCACCGGGCACTCCGGCCGAGCGGCCGATCCAGCGGCTGCTGGCGCGCAGGCTGCTGCACCGGATCGATGACGAGACCGTCGAACTCCCGGTCACCGTCGGCCAGGTGCTGCGAGGGGAACCGGTCACCCACCCGCATGCCCTGACGCCGCCGCGACCGGAGCCGGCGAAATACCCGCCCGCCGATGTGAACGCGGTCGCGGCGGGCGAGGTCGGCGAGCTGCTGCGGCACTGCGCGGCCGTGCTCGAGGTGCTCGGCCATGCCCCGGCTCCCGCGTTGCGCGCGGGCGGCCTGGGCGTGCGCGAGCTGCGCCGCATCGCCAAGCAGGTCGGTGTCGACGAGCCGAGGGCGGGTTTGCTGGTCGAGCTGCTGGCGGCCGCGAAATTGATCGAGAAGGGTTTGCCGGACCCGCCACCGGACTTCGAGACGACCGACGACTTCTGGGCGCCGACGCCACTGGTGGACGCCTGGCTGGAAGCGCCGCCCGCCCGGCGCTGGGCCGCCCTCGGACTGACCTGGCTCGAATTGGATCGGATGCCGTGGATGATCGGCATGCGCGACGCCAACGACAAACCGCTGGCCGCGCTGTCGCTGGAACTGCGCACCCCGACCGCGCCGCGCGACCGGCACGCGATCCTCGCCCTGCTGGCGGAATATCCGTCCGGCACCGCGCTGGCCCCAACGGAAATCGGCCGGGTACTGGCCTGGCGGCAGCCGCGCAGGCGCAGGAATTTCCGGCCGGAGGTGGTCGAACAGACGCTGGCCGAGGCGGCGGCGCTCGGGTTGATCGGCCGCGGCGCGCTCGGCTCGGCGGCGCGGGCGCTGCTGCACGCGGCGCCGACCAGCGTGGCTGACGCCGAGGCGGAGATGGAGGCGGCGCTGCCGGAGCCGGTGGACCACGTGCTGGTGCAAGCCGATCTCACGGTGATCGCACCCGGCCCGCTGACCACCGATCTCCAGCGTCGCGTCGCCCTCGTCGCCGACGTCGAATCCGCGGGCGCCGCAACGGTATACCGGATCGGAGAGTCCTCGGTGCGGCGCGCGCTGGACGCCGGGCTGACGGCGGCGGAGCTGCACGCGCTGTTCGCCGCGCATTCCCGGACGCCGATCCCGCAGGCACTGACCTATCTGATCGATGACGTGGCCCGGCGTCACGGCCAGTTGCGCGCGGGTATGGCCCAGTCGTTCATCCGCAGTGACGACCCGGCGCTACTGGCCCAAGTACTGTCCGCGCCGGTGGCGAGCGCGCTGGCGCTGCGATCCATCGCCCCGACCGTCGCCATCGCCCAAGCGCCGCTCGGCGAACTGCTCGAGCAGCTGCGCGCGGCCGGTTTCGCGCCCGCGGGTGAGGACTCGAGCGGCGCGATCGTCGATCTGCGGCCGCGGGGCGCGCGGATCTCGGTGCGGCCCGTCGCACGGCAGCCGTATCGGCCGACACCGCCCAGCACCGAACAACTCGAACTGCTCGTCACGGAATTACGCGCGGGCGAACGCGCCGCCAGTGCCCGGTCCGGTCAAGCGGTACGCACGGACGGCACGCGGACCAATACCGCCGCCACCCTCGCCCTGTTGCAGCTCGCGGCGCGGGTGCGACGGTCGGTGAACATCGGCTACGTCGACGCCCAAGGCGTCGCTTCCCAACGGGTGGTGGAGCCGTTGAAGGTGGGCAACGGGCAGCTGGACGCGCTGGACCCGGTCACCGGCGCGGTCCGGCACTTCACGCTGCACCGGATCGCGTCGGTTGCCCTGCTGGAATGATCAGCCCTTGGGCTTGGCGGTGCAGAAGGTGACCTTCGGGTCCGTTTCGATGAGGCGGAAGCCGTCGGCGTCCTGGTCGCACAGCAATTCGTCGGCCTTGCCGTCGATCCGCTTCAGCACCTTGAAGGTGGCGTCCGAGGCAGCGCAGTCGACGTGCTTGTATCCGGTCGTGCTGCTCTCGTTGTAGCAGCTGCCTTCCTTGAAGTTCGGGGCCAGGCACAGGAAGGCGGTGGTACCGCCGGCCAGGGTCTCCTCGTAGGAGGTGTAGTCGGCGGCGCAGTCGGTCTTCTTGTCGTAGGACTGCGCGACCTTGTACACGGCTTTGTCCGACGAGCAGTCGACCGGTTCGGTCTTGGAGTCGACCGCCGAGCCCTCGATGACGTTGATGCAGTCGCCGGCCTTGGCCTTGGCGGTGTCCGACTTACCCGCGTCCTCGATCAACGAACAGCCGGCCACCGTGACCACCACCGCGGCCACCGCGACGAGGGCGAGCACGATCCGTGCCAGCAACCTCGCTCCTGGAAACTTCACCTGAAAACCTCTCTCACCGAAACGTTCACGTGCTCGTGAACGCGGTGAGGATACCCGCACGACCTGAGCGGCCGCATCAGCCCGCAGGCGACCTGGCACGGGGGCGGCCTAGATGCTGTGCGTGCCGTACAGCCCCATGAGCGCGTAACCGAGGATGCTGGGGAGCAGACGGCCGAGCAAGAAGAACGCAGAGTAATTCACTAGCAACGCCTTTCGCGTATTCCATGCAACTGGACTCTTGTCCGGTATGCGGAGTGTGTCGTCGCCCGAGACCGAGTCGTTACGCTTGGGCAGTATGACGGTCGAGGACGTCGCACGCGACCTGTACGGGTTGGCGCCCGCGGATTTCGTCGCGGCGCGCGCCGACCGGGCGGCCGCCGCGAAACAGTCGGGTGACAAGCAACTGGCGGCCGCCATCGGCAAGCTGCGTAAACCCACCCTGACCGCGTGGGCGGCGAACCTGCTGTCCAGGGCGGCGCCCGAGGACGTGGCCGCCCTGCTGCGGCTGGCCGCCGCGCTGGCCGCCGCGCAGCGAAAACTCTCGGCCGAACAGCTGCGCGAACTGACCGCGCAGCGCCAGCAACTGGTCAACGCCCTCGCCGAGAAGGCGGGGGCGCTCGCCGCCGAACACGGGCATCCGGTCGGCGAGAACGTCGTCCGGGAGATCGGCCAGACCTTGACCGCCGCACTCGCCGATCGGGACGTAGCCGATCGGCTGCGTGCCGGAACACTCGCTACGGCCGCGAGCTACGAAGGCTTCGGACCGAGTGGACCGGGTCTGCTCGCGGTGCCCGAACGGGCCACGCGGCCCGGACGAGCGGCCGTGCGGCAGCCCGACGACAGCGCGCGCCGAGAACTGCGGGAGGCCGAGGAGGCGCTCGAAACCGCCCGTGCCGAGGAGGATTCGGCCGGAGCCGCGTTCGAAGAAGCGACCGGAGAACTGTCCTCGGCCGAGGAACGCGTCGCCGCGCTGCGCGACGAGCTCGAGCACGCCGAACAGCAGCGGCAGTTCCGCAAGTCGGCCGAGCGGTCGGCGAAGGACGAGTTGCACGCGGCGCGCCGTCAGGTGGAGCGAGCCGAACGCAGGCTGGCGAAGGCCAGGCAGCGCGCCGGGGACGACTGACGGGTCAGCTGCGCAGGACGCCCGGAAACAGGTACTCCTCCGGCGGCGGCGCGGTGGTGTTCAGCCACGCGTGGAAGAACCCGGTCAGGTCCATGGGTGAGCGGGACTGCACGAAAGCGCGGAATTCCGGCATCGAGGCATTGCCGTAGGCATGCGCGGCGAGGAAGTCCCGAACAGCCGCGAAGAACACCTCGTCGCCGATCTGCCTGCGCAGCGCGTGCAGGAACAGCGGGCCACGGTAGTAGACGGAGGTGAACTCCTTTCCCACGCCGGGGTCCTCCAACGGGATGTTCCAGTACTTCTCACTGTCGCGGTATTTGCGGATGGTCTCGCGGTACTGGTCGTCGACGTTCTTGCCGTCCATCCGCTCCGGCCACAGGTAGTCGGCGGTATAGCTGGCGAAGCATTCGTTCAGGCAGATGTCCGACCACCGGCGTATCGACACCCAGTCGCCCCACCACTGGTGCGCGATCTCGTGCACGACAGTCTGCAGATCGATCGACGGCGCGTAGAGCGGGCGGGTCTGGGTCTCCAGCGAGAACGTGATGCCCGCGTCCACGTGGATGCCGCCTGCGGCCTCGAACGGGTAAGGGCCGTAAATCTTTTCGGCGAAGTCGAGGATCTCCGGCAGGCGCTGTTCCAGCTCGCGCTGATCCTGCTCCACATTCGGGGCGAACGCGCTGATCAGCGGAATGCCGTTAGCCCTGCGCTGCTCGAGGTAGTCGAACTTGTCGATCGCGACCGTGGTCAGATAGCCGACCACCGGCTTGGCGTTGAACCAGCGGACCGTCCGCTTGTCGCCGCGCACCACGTCCTCGATGCGTACGCCGTTGGAGATCACCTCCCACTCCGCGGGAACGGTGGCGTTCAGGCTGAACGTGGCCTTGTCCAGCGGGGTGTCGTTGAGCGGGTACCAAGTCGTCGCCGAGTGCGGCTCACCGGCGACGAACGCGCCGCCGCTGGGTGCGAAGGTCCACCCCTCCCCTTCGGCATTCACCGCGGGGCCCGCGTAGTCCACCGTGACGGTGAACGGCAGGCCTGGCAGCAGCGGCAACGTCGGCGTGACGGTCAACTCGTGCTCGCCGTTGCGGTCGAAGTCGGCGGGCAGCCCGTTGACCGCCACCTCGCGCACATCGGGCCCCGCGTAATCGAGGTTGAACACGCGCAGGGGCTGGGTGGCGTGCGCGGTGATCGTGGTGGTGCCTGCCAGTTTCCGGCTGGGCGGGTCGTAGTCGATGCCGACGTCGTAGTGCTGGACGTCGTAGCCACCGTTGCCGTCGAGCGGATAGTACGGATCGCCCAAGCCCGGCGCGCCGACCAGTGGGTCCGGGGGCGGCTCCGCGTGCGCGGGCACCTGAGACACCGCGGCGAACACACACGCGACCGCGGCGCACATCCGGCCGGACAACCACATACGGACAACCACCCCTTTCCACCCCGCCTGTCGCCGGTACCGGCGCACCGACTTCGCTGGATGGTAGCGGCTTCAGTCGCCGCTTCCGGTCAGCGCCACCGACGCGCCGACACCGAAGATCATCACCCCGCCCGCGCCGCCGATCGCCTCCAGCCTGCGCGGCGACTTGGCGAACCAGGACCTCGCCGAGGCGGCCAGCAGCGCCCACGCGCTGTCGGAGACCAGCGCGATGGCCAGGAAGACCGTGCCGAGCAGCAGGAACTGCCACGACAGCGACCCGGAGGCCGGGTCGGCGAAGTGCGGCAGCACCGCGGAGAAGAAGACGATCGCCTTGGGATTGGTGAGCCCGACGACGGCGCTCTGCCGCAGCACCCGCGTGTTCGGGGCCGGTTCGACCGCGGCGCCCAGCGCCTCGCGCAACGCCGAACGCTGACGGATCGCTTGGATTCCGAGATACATCAGATACAGCGCACCCGCGAACTTGACCACGGTGAGCGCCAACGCCGACACGGTCAGTAAAGCGCCGAGCCCGATCGCGACCAGGACTAGTGCCGCGTAGACGCCCATGGCGTGCCCGAGCACCGACAGCAGGGCCGCGCGCCGGCCGAGCGTGAGCGCGCGACCGACCGTGAAGAGTACGCCGGGACCGGGCACGACGATGATGACGACCGCGGCGGCGACGAATGCCAGCAGATTGGACGCTGGAACCATCCTTCGAGTCTAGGCGACAGCGCAACCGATAAACCCCGCGGACACAGCCGGATTCAGGAGCCGAGTTCGCCCGGTAGCTGGTGCGGATCGAGCAGCAGGCGTTTCGTGGTGGTGCGCCGCACCTTCTCCGCGAGCGCGAGGTTGTCGGTGAGCAGCCGCCACTCGGTCTCGCTGATCGCGGCGCGGGCGCGGGCGATGACCGAGTCGTCGGTCGTGCCCCAAGCGATCGGCATGGCGCTCACCGACTGCCAGCGCTGACCCACCTGGCGCGGCGCGCGGTCGGTCCGCACCGCGACGGACGGCACGCGCTCCCCGGCCCTGGCCTGGTGACCGGGCAGGTCGCGGACCTTCCTGGTCACCAAGGCGTAGCGCGGATCGCGCGTATCCGGCGCGGACACATCGACCAAAGCGAGCAGCACGACACCCGACGGGCGCGCCTCCGAAACCACCGCGGGTACCAGCTCACCGTCCGCGTAGAGCTTGTCGATGCTGGAATGCCACGGTGTCCACAAGGCCACCCACAGCGCCGTCACCGTGCCGAGCGCGAAGGCGACCGCGAGCAGATACGCCCACGGATGGTCCAGCCAGATCAGCAACGCCGTGCCCGCCGCCGCGACCACCGTGGCGGCGATCGCCAGCAGGCGCAGGCGGCGAAGGTCGGCGAAGACTTCGTTCACCGCGTGGGCGTGCTTGCGGTCCACCGCGAATTCGAAGTGTCGCACGCCCTTATTCCTAGCACAGTTTGTGGAGGGGATTCCTCCGCTTATCCGATGGCGGGTCCGAGCAAGTCGTCGGCATCCGTGATGCGGTAGGCGTACCCCTGTTCGGCGAGAAAACGCTGGCGATGCGCGGCGTATTCGGCGTCCAGGGTGTCGCGCGCGACGACCGAGTAGAAATGCGCCTGTCCGCCATCGTGTTTCGGACGCAAGAGCCGCCCGAGACGTTGCGCCTCCTCCTGTCGCGAGCCGAAGGTACCCGAAACCTGGACGGCCACGGACGCTTCCGGCAGATCGATGGAGAAGTTCGCCACTTTGCTCACCACGAGCACCGGAATCTCGCCGCGCCGGAACGCGTCGAAGAGTTCCTCCCGCTCCTTGGTCTTCGTCGACCCTTGGATCACGGGTGCGTCGAGCGCGACCCCGAGTTCGTCCAGTTGGTCCAGGTACGCGCCGATGACCAGGCTCGGCGCATCCTGGTGCTGAGCCAGGATCGACTCGACCACGGCGATCTTGGTGTGTGCGGTGGAGCACAGCTTGTAGCGCTCCTCCGGCTCGGCGGTCGCGTAGGCCATCCGCTCGGCGTCGGTCAGCGTGACCCTGACCTCGATGCAGTCGGCCGGAGCGATCCAGCCCTGGGCCTCGATGTCCTTCCACGGCGCGTCGTAGCGCTTCGGGCCGATCAGCGAGAACACGTCGCCCTCGCGGCCGTCCTCGCGCACCAGGGTGGCCGTCAGGCCGAGCCTGCGGCGGGACTGGAGATCCGCGGTCATCCGGAAGACCGGCGCGGGCAGCAGGTGCACCTCGTCGTAGATGACCAGCCCCCAGTCGCGGCTGTCGAACAGTTCCAGGTGCTTGTACTCGCCCTTGGTGCGCCGAGTGATCACCTGGTACGTGGCGATGGTGACCGGGCGGATCTCCTTGCGCTCCCCGGAGTACTCGCCGATCTCGTCCTCGGTGAGCGAGGTGCGGGCGAGCAGTTCACGCCGCCACTGCCTGCCCGCCACCGTGTTGGTGACCAGGATCAGCGTGGTGGCCTTCGCCTTGGCCATCGCGGCAGCGCCGACCATCGTCTTGCCCGCGCCGCAGGGCAGCACCACCACCCCGGAGCCGCCCGCCCAGAACGAGTCGGCGGCCATCTGCTGGTAATCGCGCAGATGCCAGCCGTCGGTCGCGTAGTCGAGGTCGATCGGGTGCGCCTCGCCGTCGACGTAACCCGCGAGGTCCTCGGCGGGCCAGCCGATCTTCAGCAGCGTCTGCTTGATCCGGCCGCGCTCGGACGGGTGCACCACCACCGTGTCGTCATCGATGCGCGCGCCGAGCATGGGCGCGATCTTCTTGTGCCTGAGCACCTCCTCCAGCACCGCGCGATCCAGGCTGACCAGCGTCAACCCGTGGGCTGGATGCTTCACCAGCTGCAACCTGCCGTAGCGCGCCATGGTGTCCACCACGTCGACCAGCAACGGCTGCGGCACCGCGTACCGGGAGAAGCTGACCAGCGCGTCCACCACCTGTTCGGCGTCGTGCCCGGCCGCGCGCGCGTTCCACAGCGCCAGCGGCGTCACCCGATAGGTGTGCACGTGCTCGGGCGCCCGCTCCAGCTCGGCGAACGGCGCGATCGCCTGCCGCGCGGCATCGGCCAACTCGTGGTCGACCTCCAGCAGCAGCGTTTTGTCACTCTGCACGATCAGCGGACCGTCGTTCACAGTCCCTCCTCAGCTAGATTCCCCGCCATTCTCCCCGACCCCTCCGACAACCCGCAGGTTACCGGCCCTTCCCGCAGGGCGCGGGTGCGGCAGCGACCGGATGCAACGCCGGAAGAGCGCGATGTCTTCCCGCGGACCGCACCGGGACGACTCAGCCGCGCGCGAGCGCCCGTTCGGTGAGCGCGCCGACGACCGGGGCGAGCGTCGTGGCGTAACCGCTCGTCAGGTGATTGTCGTCACGGTAGACGAGGGTGTTCCCGACGATGACGGGACAGCGGGCGGTGGTGCAGAACAGCGCGGTCAGATCAGCGTACTGGCCGCCGCCCGCCGTAGCGGCCGCGCGCTCGGCGGCGATGCCCGCCTCGTCGACCGCCACCGCTCGGGCGGGGGCGCATGCGGAGGCGTCGTCGATGTGCTCGGCCACGCACGCCGGCACGGTGGCGTGTGGATCGGGGATGCCGCCGAGCACGAGGACGGCCGCGCCCGACTCGCGCAGCTGGGCGACCAGGCGACGCACGCCGTCGATCCACGCCGGGTCGTAGGTCACGAAGCCGAAGTCGCCGCCGTAGCGGCGGGACATGCCGACCACGATCAGCCGGGGCCGTTCGTGCCGTAACCGGGTCATGATCTGCCCGCGCCACTGTTCGCATTCGGTATACGTCCGCCCCAGGTAGGGGCTGGTGATGGGCAGATCGAGCAGCGGGCAGGTGACCTTCGCCATGGTCTCCAGCCGCCAATGGTGCGCTACCGACATGTTCTCGAACGCCGGTTGCCACATCGCCGCGTGGGAATCGCCGACCAACGCGACCGTGGTGGACGAGGCGGGATCGCCGGAGGCGCACTCCCCTTGGCCCACGTCAGTCCAGGAACGGAAGCAACCGTTGTCGAACACCTCCGCTCGGTCGCCGCGCGCGTTCGACAGTGCCGGCGTGAGATTCGACGGGACGTCGCGGACCTCCGCCGAGGCGGCGACCGCCGCTTGGGTCTGCGCGGTCAGCTGCTCGATCGCGGCATCGTAGGGGTCGGCGGTGGGAGTGGCCGGTGCGGCCGGTGTCGTCAGTGTGAGACTCCGCGCCGCCGTGCCGTGTCCGACCGGAGGGGGTACGAGCACGAGTAGCGCGGCCGCCACACCGATGGCCAGCGCGGTGCTCACACCACCGCAGGCGAGGCTGAGCCGGCCCGAACCGCGCAGGCGGGCCGCGAAGCGGACCGGGTTCTCGATCAACCGCTGAGTGAGCACGGCGAGCCCACCGGCCATGGCGACCGCGCCGAGTGCGCCGACCAGCCCGAGCGGGCGGCCGAGCGCTTGCGGGGCCAGCACCAGCACCGGCCAGTGCCAGAGATACCAGGAGTAGGACAGCCTGCCGACGGCCTGCATCTCGGGTACCGCCAGGACGCGACCGACGCCGAATCGCGGTGCGACACAGCCGCTCCCGATGACCAGGACCGCGCCGAGCACGGGCAGCAGCGCCGCGATGCCCGGATACGGGGTCTTCTCGTCGAGCCGAACGCAGGCCACGACGATCAAACCGGCTCCCGCCCACCCCGCGCAGGTGGCCACCGACTTCGGCAACCGGGACCAGAGCGCGGCCGACAGCGCCACCATGCCGCCCGCGGCCAACTCCCAGGCCCGAGTGGGCAGCGCGAAAAACGCCCACGGTGGCATGGTGCGCGTCCAGGTCAGCGCGACCGCGAAAGAGAGCGCGGCGACGACGACGAGAACGATCAGGTACGGCAGCGCGGTGGCCGAACCACTGCGGCGCCGTCGCACGAGCCGAGCCGTCGTGATCACCAGCGCGGGCCAGATCAGGTAGAACTGCTCCTCCACACCGAGCGACCAGAAGTGCTGAAACGGTGAAGGCGGCGCGTCCGCGGCAAGGTAGTCGGTGCCCTGCAGGGCGAAGCGATAGTTCCCGGCGTACAGCGCGCTCGCGATCCCGTCGCCGAGCGCTTGGCGGCCCTGCAACGGCGGCAGCAGCACGGCCGCGCCGATCGCCGTGGCGACCAGCACGACCCCTGCGGCGGGCAGCAGCCTGCGCGCTCGCGCGCCATAGAACCGGACGAGCCCGACAGTGCCGTCGGCCGCCGATTCCCGATACAGCATTCCCGTGATGAGAAAACCGGAAATCACGAAAAATACGTCCACACCGGCAAATCCCCCACCGATTCCCGGCACACCGGCATGAAAAAGCACTACGGCCAGTACCGCGACCGCCCGCATTCCTTCGATGTCCCCCCGAAATGCCGCCCCCGGCGACACTCCGTCGATCAGCTCCGCCCGCCGATTTCCCAACCCGCTGACCGTGGCCGCCATGCGCAGCATTGTCATCGGTCCGGCCGGACAAGTCCCGCCGACTCGCCGCCGGGCATGCGCCTCGGTCGGGTGTCCGCGCGCTGCGCCTATTCCATCCAACTCATTGCACGCCACACCGGCACAATCCCGAGCTTGCGGTAAGACAACACTTTTCGATCCGATCGTCCGATTTGTCGACGCCTACATGAACAGACGACACCAGGTCTCCCGGCGCTGCCACGATGCCCTCCTGCGGCCGGTACGCTTGTCCGGAATACGACCTCGAGGGGGCACGGTGAGCGAGCTCGAACTTGATCCGGTCCAGACGCGAGAGATGGCGGGGGCAGTACGTGGCCACGCCGACGCGATACGGCAGTCGGTGCCCCTGGCGAGGGATGTCGTCGCTGTCGAAACCATGCGCGACTCCCAGGTAGCAGACGCCGTGGATCAGATCGCGACGGCGCTCGACCGAGTGGTGAGCTACCACGCGCAGCGATTGATCGGATTCGCGGACGTCACGGACGCTGCGGTGGTGGAGTTCGTCAGTCGGGATCAGGCCTGGGCTACCGCGCTCCGGGAGGCGGGCCAGCGATGAGCGGCGGAAGCTACACGACGCCGCTTACGGTATCGACAGTGCTGTCCTGGGATCCACGTGCCACGGTCACCGTTGCCAACGCGTTCAAAGACGCCGCGCTGCGGATCGAGGAGCAGACGCACCAGGCGGCATCCCGGATCGACATGTCGTACACCTACTTCAAGGGATCGGTCGCTGATTCCGCCCGCGACAGAGCGGCTCAGGACCGGGACCATGCCCGGCGAACGAAGCAGGTTCTCATCGATATCCAGCAGCAGGTCTACCTTCAGATCGATGCGATCGTCGGCTACATCGACGTGATCAAAGACAAGAAGGCCGAAGCCGAGTCCGCCAAGTTCGATTTCTTCGTCAGAGACGACGGTGGCGTGGACTCCAGGATGTCCAATAGCGAGGTCCTGATGAAATTCGGGGCATCGGGCCTCGTGGAGAAGGAGGGGCTCGAATTCTTCCTGACCACACAGATCCGTGCAGCGCTGACTGCGATCCAGCAAACCGACCTGGAGGGCGCGGAGAAAATCAAGCGACTACTAGAGGATCTCTCACCGGAGACCCGGCGCGGAGTCACCGCTATGCCTGAGGACCCGAGCCTGGTCGAGGTCCTTACCAAATTCCAGACCGCACCGTCGAGTGCTCCCGCCACGCTGTGGCCCTCCGGTTTGGTCCTCGATCGCATCCGTGCCGTCCGCCCGGACTTCCAACCCATCCTGATGACGCCCGAAGAGATAGCGCTGCTCTCATCACGAGTCGCCCGGCCGGAAACCACTGGAATAGGTGAAATCACGGATTTCTTCGAGATAAAAGCGCAGGCTGAGGACGCTGCCGAGAAGACCTACACCAACCCGGACCAGAACGCGCTCAACGACGGCCACGGCGACGCATTCCGGCACATGTACTGGAATGCGCTCATGACACAGCGCTACGGCGCGGAGTGGACCGAAAACTATGGTGCCGCGCATGAAGGCCTCGGCGCGAACCCTCCCACGCGAGAAGCGATGGATCTACACAACAACGCGATCGGCAGGCAGATCGCCATCGACAATCCGAATGCCGCACCGGAGGAACTACAGCGATTGGTATATCAACGAATCAAGGAGGGTGGCGCGATCGTGCTCGATCCGAGCGGCCAGGTCGCATGGAGCAACCAGGTCGAAGTGGGCAAGAACGGGCACCCGGCGCGTGCTGACATCCCGCTTCCGGCAGGTCGGTGATCCATGGGTCATCTGCTCCGGATCACGGCTGTAATTCTGGGCCTGCTGGCCGGTGCGGCATGCTCCACGTCGGAGGACCGCGGTGCGACCGCTTCGCAGTGCTCGGCCAACTTCGATCTGGAGTCGCGCGCCGAGCCGCTGGGTTCCGCGACCGAATTGCGGCGCTCCATCAGAGAGCGGGCTGCGCAGCCGGGAACCTATTCGCTGCGGGCGCTGACCGAAGCCGCAGGGTGGGATGATCAGTGGGATCGTGTCGTCATAGCGTCTTCCGGGCTTCCAGCAGAGAAGCTGAACTCGGCAGCGAATCTTCCCGGATACTGCTGGTCCAACCTCCCGGACTCCGGGTTCGACCGGCCCATCGATAATTTCTACGTCTTCATCACGGGCTCTACTCCCACACAGGTAATTCGCGCCGCACAGGGCTCCGAGCTCTTCCGAGGCGTGCGTAGCGGTGACGTACTCGGACCGGAGTCCCGCTTCCAGTCGGTTCAGCCGCCGGCCCAGCTGCAGAAGCCGTATCTGGAATTGACGCAGGGCTGATCGGAAGCACGGTACGCGTCGCCTCACGTCCAGCAGGTGTCGAGTGGACCGCGACAAGGAGCGGTGGGGCGGGCGAGGATCGGGGCATGATCGAGATGGCGGCGGTGGCCGGGGTCGCGGTGGCGGCGTTGGGGATGGTGCTCACGCCGGGGCCGAACATGATGTATCTGGTGTCGCGGACGGTGTCGCAGGGGCGACGGGCCGGGTTGGTGTCGTTGGCGGGGGTAGCGGCGGGGTTCGGGGTGTATCTGGCGGCCGCGACGGCGGGGATCACGGCGGTGTTCGCGGTGGTCCCCGGCCTGTACCTGGCGGTGAAGCTGGCCGGAGCCGCGTACTTGGGTTGGCTGGCCTGGCAGGCGCTGCGACCGGGCGGCGTCTCGGTCTTCGCGCCCGCGGCGCTGTCCGCGGACCCCATCCGGCGGTTGTTCACGATGGGGCTGGTCACCAACCTGCTGAATCCGAAGATCGCGATCATGTACATGGCGCTGATCCCGCAGTTCGTCACGCCGGAGCACGGGAAAGTGTGGTTGCAGAGCCTGTGCCTGGGCACGGTGCAGATCGCGGTGGCGCTCACCGTGAACGGCTTGATCGTCCTCGGGGCGGGCGGTCTGGCGACGTTCCTCGCCGCCCGGCCCCTGTGGCTGCGCACCCAGCGATACCTCACCGGCACCATGCTCGGCGCCATCGCCGCCTTGCTCGCCACCGACCGCGCCCGCCCCATCCCGGCCTGAGCCGAACGGCCTCGACTCAGCGCTGATCGGCCGGATTCGCCAACCGGTAGCGCAGTTCCACGAACTGACCGGCCTGCTGCACCGCGGTGAGCCGCATCCGGCTGGAAAGGATGCGCCGCGGCAGCAGCGGGGCGCCCGCGCCCAACGTCACCGGAGCGACGCTCACCATGACGTCGTCGAGCAGGCCGGCGTCGGCGAATTGCCCGGCCAGGTCCCCGCCTCCGACGATCCAGATATTGCGGGCGCCGGCCGCCGCGGCCATCTCCCGGTGCACCGACTCGACCGGCCCTGCGACGAACCGCAGATTCGCGTCCGGTATCGCGGGAAGATCCCGGTGGGTGAAGACCCAGCACGGGAGGTCGCCGTAGTACTTACTCCAGTTCTCCGGTGGTTCGTTCGCCACGACCCATTCGTAGGTGGTCGCGCCCATGCACATGGCGCCTACCTGCGCGAGGAAGCCCGCGATGCCCGCCTGCGCCTCGTCCGCTCCATCTACCTCGAAAAGCCAGGTGAGCGAGTTCTCCGTGTCGGCGAGATATCCGTCGAGACTGGTTGCCGTGTAGTACTGGGTTGCCATGCCGTGCACGTTGCCAGCGAAACATGACAGTTCACGTCATGGTTCGGGATCAACCGTGACGCAACCGGCGGACCCCTTCGTCGAGCGTTTCGTCGCGCTTGCAGAAGGTGAACCGGACCAGATGACTCCAGGCGGCCGTGTCGTCGGCGAACGCGCTGACCGGCACCGCCGCCACGCCGAGCCGCTTGGGCAACTCACGGCAGAAGGTCAGGCCGTCGGCGGCGCCGAGCGGCGTGATATCGGCGACGACGAAGTAACCGCCCGCGCTCGGGTATACCCGCAGACCGGTATCGGCGAGCGCCGCGGAGAGGCGAAGCCGTTTCTCCGACAAGGAGTCCCGCAGCTTGCCGACCCATTCCAACTCGTGGTTGATCGCGTGCGCGACGGCGGGTTGGAACGGCCCGCCCGCCACGAAGGTCAGGAACTGTTTGGCGGCGAGCACCCCATCGATCAGGTCGGCGGGCCCACACGCCCACCCGGTCTTCCACCCGGTGACGCTGAAGGTCTTCGCCGCGCTGGAAACCACGACCGTCCGCTCGGCCATGCCAGGCAAGGTGGCCAGGCTGATGTGCTCGGCGCCGTCGTAGACCAGGTGCTCGTAGACCTCGTCGGTGAGCACCAAAATGTCATGCTCGCAGGCGATCTCGGCGATGGCGAGCAGGTCCGCGCGTCCGAGGACCGTGCCGGTCGGATTATGGGGCGAGTTGACGATGAGCATCCGGGTGGCCGGGGTGATGGCCGCGCGCAGACTGTCCAAGTCCAGGACGAACCGATCTCCGTCGGCCACGAGACGCGCCGTGCGCCGTCGGGCGCCGGCCAGTGCCACGGCCGCGGCGTACGAGTCGTAGTACGGCTCGATCAGCACTACCTCCTCGCCCGGCTCGACCAAGCCGAGCACCGCCGCGCTGATCGCCTCGGTCGCACCCACGGTCACCAGCACTTGTGAATCGGGATCGTAGGAGGTTCCGTAGCGCCGGGCCCGGTCGTCGGCGACGGCTCGGCGCAGCACCGGCATACCGCGTCCCGGCGGGTACTGGTTGAGTCCGTCGGCGATGGCGCGGCGCGCCGCTTCCAGCATGCTCGCGGGCCCGTCGGTGTCCGGGAACCCCTGGCCCAGGTTGACCGCGTCGTGCCGAACGGCGAGTTCGGTCATCTCGGCGAAGATAGTGGACGCGAAAGGGCGCAGACGGGCAACGGTCGGATGTCGCGAGGGCATATCCGGAGACTAGTCCAGCGGTCCACCGCACAACCGGGCTCAACCCAGTCGGACGCCACCCAGCTTGGCCGGATTCGCCACGTCGTAGGCGCCCCAGACCAATCCGTCCCGAACCGTGAAGCCGACGACTCGCGCGGGATAACCGCCCCTGCCCTCGGTCTCCGGACGCGCCGCGACGCTGATACCCAATTGCCCGTTCACCGAGACGAACGCGTACACCTGCGAGGCGTCCTCGAGCCCGTACTTGCGCACCAGGCCCAGATAGAAACGGGCGATGCGATCCGCGCCGTGCAGGACGTTGATCGCGGTGGCGGTGGTGCCGTTGGCATCGCCGATCATCATCGCGTCCGGATGCAGCGCCGCGGCGACGGCGGCCACGTCACCCGTGCTCAGCGCGACGAGGAAACGCTGCACGGCGGCCTCGTGCTCGGCGTCGGGCACCGGTTGCGGCGTCTGCGCCACCGCCTTGCGGGCACGCACCGCCAGCTGCCGCGCCGCGTCGGCGGAGATGCCGAGGATGTCGGCGATCTCGTCGAACGGCACCGACAACCCGTCGTGCAGCACGAAGGCCACCCGCTGCGGCGGCGTCAGGGTGTCCAGCACGATCAGCGCGGCGAACCGGCACTCCTGCTTGCGCACCACGGCTTCCAACGGGTCGGGAGCGCTCGACGGTGTGCGAGCGGTGACCACGGGTTCCGGCAGCCACTGGCCCACATAACTCTCCCGCCGCGCCGCGGCGCTCCGCAGACGATCCAGGCAGATCCGGCTCACCACGGCGGTCAGCCAAGCTCGCAGATCATCGATCTCGGACTGGTGCGCGCCCGCCAAGCGCAACCAGCTCTCCTGCACCGCGTCCTCGGCATCGCCGACGCTGCCCGTCAGTCGATAGGCGACCGAGAGCAGATGCGCTCGATGTGACTCGAACAGGTCGGAAAGCAGCGCGGCAACCATCGACGGGAAGTCTACGGTCCGATTCGCATCATCCCGGCATCGGCGGCCTGCGCCGGACAAACCGGATGATCCACCGGCCGCTTCCGTGACAGCATGGCGCGATGGAACACCGCGTGCTGTCGAACGGAACGATCTGGCTGTCGGCTCCGACGGCGGACGATGTCGACGCCATCACCGAGTGCTGCCAGGACCCGGCCATCGCGGAGTGGGTGACCATCCCGGTGCCGTACGTCCGGGACAGCGCCGTGACCTTCCTCGAGGAGATGGTCGTTCCAGGGTGGGCGGCGCGCAGCCCGACCTGGGCGATCCGGCCACGTGCGGGCGCACCGGTCGTCGGCATGATCGGCTTGGGCGAACAGGACGAGAGCGCGGCCGAGATCGGTTTCTGGCTCGCTCCGGCGCAACGGTCGCGCGGCCTGATGACACAGGCGGTCGAGCTGGTGTGCGAATTCGGGTTCCACGCCGACGGACTGGCGCTGGAGCGGATCTCCTGGCGCGCGTTCGTGGGCAACTACGCCTCGGCGGCGGTGGTCCGGCGCGCCGGGTTCCGGTACGAAGGCATGTCGAGGCTCGGCAGCATCCAACGCGGACGACGCCGCGATCACTGGCTCGCCGCCCGGCTGCGCACCGATCCGCCCGGACCGTCGGACGACTGGCCCGCCCAGTTCATCTCCGCCCGGACGCCGAGCACGCAAGGGCCGGGGGTGCCGTAGCCGAAGCGGGCCCGGCGTTCGGGCCGGCCCAGCTGACTTGCGCGTCGGCGGCTCCCGGCTCGTGCGCGAGCGGACGAAACTCGCGCTTCGTCCACTCGGGCACGAGCCGCGCCGAAAACGCGCTGGTCAGCGCTCGCGGCGCTGCCGCACCGCGTCCGCGAGGCGGTCCAGCTGCACGGCGGTGGTCTCCCAGTCCAAGCAGGCGTCGGTGATCGACTGGCCGTAGGTGAGCTCATCGGCGTGGCCGAGAGTGAGGTCCTGGCGGCCCGCGATCAGGAAGCTCTCCAGCATCACGCCCACCACGCTCGACTCGCCCGCCGCCAGCCGCCGTGCGATGTCGGTGACCACGTCGGCCTGCTTGTTGTGGTCCTTGTTGCTGTTGCCGTGGCTGGCGTCCACCACGATCCGCTGCGGTAGCGATGCCTTCTCCAGCCGCAGGCACGCCTCGGCGACCGAAGCCGCGTCGTAGTTCGGCCCGGCGCTGCCGCCGCGCAGGATCACATGGCAGTCCGGATTGCCGGTGGTGCGGATGAGAGCGGAGCGGCCGTCGAGGTCGGTACCGGGGAACACATGGCTGGCCGCCGCGGCGCGCACGCCGTCCACCGCCACCTGGACGTCGCCGTCGGTGCCGTTCTTGATGCCGACCGGCATCGACAGCGCGCTGCTGAGCTGGCGGTGCACCTGACTGGCCGCGGTGCGCGCGCCGATCGCGCCGTAGGACACCAGATCCGCGATGTACTGCGGCGTGATCGGGTCCAGGAACTCACAGGCCACCGGAAGACCGAGAGCGGTGATGTCGACCAGCAGCTTGCGGCCGAAGCCCAAACCGGTGTTCACGTCGAACGATCCGTCCAAGTGCGGGTCGTTGATCAGGCCCTTCCAGCCCAAGCTGGTGCGCGGCTTCTCGAAGTAGACCCGCATCACCACGTGCAGTCGATCGTCCAGCTCCGCGGCCTTGGCCGCCAGACGGCGCGCGTAATCCAGTGCGGCGGCGGGGTCGTGCACGGAGCACGGGCCGACGATCACCATCAAGCGATCATCCGCGCTGTTCAGCACGTCGACGGTGGCTTTGCGTCCCGCACGGACGGTGTCGGCGAGGGCATCGGTGATCGGGTGCACCCGACGCACCTCCGCGGGCGAGCGCAGCGGGCTCACGTTGAGGGTGCGTTGATCGTCCAGATCCGAATGCCGTGCGTCGACGTCGGCTGCGGTTGTCATGTCGTGGGTTCCTTTTCTCGGGGCCGACCCACGGATGAGAATCCCGTCGAGCCGGTCCATCGTCCGGCTCGGGGTGGAAGTTCGTCAGCGCACGCGGTTGCCGCAGACCAGCCCACCCAGGGCCGGCTTGCTAAACCAGAAATACACGCGCTGCACGTCAGGCACAGTACCAGCCCACATCCGATCGGTGAACTGTGTTATCTGCCACGGTGTGTTTCGACGGGGAGGCGGACCTACAAGCGCCGTTCGCGGCCCACGTGACAAGGGGCCCCGAACGGCGCGGGCGATGCCGGACGGTCCGGCTCATCCCCACTGCCCGGGCACGTAATCACCGGCCGGGGTGCGGGCGATGACGTTCATCCGGTTCCAGGCGTTGATCATCGCGATGGCGGCGATGAGGGCGGCGATCTGGTCGTCGTCGTAGTGCTTGCGCACCTCCTGCCACACCGCGTCGCTGACCACGCGTCCGTCGCCGATCCGGGTGGCCTCCTCGGTCAGCGCCAGCGCGGCGCGCTCGGCCTCGGTGAAGACGGTGGCCTCGTGCCAGGCGGCGATCAGGTTGAGCCGCACGGAGGTTTCGCCCGCGTGCGCGGCGTCCTTGGTGTGCATGTCGGTGCAGTAACCGCAGCCGTTGATCTGGCTGGCGCGAATCTTCACCAACTCGTAGGTCGCGGCGTCCAGGGTGGAATCGTCGATCACCTTGGAGGCCATGGTGAGCCGCTTGATGAAGCTGGCGCCGACCGGGTTGGCGAAGAGTTCGAAGCGCTGTTCCATGATGTCCGTCCTTTGTCGTTCCCTGTGGGTTCACAAGGAGGACGACGCGGAAAGACGGAGTGTGACAACGGCTTATGAGACGTAGGTCACACCGCGTCTGCGGGAAGAGCTGCGGTCATTTCGTGAAGTCGTAGGTGACCCCGGTCAGTTTCTCGGACAACTCCCACAAGTCGGCGGCGACCTTCTCGTCCCTGGACGCTTTCGACGACCCGGACGGCCCCGGGTACCCGCGCATGCCACCCAGGCCGGTCGGTCCGTAGTAGCCGCCCGGCTGGACGTCGGTGGTCGCGGCGAACAGCGTCGGCAGCGCGCCCATCGCGGCGCTCTGCGCGAGCAACCGGTTGCCGACCCACATCACCCGGTCGAGGAAAGACTCGGTGTGCGACTGCAATTCGGTGGAGGCATAGCCGGGATGCGCGGCGACCGAGAGTTTCGTGGAGCCCGCCGCCGTCAACCTGCGCTGCAGCTCGCGAGCGAACATCAGGTTGGCCAGCTTGGCCTGCCCGTAGGCGGCCCACCGCTGATACTTGCGCCGCTCCCAGTTGAGATCGTCCAAGTCGATCTTGCCGACCTGGTGCGCACCGCTGGAGACGGTAACGATCCGGTCGGAGATCTTGTCCAGCAGCAGGCCGGTGAGCGCGAAGTGACCGAGATGGTTTGTGCCGACCTGTTTCTCGAATCCGTCGGCGGTGCGGCCTTCGGGCACAGCCATCACGCCCGCGTTGTTGATGAGCACATCGACCCCGTCGACGCTCTGGGCGAACGCGCGGACCGAATCGAGATCAGCCAGATCGAGTTCGCGAACCTGCGCCCGGTCGCCGAGTCCGGCGGCCACCCGCTCGCCTTTGGCCACGTTCCGGCAGGCGAGCACCACCTCGCCGCCCGCCGCGGTCAGCGCGCGCGCCGTCTCGGCCCCCAGGCCACTGTTGGCCCCTGTCACGATGAACTTCCGGCCGCTCTGGCTGGGGATGTTCGAGGTGTCCCACCTGGTCATGCCGGAAAGTCTAGTGCGCGGCGGCACCCGGCGGCAGGTTCGAACACGCCCGGGCGACCGCATTCACTCGACGCCGGAAGCGTCGCGGCGGCGGTGCCACCCCTGGCTGGAATCGATGATCGTGACGGCACAAACCCGGACGTGAAGTAGGGTTGCCTAACCTATATAAGGGAACCTTTGCTTGATTTGTGAGGCAGACGTGACTTCCACACCGACCGGGTCCGCGCATCGCGACGGCTACGTACCTTTCCCCGCCGACGCGGCCGCGCAATACCGAGCTGCGGGCTTCTGGGCCGGGCGCCCGCTCGGCGATCTGCTGCGCGCGAGCGCACACCGGCATCCCCAGCGCCCCGCGCTCCTCGACGCGGAGGTCTCGCACAGTTACGCCGACATCGACGCCGCCGCGGACCGGATGGCCCACGGGCTGCTCGCGCTCGGCATCGCTCCCGGCGACCGCGTGGTCGTCCAGCTACCCAATGTGCCCGAGTTCATGACCGTGTTGTTCGGCCTGCTGCGCGCCGGAATCATCCCCGTCTTGAGCCTGCCCGCGCATCGTCGAGCCGAAATCGAGCATCTGGCGCGGCTTTCCGACGCGGTCGGCTACATCGTCGCCGACCGGGCAGGCGATTTCGACTATCGCGAACTGGCCTCGACCGTGCGGGACGCGGTGCCGTCGCTGCGCCACGTCCTGGTGCTCGGCGAGCCGGTGCCGTTCACCGACCTCGCCTCGGTACCGCGCGACGGCGGCGAACTGCCCGAGATCGATCCGGGCGATATCGCCCTGATGCTGGTCTCCGGCGGAACCACCGGCCTGCCGAAGCTCATCGCACGCACGCACGACGACTACGTCTACAACGCCACCGCGAGCGCCGAGGTGTGCGCGTTGACCGAGCAGGACGTCTATCTCGCGACACTGCCCGCCGCGCACAACTTTCCGCTGGCCTGCCCCGGCATCTTCGGCACCGTCGGGGTGGGCGGCGCGGTCGCCTTCGTCGGCGACCCCAGTCCGGAAAGCGCGTTCGCCGCGATCGAGCGGCACCGGGTCACGGTGACCGCCGTCGTGCCGCCGCTGGCCCAACTCTGGTGCGCGGCCACCGAATGGGAAGAGGCCGACCTGAGTTCGCTGCGCCTGCTCCAGGTGGGCGGCGCACGACTGGCCGAGGTCAACGCCAAGGAAGTGACCCCGGCGCTCGGCGCGACCCTGCAACAGGTGTTCGGCATGGCCGAGGGCCTGATCAACTACACCCGGCTGGATGACCCGGCCGAACTGCTGCACGCCACCCAGGGTCGTCCGCTCTCACCCGCCGACGAGATCCGCGTGGTGGACGGCGACGGCAACGATGTGGCGCCCGGCGCGGAGGGCGAGCTGCTGACCAGGGGGCCGTACACGATCCGCGGCTACTACCGAGCGGGCGAGCACAACGCACGCGCGTTCACACCGGACGGCTTCTATCGCAGCGGAGATCTGGTCCGCCGCCTGCCCAGCGGGCATCTGGTGGTGTCCGGCCGGATCAAGGACGTGATCAATCGCGGCGGCGAGAACGTGTCCTGCGACGAACTCGAGGAACATCTGCTCGCCCATCCCGCGGTCCGGCATGCCGCCGCCGTCGGGCTGCCCGACGCGGTGCTGGGCGAAAAGGTCTGCGCCGTCTTGGTCGTCGATGGTGAGATGCCCACGCTGGCCGGAATCAAGTCCTTCCTCACCGCGCGCGGGCTGGCCACCTACAAACTGCCGGACGTGCTGCGCCGCAGCGACAAACTGCCGATCACCGCGGTCGGCAAGATCGACAAGAAGGCGCTGCGCGCCGAGTCCTAGATCGACGGGCAGCGCACCACCGGCGCGCTGCCCGTACCGCCTTACGCCTTGACGACGTAAGGCGCGATGCTGCCGAGCTTCTCGCAGGTCTCCTCGAACTCACGCTCCGGCAGGGACTGACCGACGATGCCCGCGCCCGCGCGCAACCAGGCTCCCTCCGCGTTCTGGTACACCGCGCGCAGCACCAGGGTCGCCTCCAGCGCACCGGTCGGCGCAACGGTCACCACCGCGCCGGAGTACAGCCCGCGCGGGTCGTGATCGAGCCGGAACACCGAGTCGACGCCCTCCCGCTTGGGGATTCCCGAGGCGGTCACCGACGGGAACAGCACCTCGAGCGCGTCCCAGCTGGACCGGTGCGCGGCCAGCCGCCCGCGCACTGTGGACGCCAGATGCTGCACGCTGCCACGCTCACGCACGGCCATGAAGTCCGACACCGCGGGGGTGCCGGGATCGGCGACCGCCGTGATCTCCGCGAACGAGGTCTGCACCGAAATGGCATGTTCCACGATCTCTTTCGGATCGGTGACCAGTTCGGCCCTGGCGGCGAGATCGGCCGCGGCGCCGCGGCCGAACGCGCGGGTGCCCGCCAGCGGCTCGGTGGTCACCACCCGATCGTCGTCCACCGACGCGACCAGTTCCGGACTGAAGCCCGCCGCCTCCAGGCCGCCGAGCCGCAGCAGGAACGACCGTGCCGGAGTGTTGTGCGCGCGCCCGAGCCGATAGGTCGCCGGAACATCCACGGCGAACGGCAGATCGACTTTCCTGGACAGGATGACCTTCTGATAACGCCCGGCCCGGATCTCGCCGACCGCCTCGGCCACCCGGTCCCGGTAGCCGGTGGGGTCGATGCGGATGTCGGCCGGATGCGCCTGCGGCAGTTCGGTGTTCTGCGACCGCGCGATCAGCTCGTGAATGTCCGCGATCTCCGACGGCGTCGCACCCGATACCCGGACGCCGAATTCGCCTACCCTGACCTCGATGCGGGGAACCATCAGGTGCGCCAATGCGGTGCGCGGGTCGAGGTGCTCCGTGGCGTCGAGCGCCCAAGCGCAGAACTCGAATCCGATCCAGCCGTAGGCATTCCGCCCGTCAAGGGGCAGCGCGCCGAGCGCGCGGTCGATCACCGCCGCCGGATTGCCTTCCCACCGGCTGGTCGTGGCCGCCCCTTGCCAGGTGACGCGCAACTCTCGCACATCCAGTTCGACACTGCCGAGCGGATCGGCGGCGAACACCCATTCCCCCGGACGCTCGTACATCACGTACTCGCCGAACCGATCCGCCCCCGCCAGCCGGGACATCGCTGCCGCCGGATCGGTTACATACTCAACCCGCAGGCGTTCCGTGGTCGACAACGATCCTCCAAAGGTAACCCTGGCCTAACTTGTGGAGGTAAGGTTAGCATTACCTCCTTCAACGCGCCGGTGTGCTCGCGGCCACAACGCGGACCCGAGAAATCGCTTCGAGCTGGATGGTTCGCGCCTGCCGAGTTCTTTCGTCCGGGCGTGCGCCGTTCGCGTCGTCGGCGCCCGCGCACGAACTCGCCGCGCCGACTGCCTGCGCGGAACAGACCCGCCGAGATTGAATAGGGGGAAGCGTCACCTGCGGAGGGAAGAACATCGATGATCGATCACCGCGGCGATTCACCCGCGACAGTCCGGCCCGGGACCACACCGCGATCGGTGGTGGCCCTGATCGACGCCGCCTCCGGGGTGGAACGCGAACTCGTCGGCAAGTGGCTCGCCGACGGCGGGATCAGCGCCGAGTTCGGTACCGACGCCCCGGTCACCCAGCTGGATCTGGACGCGGGCGCCGTCGCCGCACGGCTGGTCGGCAGGCGCGACGATCCACTGGTGGTGCCGATCCGCGTGCTGTGGCTGCCGCCGGAACGTGACGGCGTACGCCGCGTCACCTTCGCCGATCTCGCCCTGCTGACCAACCCGCGCAAGCCCAACCGGCTGGCACAGCGCAAGCTGGTGTCCAAGTCACCGGACCGGCACGTCGTGCTGACCGGCGCTCCGGCCCGGCTCAGCGAGTTGCGCGTCAACAATCCGGAGGCTTCGGCGCTCTACGACAAGGGCACCGCCGAACCGTTCGCCCGCGCCGTCGTGCGCGCGGCGGTGGTGGCGCTGGAACGCGCCGAGCGCACCATCATCGGCGACCGGTACAAGGTGCCCAAGCTGGTCGCGGAGGAGATACTCGACTCACCCGACTTCCTGCGCAGGCTGGAACTCATCGCCGATCAGATCGGGGCGAGCCCGCACGAGGTGTACCGGCGCGCGGAGAAAGCGCTCAACGAACTCGTCGCCGCCCAGAGCAGGCTGGTTTCCGACCTGTTCACCCAGGCCATGCGCCCGGTGCACGCTTCGACCTGGAATGTGGACTTCGACGAGTCCGGCCTGACCGGCTTGCGCGACCTGAACCGCCGCTTTCCGCTGGTGTTCCTGCCTTCGCACCGCTCGTACGTCGACGCGTTCGTCCTGGGAGACGTGCTGGCCCGCAACGACTTCCCACCGAACCACGTGATCGGCGGCGCGAACCTCAGCTTCTGGCCGATGGGCCCGATCGCCCGGCGCACCGGAACGGTGTTCATCCGGCGCAGTTTCGGCGACGACGAGGTCTACAAGGCCGTCGTCGAGGAGTACTTCGCCTACCTGCTGGCCAAGCGCTTCAACCTGGAGTGGTACTTCGAGGGCGGCCGCACCCGCACCGGCAAGCTGCGGCCCCCGCGCTACGGCTTGCTGAACTACCTCGCCGCGGCGGTCCGTTCCAACCGCATCGACGACGTCATGCTGGTTCCGGTCTCGATCACCTACGAGCGGCTCAACGAGCTCGGCGCCATCGCCACCGAGCAGGAGGGCGGCAAGAAGAAACCGGAGGGCCTCACCTGGCTGGCGCGCTACATCCGCAGCCAGCAGCACTCCGCCGGGCACGTGTACGTCCGCTTCGGGGAGCCGCTGTCGGCCCGCGATCGTCTTGCCGCACATGGCGACCCGCTCACCGCGCCGCCGCTGACCATCCCCCTGCACCATACCGAGCCGATTCCGGCGCCGCGCACGGAAGCCGGGGTCGTCGACAGCGAGCCGCCGGAAATCGCCGAACTGGAACGAAAGGCCGTGCAGCGGTTGGCATTCGAAGTCGCGGTCGGCATCAACGCGGTCACCCCGATCACCGTCAGCGCGCTGGTCACCCTGGCTCTGCTTGGCGTGGACGGGCGCGCCCTCACCCTCGGCGAGGTGCGCACGGTGCTCAACCCGGTGCTCGGCTATATCGACAAGCGTGAGCTGCCGGGCGGCGAACTCGACGCGCTGCGCGACGCACAGGGCCTGGCCGTCGTGCTGGAACAGCTTTCGCTGGCCAAGGTGGTCACGGTGTATCGCGGCGGGGTCGAGCCGGTGTACTCGATCGAGCCCGGCGCGCATCTCGAGGCCGCCTTCTACCGCAACAGCGCCGTGCACTGGTTCGTCAACCGCGCCATCCTCGAGCTGTCCATCCTGGCCGGGGTCGACAACGGTGACGCCGACGCCCTGAAGACAGGGTGGGACGAGGCATTCCGGCTGCGCGACCTCTTGAAGTTCGAGTTCTTCTTCCCCGATCGCGGCGAGTTCGCCGATCAGATGGTCGCGGAAATGCTGCTGGTCGATCCGGACTGGTACAGCCATACCCGCAGCGACACCCTCAGCTCGGACATCCTGGCGAAGCTCACCGCCTCCGGGTTCACCATGGCCCACCGCGTGCTGCGCTCGTTCGTCGACGCGCAGTTGGTGGTGGCCGAACGGCTGGCCGCCCGGGATGCGGGCGACGAGATCGACCGCAAGGAGTTCATCACCGAATGCGTGGCGGTCGGCAAGCAGATGATGCTGCAGCAGCGGTTGCACAGCCCGGAGTCGGTCTCGACCGAGCTGTTCACCAGCGCGCTGAAGCTCGCCGACAACTACGGCCTGCTGGAGACGGTGTCCGACGACGAGCCGGAGGAGCGCCGCGCCGAGTTGGTCGGGCGAAGGAACGAATTCGCCGAGCGCCTGCGCACCATCGGCGCCCGCATCGCGCAGGCCGCCACGCTGGATCCATCCAATCGGGAGGCGCGGTGACCGACGCGCGCGCCGACCTCGACGCCGCGCTCGCCGCCATCCGCTCCGGTCCGCAAGGCAGCGCGGTCGCCGCGATCTTCGATTTCGGCGGTACGGTCATCGACGCCCCGA
Source organism: Nocardia sp. NPDC051911 (assembly GCF_040681035.1). Taxonomy (NCBI): domain Bacteria; kingdom Bacillati; phylum Actinomycetota; class Actinomycetes; order Mycobacteriales; family Nocardiaceae; genus Nocardia; species Nocardia sp. NPDC051911. Next base: position 208,496 of record NZ_JBFAXY010000002.1, read on the forward strand.
AATCGCGTCGGCTGCGCCGCAAGCCCGCCGATGTGCTGCTCGGCGGCCTCCGCGATCACATGACCGACGGCGAATACAGCCGGTTCCTGCGCGAGTTGTCCGAGGCGCTGGCCGGACGCTCCGAACAGGAGCTGGACGACGTGGGCAGACGCCTGTTCCAGCGCACCGTCTACGGGTACCTGTATCCCGAAGCTTGGGAACTGATCCGCACCCACCGAGCAGCCGGTCACACCATCGTGCTGGTCAGCTCACTGACCCGATTCCAGGTGGCGCCGGCGGCGGCACAATTGGGCATCGAGCACGTGCTGTACACGCCGATGGCCACCAGCGGCGGTGTGCTCACCGGCTATCCCGATGGGAAGACGCTGTGGCACAACGGCAAAGCCGAGGCTGTGGCTACGTTCGCCGCCGCGCACCGAGTGGATCTCGAGCACAGCTACGCCTACGCCGACTCGATCGCCGACCTGCCCATGCTGTCGCTGGTAGGGCATCCGGTGGCGGTGAACGCCGACGACGCGCTCAGCGGCGCCGCCGACCGGCAGCACTGGGCCACGTTGGCATTCCGGCCGCGCCGCGCGCCGCGTGCGAGCGATTACGTACGCACCGCCGCGGGATTCGCCGGGCTGCTCGGGGGCGCGCTGTTCGGCGTCGCGTCGAAAGCGCCCACCCAGGACCGGCAGCGGATGGCCGACGCGCTGATGGCGCACGCGGCGCGCAACACGCTGCGCATCGCGGGCGTGCGCGTGCGGGTCACCGGCGGCGAGCACGCGAGATCGCCGCGGCCCGCGGTCTTCCTGTTCAACCATCAGAGCCAGTTCGACATCATCATCGTGCCCGAAGTGCTCGGCGGCGGGGTGACCGCGATCGGCAAGAAGGAACTGACCAAGAATCCGGTCTTCGGGCCGCTCATGCGCTTCGTCGGCGTGACGTTCATCGACCGGGCGAATACCGCTCAGGCCAAGGCGGCGCTGCGGCCGGTGGTGGAGACCCTGCGCGGTGGCTTGTCGGTCGCGGTGGCTCCGGAAGGCACCCGTTCCTACACCCCCGAAGTCGGGCCGTTCAAGAAGGGCGCATTCCACATCGCCATGCAGGCGGGCGTGCCGGTGATCCCGGTCGTCATCCGGAACGCGGGCGAGATCTGCTGGCGCAACGCGATGGTCGCCCGGCCGGGAACAGTCGACGTGGCGATACTCGACCCCATCGACGTCAGCGCATGGGAGCCGGGTGATTTGGACGACAACGTGGCGCGGGTCCGCCAGCTGTTCGTAGACACGCTACTGAATTGGCCGCACTGATCGGCACGGCGTCGCGTCGACGGCCGCCGGTCGTGTGGTCGCCCCGCTTCGGCCGCGATGCTGTCCCTAGCTGCGGACCGTCGTGCTGTGAGCGGCGCGGGTAATCGGTGCGACCGCAGCCTGCGGCGGCCATCACGCCGGACCTCGACCTGGTCTGTGCGTCTCCCCTCGCCCGTGCGGTCGGTGCTCGTGACCGGGCTGGAGGCGATGCACAGCCGCTCGGTCAGCCGTTGACCGCCTGAGCCGCCGACGAACGGGACCCGTTGGGCAATTCAGACCGCGCGGCCGAACAGCAGCTTCCACGGCATGAGCGCCGACTCGAGCTGCACCTTCAGGCTCATCTTGGACGCGCCGAGCGTCCGCTCCTCGAATCGGATGGGGACCTCGGCGATCGCGATCCCCTTCTTGATGGTCCGGTAGTTCATCTCGACCTGGAACGAATACCCGTTGCTGCGGATGGAGGCCACGTCGATGGCGCGCAGGGTGTCGGCCTTCCACGCCTTGAAGCCCGCGGTGGCGTCCTTGACGCCCAAGCGCAGGATGAGGTTCACGTAGAAATTGGCCCAGGCCGAGAGCGCCTTGCGGTACCACTTCCATTCCGCGGCGGTCGAGCCGCCGGGAACGTAACGCGAACCCAGCACGACGCCGGCGTCCGTGCCGGAGAGCTTCTCCAGCATGGCCGGGATGACTTCGGCGGGGTGCGACAGGTCGGCGTCCATCTGGATCACGACGTCCGCGCCCTCGTCCAGCGCCCGAGTGATGCCCGCGACGTACGCCCGGCCGAGTCCGTCCTTCTCGGTCCGGTGCAGCACACCGACCACGTTCGGCAGTTCGGCGGCGAGCTTGTCGGCCACCTCGCCGGTGCCGTCCGGCGAGCTGTCGTCCACCACGAGTACGTGCAGGTCGGGCACCGGCAGCGCGGTCAGCCGCTCCACCGCAACCGGCAGATTTTCCCGCTCGTTGTAGGTCGGCACAACAACGGTAACCCTCAAGGGTCGCCCTCCCTGCTGATCCTGGTTTCCGCTCGCAGCCCACGCCAGGACCTCCGAGCATTCGTCGAGTTCTGGAGAACCGTACTCGATACACCTGATCGCGACCTGAGCGGCCGCACCCGGTGTGACGCGGTCCGAGCCCTCGACCTGCGGCCCAAGATCAACTTCACCGCCCGGGGGAAGACCCTGGGCGCGTCACTCCCCGTCCCGCCAGGCCCGATCCCGGGCATCTTCCCGCTCGTTGCGCGCGTGCGCGATCTCCAGCGCGCGCTCGGCCGTCGCTTTGTCCGGGTACGGCCCCATCCGGTCGCGGAACCAGCACTGCCGCCCTTGCTCGGCCCGATTGTGCTTCAAGCAGTAATACCAGCGCTCAGCCATACCTCCAGCATCCCACCGAACACCACCGCTCAATCGCTTTTCCGTTCGCCATCCGTTGCCCGGACTCGGCAATTCACGGCCAGAGGCTTCGGTAATGGATGAGCGCGTGGCACAGGACGACCACACCGAAGATCGCGAAGAGTACGCGCACCGAAGCAGGTCCGTACGAGCTGATAATGCGAACGATTTTCCGATACATCCGCCGCGCGCCGGTCGTACGCCGCATCGCGAGGCCGAGTATCACCAGCGGCGGCAGCAATGCCAACGCGCAATACGCGACCACGATCAGCGGCCACAACGTCGGGAGCGGATTCCGTGCGGAGATCATCGCGAGTCCGGCCAGATAGGGAACCGCGGTCGGCGCCTGTGCGATGCCGATCGCCACGCCGAGGCCGGCGAGCACCCACGATTGCCGTCGTAGCGCGCTCGCCCGTTCCGGGGTCGCCGTACCGGCCATTCGAATACACGCGAGAGCGATCAGCACCACCCCCGCGAGGAGTTCTCCCCAATACCGCACCGTCGGCGTGATCTCGAAGTCGAACAGATCGGTCAGAAAACCGATCCCCAGGATCGTGCAGATGCCGAAGGCGGTGGTGACGGCGAAGACGCCCGCCAGCAAGCTCAAACCGCTCACCAGCGGCGAGCGACGGCTCAATCTGCTGTCGTAGACCACCGCCGTGGTGACGCCGATCAGTAGCAGGTCGAGCGAGTCGAGGAAGGCGAACCCAGCGAGCGCGAGGAGAAGGATCCACATGGCCGCGCCAGCCTACCCGCGCCCTACAAGCAACCGCGTAGTCCCGAACCCCGATGCGCGACCGCTCGATTCGCCAGATCTAATCGAGCGGTCAGCGAGCAGAGAGCAACGCCACACCGGACGACGATCAGCCGTCCGCCCGCGCGGACGAAGGAAACCACCAAGCGAGAAAGTCGGGCGACGCAGACCCGTAGAACGGGAATTGAGCACATAACGAAACGAGCCCGGCTCACGCTCTCCGTGAACAGGGCTCGCCAACAAGTGAAGGTGGCCAGGGCCGGGATCGAACCGGCGACCTTCCGCTTTTCAGGCGGACGCTCGTACCAACTGAGCTACCTGGCCGCAGGCACCCGAAGTGAATGCCATACGCGAAACGCCGGATATCTCCGGCGCTTGCTTGCGACCCTGACGGGACTCGAACCCGCGACCTCCGCCGTGACAGGGCGGCGCGCTAACCAACTGCGCCACAGGGCCATGCTCTGCTACCAACGATCCATGGATCGTACCCCCTACGGGATTCGAACCCGCGCTACCGCCTTGAAAGGGCGGCGTCCTAGGCCGCTAGACGAAGGGGGCTCGTCCCGGATTTCTCCGGACCGGCTTTCAACGGGTGTCCGTTGGGAGCTGGGATAGCTTATGACAGACCGGACTCGAATCCCAAACCGGCTGGTCAGAGGCTCAAACCGAGCTCTTCCAAGCGCGCGTGGGCACGCCACCCGTCGCTGCGGAACTTCTCCAGCCATTCCGGGGTGGCCATCGCCTCCATCACGACCTCGAGCGCCTCCTCGAACCGCGCCCGCAGATCGACCTGCCCGCCGAGCAGATCCACCATGTACCGCTGACCGGCCAGCGCCGCGGCGAGCGTGCGGGTGAACCGGTCGGGATCGGCGTCCGCGCGCAGCTGCCCGTGGTCGATGGCGCGGACGGTGAGCACCCTGGTGGTGCGGCCCAGGATGCGGCCGCCACCGGCTTGCACGTCCCGATAGAAGTCCGGTTCGATGATCAGGCGGTACTCGGCCTGCACGATGATGTCGTGCTCGAGTCGCAGCGCGATCTCGTCGACCACCCCGTGCAGGATGTCCAGCGGGCTGAGATCGGTTCGCGCCAGCCAGCGCTCGGCGGAGGCGCGATAGCGTTCCACCGCGGTCTCCAGCACCGCGCGTGCCAGGTCTTCCTTCGAATCGAAATGGAAGTACATGGCGCCCTTGGTGGCACGCGATCCTTCCAATATGCGGTTGAGCGATGCAGCGGCATAGCCGCTCTTCCCGAACTCAACGGCGGCGGACCTGATAATCGCCGCCCGTGTCCGGCGCGCCCGCTCTTGCTGCCGTGCCATGCTCGAAACGCCTCCGAAGCCTTACTCGCCGCCAATCAGCCACCCCCGAAGGAACGGACCCTCGGCGCGAATTCATGAGTTTTATCAATACGTGGAACCCGGTTTTCGACCGATTGCAGACTTTCGGTACGAAAACGCCCTAAAAACCTGAAACACACCAGCTGGTATAGTTTGCCTGCCCGGGTGCGCCGCAGGGGGTGCGCATCCGGGCATTTCTTCGTTTCGAACGTGCCTCCTCCTGCGGCATCGAGTTCCGTCGAGCCGTGGCCGGCCGGGCCGACCGCGGCACCTTCGGACACAGCAACGACAATCCGAATTCCGTGACGCCGACCGAGTCGACGATTCTTTCGGAATTCACCAAGGCGTCACCGTACCCGGAATCCCGATCCGACACGCGGCAAACCGAGGAGTCAGGTAGCCATCCGATTCGGTTTTCTGTTACGGCAAATGTTCGGCAACCTGGACCGCCTATCCGAGTGGTGCGCGAATTCGCCAGCGGTTCAAGGTTCTTCACGCGCGCCGACCGACAACCCGGACGACCGGCCGCCGCCCACGTTTCGCCCGCCAACCCGTCCTCCACGCCTTCCCCGGCCACAGCCGTTCACCCCTGCAAATCCAAAGAGATTGCCAGCCAACATGTTTGAATGATATCCAGATCCAGCTAAGATGAACAAAGCTGGGTGCCAAGTGTTTACCGCCTGCATCGCCCACCGCGCACGCCGCGTTACCCATCCCGCCGCGTCCGCCCGCCCCACCGGGTCCGCCACGCCGCCCCACCCATCCAGCCCGCCCGCCGACACGAACTCCCCCGATTGGGGCATACGCCCCTGCCCGCACTACACTGTTGCTCCGCGCCCCTATAGCTCAGTTGGTAGAGCTACGGACTTTTAATCCGCAGGTCGTAGGTTCGAGCCCTACTGGGGGCACAAAGGTCGGGCGTCCGGATTGCTCCGGGCGCCCGACCTGTTTTCTCGGAGTTCTCCGCCGTGCGGCGCCGGCCATACGGCAGTGGAAACGCAGCGTCGAGGCTCTATTACCTGTGCCGCACGGACGCTTCGCAGGAGGCGGCGTCCGGGGAGCGCGCTCGGCGGCGAGAAGGGCTGCACCGCTCCCCGATCACCGGTCACGGTTTGCACAGTCGGCGCCGTAGACGGTGTAAGCGGTGGGGAACAGGAATCTCGGCCGGAGCGACATCGCCGGTCACCCCCGGCACGGCTATAGGGGTCACCACGATGGAGTGGCATCAGAGGTGTACCGGTTGGATTGTGACGAACAGCACAGCTACCTCGCATAGGGCATTCGTCGACTGGAGAGATCGCGTCTCGCGTACCGGTCAGTCATGCGCCGGTTGTGATATCCCCTTGATCGCGGTTGTACGCCGGTCGGCGGAAAAGCCGATGACAGCTCGGCTTGCACAGTAGATACATACGGACAATTCGCGACGCAGGACAACCGTCGGGTCACGACGGCACAGCTGGAGGCCCGGATGCTTCGTCGCTTCATGAACAATCCATGGCGGCATGACCCGATAGTGACGAGCAGCCGAGGGCAGTGGCATACGCCGCCGGGCGGCGCATTACGTATAGAAGGACATGGTTGTCGGCGTAGTTGCGATGCGCAGTCGAACCGCCGTCGGCGATCGGGGAGGAAAAGCCTGCGAAGATCCGACAAGCGTGCGACTTGGGAAGAGCGGCATGAAGGCGTTGGCCTTCGGAGGCGATAGATGGCGATCGGACACGCCGATTTCACCGCGATCCATCGCGAATCGCCGGCTCGATCGCACAGGACGTCATGCAACCAAGGCGCGTGGCGCCCGGGAGACACATGCCGGATCCCGCCATCACACCTACCCACTTCCTGGCGGGTGCCGACCTCTCGACCGCTCTCCACGGAGGGCGTCGTCGGCGCCAATTCACAGGAACATCGCAGCTGGGCTCGCCGCAGTTCGCCGACACGCGCAGAACCAGGGCGTTTCGATCCCATATCGGCCCCCTGGGCCGCCCTTGTGTGTTCGCCCACGTACGGCTAACGCTCCTATCACCGCGTCGATAGACCCATTGCAGCGGGTAGAGCCCATACACTCATGGAGATCACCGAACGGCGAAGAGGTCGTATGAGGTGGATCACCAGAGCATCGATCGCCTAACGGATGCGTTTCGCATCACACCTACGGTGCCGTAAGGTATGGCCGCATCGGTATCGGTCTACCTTGGGATTGACCTGCACGACCGGAAGCACACACTGAAGGGTTCATACATGGCAAGGGATCTGACTCAACTCGAGCTGCTGACGGAGTTGGAGCCGGTTGCCGAAGAAAACGTCAACCGGCACCTCTCCATGGCAAAGGAATGGCACCCGCACGACTACGTCCCGTGGGACGACGGCCGCAATTTCGCGGCACTCGGTGGCGTGGACTGGGATCCGGAGCAGTCCCGCCTCAATGAGGTCGCGAAGGCGGCCATGATCACGAACCTGCTGACCGAGGACAACCTGCCCTCCTACCACCGCGAGATCGCCGAGAATTTCTCTCAGGACGGCGCGTGGGGTACCTGGGTCGGCCGCTGGACCGCCGAGGAGAACCGGCACGGCATCGTGATGCGGGACTACCTGGTCGTGACCCGCGGCGTCGATCCGGTCGCGCTCGAGGAAGCCCGAATGGTCCACATGACCAACGGCTTCGCCTCCCCCGCGGAAGCCGACGCGGGCTTCCTGCATTCCGTCGCGTACGTCACCTTCCAGGAACTGGCCACCCGGGTCAGCCACCGCAACACCGGCAAGGTCTGTGACGACCCGATCGCCGATCGCATGCTGCAGCGCGTCGCCGCCGACGAGAACCTGCACATGATCTTCTACCGCAACATGTGCGGCGCCGCCCTCGACCTGTCTCCTGACCAGGCGATCGAGGCGATCACCCTGATCCTGGAGAACTTCCAGATGCCGGGCGCGGGTATGCCCAACTTCCGCCGCAACGGCGTGCTGATGGCCAAGCACGGCATCTACGATCTGCGCCAGCACCTGGAGGAAGTGGTCCAGCCGGTGCTGAAGAAGTGGAACATCTTCGACCGCACCGACTTCACCGCCCGCGGCGAGGCGGTCCGTGAGCGCCTCGGCCTGTTCCTGGACAAGCTGGGCAAGGACGTCATCAAGTTCGAGGAACAGCGCGACCGGATGCTCGCCCGCGAGGCCGCCAAGCGCGACCGCGCGATGGTCGGCAGCTCCGTGTAGAACCCGAGGAACAACAGCAGGCGCCGCCCCGGAAGACCGAGGGCGGCGCCGGTGTGCACGGCCCGGTGCCGCGCGACATGCGCACCGGGCGAACGACCCGCTCCGGCCGACTTACGTGCGCAAATGAGACACTGGTCGGCGTGACGATGACTACCGAGGCGATGACGAAGCTGCGGATCGGGCCGTATCCGGTCGATCCGCCGGTCGTGCTCGCGCCGATGGCGGGCATCACGAATCTGGCGTTCCGCAAGTTGTGCCGGGAATTCGGCAGCCCGACCTCGATCTACGTGTGCGAGATGATCACCGCGCGGGCGGTGGTGGAGCGTAACGAGAAGACGCTGCACATGATGTCCTTCGACGCCGACGAGCATCCTCGCTCGATGCAGCTCTACGGCGTCGACCCGGCCACGCTCGGCGAAGCGGTGCGGATCATCGTCGGCGAGGGCTGGGCCGACCACATCGACCTCAACCTGGGCTGCCCCGTGCCCAAGGTCACCCGCCTCGGCGGCGGCGCCGCCCTGCCGTACAAGCGGACGCTGTTTCGGAGCATCGTGCGCGCCATGGTGAGCGCGGCGGAACCGGCGGGGGTCCCGGTCACCGTGAAGTTCCGCATCGGCATCGATGACGACCACCTCACCTATCTGGACGCGGGCCGGATCGCCGAAGCCGAAGGCGCGCGAGCGGTCGCGTTGCACGCTCGCACGGCCGCGCAGCGGTACTCGGGCCAAGCCGACTGGACCGCGATCGCCCGGCTCAAGGAGGCGGTCACCTCGATCCCGGTGCTCGGCAACGGTGACATCTTCTCCGCCGCCGACGCCGTCCGCATGATGGACGAAACCGGGTGCGACGGTGTGGTCGTCGGTCGCGGCTGCCTTGGCAGGCCGTGGCTGTTCGCCGAGTTGCAGGCGGCGCTGCGCGGTCAGCCGCTGCCGGAGGCGCCCGATCTGGGCCGGGTCGGCGCGGTGCTGTACCGGCACGGCGCGCTGCTTTCCGAGCATCTCGGCGAGGAGAAGGCCATGCGTGATCTGCGCAAGCACATGGCGTGGTACCTGATGGGCTTCCCGGTCGGCTCCGATCTGCGACGTGCGTTCGCCACCGTGGGCAGCCTCGCACAACTGGAAGACCTCGTCGGCCAACTCGACCCGACGGTTCCGTTCCCGGAGGACGCGGAAGGTCCGCGCGGCAGGCAGGGCTCGCCGGGCAAAGTCGCGCTGCCACACGGCTGGCTCGATGACCCGGACGATCCCGCGGTGCCTCGCGCGGCAGATGTGATGCACAGCGGAGGCTGATCGGCAATCGCACAGCGAACGCTGGCGTCGAACCGTTGTGACCTGTTCGATTTCGCCGTGGGGTGGCCTGCCGTGGCGGAATCGTTATCATTGCGGGATCGGTGCCGCCGGTCCGGTATGACCCAGGCGGAAAGCAAGACGAAAAGCGAGGTTCGTTGGTGGGTGACGATCGGCACGGGCGTTCGCCACGGCCCGGAGGTCGCGCCCCGTGGGAGCGGTATCCCGCGGCGGATAACCCCGAAGGAGACGTCGCACGCACGTCTCGTCGTTCCCGCCATACCGACGCCGCTCCTGACCAGAGTTCCGCGCCCCTGACGGTGCAGGATCTCGTCCAGCGAGTCGACAACGAACGCACCGGCCGCCGCGGTCGCCGCGCGGAACCCACGCCACCGGACCCGACCGCCCCGCCGAGCCGAGGCCGCCGCGCGGAACCCAAACCACCGGACCCGACCGCCGCGCCCATCCGAGGCCGCCGCCCCGAGCCCGGCCCACCGGACCCCGCCGCCGCGCCCATCCGAGGCCGCCGCCCCGAGCCCACGCCACCGGTAGCGGGCTCTCCGACGAACCGAGGCCGCCGCCCTGAGCCGGTACCCCCGCAGGCAGGCCCACCATCCGCACGAATCAATCGCGCCGAGCCACGTCAAGAAGCTCCGCGCCGACCCGCCGACCCGGCCGCCGCCAACGGCCGTGGCGCGGCAGCCGGTCCCCGGCGCGCACCGGACTCGCCACCGCCACGGCAGACCGGTAGCTCACCGGTGGTCCAGGACATCACGGGCGCGACACCGGCCGCCCGTCCCGCGAACCGCCGCCCTGCCGAGCGCTCGGCATCCGCCGCACCACCCGTCGCTCCCCCGGAACCGGAACAGGCCGAAGAGGTCACCGACGTCCTACCTCCGCTCGACGAGCCCACGCGCGCCAAGCGCAAGGGCGTGAGTTGGCCGACCAAGGACGGCAAGGACGCCAAGCCGAAGCCCGTCGGCACCGCCCAGACCCGTCTGCAGGCTTCCAAGGAGCGCCGCAACAAGCGTCTGCGCACCGCGGGAAGGGCGGGGGGTGCAGTGTGCGCTGTGCTCGCTCTGCTGGTCACCGGCGGCGGCTGGAGCTACTTGCGGTCGACGACGGACGGCTTCACTCAGGTCAACGCCCTTGATGAGAACTCAGAGGACATCATTGATTCCAATGCCCAGCTCGGCGACGAGAATTACCTGCTCGTCGGCACCGACACACGCGCAGGGGCCAACGGCCAGCTCGGCGCGGGCACTTTGGACGACGCCGAAGGTGCCCGCGCAGACACCACCATGCTGGTCCACATCCCGAAGGACCGGAGTCGGGTCGTCGTAGTATCTTTTCCGCGCGACCTGGACGTGACCAGGCCCCAGTGCAATGGGTGGGACAACGAAAAAAACGCGTATTCCGACGAGAAGTTCCCGTCTGCCATAGGTGACAAGCTCAACGCCGTCTACAATCTCGGCGGCCCGATGTGCCTCGTCTCCACGATTCAGCGCCTCACCGGCGCGTCGATCAATCACTTCATCGGCATCGACTTCGCCGGTTTCGAGTCGATGGTCAACCAAATCGATGGCGTCGAGGTCTGCGCGTCCAAGCCGCTCGTCGACGATGTGCTCGGCACCATCCTCGAGCACCCGGGCAAGCAGCGCATCGACGGCCAAACGGCGCTGAAGTATGTGCGTGCCCGGCATGTCTACGGCGAGGAGCGCAGCGACTACGACCGCATCAACCGGCAGCAACGCTTCCTCGCTTCGCTGCTGCGCAGCACGCTGTCCAGCAAGGTGCTGTTCAATCCGGGCAAGTTGAACGGCTTCATAACTGCGCTTCGCGAGCACACCTGGGTCAACAAGGTCGAAACGACCGACCTGCTGATGCTGGGTCGTTCGCTGCAGAAGATCGATGCCGGCGTGGTCACCTTCATCACCGTGCCGACCGCGGGAACCACCACTTACGGCAACGAGATCCCCCGGGAATCCGACATCAAGGCGATCTTCAAGGCGATCCGCGACGATCAACCTCTGCCAGGCGAGAAGCCGACCGTTCAGGCGAACGTACCCGCGCCGGCACCGACCGCTCCGACGCCGACCAAGTACAAGGCGGTGGATCCTTCGACTGTCTCGCTGCTGGTGTCCAACGGTTCCGGAGTCGAAGGGCTGGCGCGCACGGCGGCCACCAAGCTCGGCAACCAGGGCTTCACGATCTACAACACCGGAAACTACGCCAACGGCACCTCCACCACGACGAAGGTCCGCTACGCACCCGGCCTGGAGGCCGAGGCCGCGACCGTAGCGACCTCCATCCCCGGCGCGACCATCGAGGCCGCCGACGATCTCGGCGGCATCGTCGAGGTCGTCATCGGAGGCGACTCGAAGACCGGCGTCACCGTGAAGGCACCGACGCCGGTCGGTGACGAGATCACCAACGTCACGACGAGCACCTCGACGAGTTCGACGCCCGCCGTCCTGCCCTCCGACCTGGAACACGTCAACGCTGCCGATGAGGTCTGCAAGTAGACGACCGAGTGCACCAGCACCCGACCCACCCCCGCAGCCCAAGTTCGTGTTGACTCACGTTCTACCGCAACGATATTCGCTTGATCCGCTCGTTCGATCGCTGCTAGCGTCGGGGACGTCGATCATCGATACGGAGGGGATTTCAGTGGTACGCAAACTAATCTTCGGAGCAACTGCAGCGGCGGCCGCCATGGCGCTGTTCGCAGGTCCTGCCCAAGCAGACGGGTGGTGGCAGTACGACACGCCACAGGAATGTGAGCACTCCCGGCAGTGGTTTGTAGACCACGGAAACCGCGTAAGCGGGTGCGAGTTGGTCCCCAACGGCAGCGCGTTTGGCGGCGGCGACGCCTGGGGTTTTCACATTTACAGCTAGTTCGGGCCGAACTCCGATGGTGACTGCGCGAACGCTGTGTCACCCCTCGGAGTTCTCGCGGTGACACGAGTCAGTCACCCTGTCCTCCGATCTAGAGCACATCAACGCCGCCAACGACTGCAAGTCGCACCCGGCATACACCGCAGGACGAATGCGACGCAGATCACAACTCGTCTCGATGTCGTCGTTCCCAAGCCGCGAGGGTGCGGATCGCAGTCGTTGAATCGTCAACGGCAATTCCCACGCTAATGATGCACACCGGTCATTCACTCCCTGTTCGTGACTTGGTCAGCGCGGCGAACTAGTGTCAGTTCCCATGCGTGTCATCTACAACGAGCAAATGGCTGAGCTCGCCCACCTGCTGGGTGAGATGGCCGGGTTGGCCGGCTCGGCCATGGAGCGGGCTACCCAGTCGCTGCTCCAGGCGGACCTCGCCCTGGCGGAGCAGGTGATCAGCGAGTCCGACCGGATCGCCGAGCTGATCCAGGACGCCGAGGAGAAGGCCTTCGCTCTGCTCGCGCTGCAAGCTCCGGTCGCCGGTGATTTGCGGCAAGTGGTGAGCACGATCCAGATCGTCGCCGATGTGAATCGGATGGGCGCGCTGGCGCTGCACGTGGCGAAGGTCGCGCGCAGGCGTCATCCGAACCACGCGCTACCGGAGTCCGTCAACGGCTACTTCGCAGAGATGGGCCGCATCGCCGTGAACATGGGAGCCAGTGCGCGTGAGGTGCTGGAGACCCGTGACCCGGAGCGCGCCGCGCAGCTGAACGAAGACGACGAGGCGATGGACGATCTGCACCGTCACCTGTTCACACTGCTCATGGACCGCGACTGGAAGTACGGCGTCGCGGCTGCCGTCGATGTCACGCTGCTCGGTCGCTACTACGAGCGCTTCGCCGACCACGCGGTGGAAATCGGCCGCCGTGTCATCTTCTTGGTCACCGGAGTGCTCCCGCCGGACCCCGACTCGGAGTCGTAAACGAAAAGCTTGCTGCGCTTGACGTTTCGCAGGCGGCGAATGATAGATTGAGCCGCACAGGGCGAGATTGCTCTGGTATAGCGTTACGCCGGAGGGGAACCGGCATGAAGGGGGGCGTTATGGACGTCGATCCAGCGGAGTTGCGCGCGCTGGCCGCGTCGATGGACAAAATCGGCGGTGAGATCGGCGCTTTGACCGTGCGTGCGACCACCGACGCGCTCGGTGGCGTGCTGCCCGGTTCGACGGTGGGTGAAGCGTGTTCCACAGCGGGTTCGAACGTCGAAGACGCATGGCGGCGAATGGCCATGCGCTGCAAACGAGTTTCGAATATCGCGAAAGGCGGCGCCGCGAATTACGAGGTGTCCGACCAGGAGTTTCGCGCGGGTCTCGACGCGATGGGCGCACAGCTGTGAGGTCTACGAGCAGTACGCCAACCCTCAGCCAGGTGCGGTCGGAATGGCAGCCGTGGAAACTGAGCGAAGCCGGTACCGAAATACGCACGCGCAACGGCGAATTCGTTTCCCTGATCGATCAAACGGTGACGCAGATCCGGGCAGCGGGCGCGCATTGGAGCGGTGACGCCTATTACGCCGCGTACGACCGCATCGCAGGCGACCGCGACACGGCGAACAAGGTGGCGTTGGATACCGAGACGCTCGCCCAGACATTGATCGACAGTGGTACCAGCCTCGTCGGATTCCGCCAAACGTTGCTGGACAAGGTCGATGAGGCCGTCGCGGCCGGATTCACCGTCTCCGAGGACTGGCAGGTCACTCCCGGGCCGGGCGCCTCGGACGAGGACGGTGATGCGCAGTTCACCTACCAGACCGCCATCACCACCGCCATGAACGAACTGCTCGGCACCCAGACGGACGTCGCGGCGAAGATCGAGCAGGCGAGCGGTGACGTCAGCACCCGAGCCGCTCAACTCGGCGACGGCGACCCGCTCGACAGCGACAAGTCCGCCGACGGGACAGACCCGGCTCTCGCGTTGTTCAGCAACCCGTCGGACGCGGATCAATCAGACCAGAAGGACGACTCGGCTTCCACCGCGCCCGCGGGTACGCCGCAGGCCAGCCCGATCGCGGCCGCGCAGTCCGCCGCCGAAGACAAATCCGACCAGTCCGGAAAGCAGGACGGCGCCGATCAGTCCGGGAAACAAGATCAATCCGGAAAGCAGGATACCGCCGACCAGTCCGGGAAACAGGACGACAAGACCGATTCGAGCGGTAAGGGCAAGGACGAGTCCAAAACGGACCAACCCGCCCAGACGCCCGCGTCCACCGGTGCGGCCAGCGATCCCAATTCGTGGAAGCCGTCGGATGTGACGAGTTTGATCACCTCGGTCAGCCAGATCACCGGCAATGTGCCCACGCTGATCGAATCCATCGGCAAACTCGACGACGATCTCGACGACATCATCAAAGCAGGCGGGGAGGCTGGAAAGGGTCTGATCGAGGCCGCCGGTACCAGCGCCGAGAAGTTCGCGAACGCCGTCGACACGATCGCCGGAACGCACCAAACGGACGGCACGCACACGGACTCACCGCCCACGGGTGACCCCGCCGGAACCGGGACCCCGAAGCAGGATCCGGCGGCCACCGATCCCACGACCGGACAACCCGCAGCCACCGATCCGAACGCGAAAACGGAAGATCCGAACGCGAAGTCCACCGATTCGAAGACCGACCATCCGGCAGGCACCGAGAACAGCAAGACGGATAAACCGAATTCGTCGCAACACGCGGAAACCAAGCCGGACCAACCGGCGTCCGTCCGGCAGGCGAGCTACACCAATGCCGACTCCGGCAGTCCGAGCGTTGCTCCCGCGTCCGCGTCCGGTTCCCCGTCCACCGCACCCGCGAGCACCGGACTGCTCGGAGGAATGTCAGCGGCGAATCGTGAATCGGATTCGGAGCACACGCGCCGGGTGCAATCCACGCCGACGCCGCTGTTCGAGACCCCGCCTCTCGACGAATAGCCGAGGCCCGAATATCCGAAGGCCCTGGGGGTGGTCACCGCCCAGGGCTTTCGTTTTGCGTATGCGGCGCGTCCGCGGATGCGGAACCCGCCTCGAGATCAGCCGAAGCGACCGGAGATGTAGTCCTCCGTGGCCTTCTGGGACGGGTTGGAGAAGATCTTCTCGGTGTCGTCGATCTCGATCAGCTTGCCCGGCTTGCCCTGGGCCTCCAGGTTGAAGAAACCGGTCTGGTCACTCACGCGCGCGGCCTGCTGCATGTTGTGGGTGACGATGACGATGGTGAATTCCTTCTTCAACTCGGTGATCAAATCCTCGATCGCCAGGGTCGAGATCGGGTCGAGCGCCGAACAGGGCTCGTCCATCAGCAGCACGTCGGGCGAAACCGCGATGGCGCGCGCGATGCACAGACGCTGCTGCTGACCGCCGGAGAGGCCGCCGCCCGGCTTGTCCAGGCGGTCCTTCACCTCGTTCCACAGGTTGGCGCCGCGCAGCGAGCGCTCGGCGACCTCGTCGAGTTCCTTCTTGTTGCGCACGCCCTGCAGCTTCAGACCCGCGACCACGTTGTCCTTGATGGACATCGTGGGGAACGGGTTGGGCCGCTGGAAGACCATGCCGATCGTGCGGCGCACACCCACCGGGTCGACCTGCGTGCCGTAGATGTCCTCGCCGTCCAGCAACACCGCGCCCTCGACCCTGGCATTCGGGGTTACCTCGTGCATGCGGTTGAGCGAACGCAGCACGGTGGACTTGCCACAGCCGGAGGGACCGATGAAGGCGGTCACGCTGCGCGGCAGCACGGTCAGCGAGACATCCGACACGGCGTGGAACTTGCCGTAGTAGATGTTCAGATCTTTGACGTCGATCCGCTTGGCCATTTTCGGTAATCCGTTCCGCTTCTATCGGTTCCGGGTGAGCAGGCGGTTGAGGACCGCAGCCGCCAGGTACAGGAGGGCGATGATGATGATCAAGGTCAGAGCCGCGCCCCAGACCCGCTCGCGTCCGGCAGCTTCGGGGTTGGCCAGCTCCTGGTAGATCAACAGCGGCAGCGACGCCATGTTGCCGTCGAAGATATTCATGTTGATCGACTTGCTGTAGCCGACCAGCACCAGCACCGGAGCGGTCTCGCCCATCACCCTGGCGATGGCCAGCAGGATGCCGCTGATCATGCCGGGCAGCGCGGTGGGCACCACGATCCGCACGATGGTCTTCCACTTCGGGATGCCCAGCGCGTAGGACGCTTCACGCAGTTCGTCCGGCACCAGTTTCAGCATTTCCTCGGTACTGCGGACGACCACCGGCAACATCAGCAGCACCAAGGCCAGCGACACCGCCAGCGAACTCTGCGGGAATCCGAGCGTCGCGATCCACAGCGCGAAGATGAACAGCGCCGCGACGATCGACGGTACACCGGCCAGGATGTCGACCATGAAGGTGGTGACCTTGGCCAGCAAGCCGCGGCCGTACTCGACCAGATACACCGCGGCCATGATGCCGAGCGGCACGGCGATCACCGTCGCGACCAGCGACTGCACGATCGTGCCGTAGATGGCGTGATAGACGCCGCCCGCGACCTGATTGGGCAGCACGCCCTTCAGCGAGTTCTGCCACCAGTCCACCCGGACCACTGCGGCCAAGCCCTTGCTGATCACCATGATCAGTACCCAGGCCAGCGGTACCAGCGCGACCGCGAACGCCAGCCACACCAAGCCGGTCGCGACGTTGTTGCGTACCTTGCGCGCCAGGCTCACATCGCGGAAGGTGGGCGGCTTGATCGGCCGGTCCAGAGTCGAGGAGGTCATCACCCGTTCACCCTTCCGCCCGCGGCCAGTCGAGCGAGCGCGTTCACGACGAAGGTCAGCGCGAACAGCACGAAGCCTGCCGCGATGTACGCACCGGTCGGCAGCGGGGCACTGAACTCCGCGGCGGCCGAGGCGATTTTGGAGGCGAAGGTGTAGCCGCCGTCGAACACCGACCAGTGTCCTGGCTGCGCGGCCGTCTTCAGCACGATCAACACGGCGATGGTCTCACCGAGCGCGCGGCCGAGGCCGAGCATCGCGCCGGCGATCATGCCGCTGCGCCCGTAGGGCAGCACCGTCATCCGCACGACTTCCCACTTCGTCGCGCCGAGCGCCTGCGCCGCCTCGATGTGCGCACGGGGGGTGAGGTTGAACACCTCACGGCTGACCGACGTGATGATCGGCAGGATCATCACCGCGAGCACGACGCCCGCGGTGAAGATCGTGCCGCCGCTGGCCAGCGGGATGTTGCCGTCATCGAAGAGGAACAGCCATCCCAGGTTGTCGTTCAAGAAGTTCTGGATCGGCTCCAGTTGCGGAGCGAGAACCAGGATTCCCCACAGACCGAACACGATCGAGGGCACCGCCGCGAGCAGATCGACGAGCACCGAGAACGGCCGTGCCAGCGTCTTCGGCGCGTAGTGCGTCAGAAACAGCGCGATGCCGATGCCGATCGGAACGGCGATCACCAAGGCGAAGACCGAACTGAGCACCGTCACCATGAACAGATCCCGGATGCCGAACCGTAAGTGGTTGGCGTCCGAGGTGTTGAACTCTGTGCTGGTGAAGAAGTTCGCCTCGTTCGCCAGCACCGACGGCACCGCCCGGATGAGCAGGAACAGCGCGATCAACGCGATGGACGCGACGATGATCGCACCGGCCGTCGTCGCCAGCGAGCGGAAGATGATCTCCGCCCGCGGGCTGTGCTGGCGACGGCTCTTCGCGGTCGGTTCGGTGCTCGGCTTGCTCGGCATGAGCGCAGTATCTCCGCCTGCTCGCTGGTCGGTCGAATCAGACGGACCAGCGGCGGCAACCTCGTCGTGCACGGTCATGTGGGACTGCTATCAGGAGATGGCGTTGATGGCGGTGGTCAGCTTGGTCTTGAACTGTTCCGGGATCGGGATGTACCCGGCCTCGTCCAAGCCCTGCTGGCCGTTGGTGACCGCCGAGGTGAGGAAGGCCTTGACCGCCTTCGACGTGTCGGCGTCGGAGTACTTCGAGCACACGATCTCGTAGGTCGGCATCACGATCGGGTACGCGCCCGCCACCGACGGCTTGTAGAACGAGGAGGTGTCGATGACCAGGTCGTTGCCCTGGCCGGAGACCTTCGCGGACTCGATCGCCTTGCCCGCCGAGGCGACGCTCAGCGTCACCGGGTCCTTGCTCGCCGAGGTGATGATCCGCGCGATCGACAGGTTCTGCGCCTTCGCGAACGACCACTCGTTGTAGGTGATCGAGTTCTTGGTGCTCTTCACCGCGGCCGAGGTGCCCTCGTTGCCCTTCGAGCCCGCGCCGACGCCGCCGTTGAAGGCCTTGCCCGCGCCCTTGCCCCAGGCGCCGTCGGAGGCGGAGTCCAGGTAGAGCTGGAAGTTGTCGGTGGTGCCCGACTCGTCGCTGCGGAAGATCACGGCGATCGGCTCGGACGGCAGCTTGGCGTTCGGGTTCAGCGCCTTGATCTCGGGCGCGTCCCAGGTGGTGACGGTGCCGTTGAAGATCTTGGCGGCGGTCGGGCCGTCCAGCGCGAGATCGGTCACGCCGTCGATGTTGTAGGTGATCGCGACCGGGCCGAACACGGTCGGCAGGTTCCACGCGGGCGAGGCGCAGCGGTCGGCGGCCTTCTTCGGCTCGTCCTTCTTCGCGCTCAGCGGGGAGTCGGAGCCACCGAAATCGGTCTGGCCACCGAGGAACTCGCTCACACCGGCGCCCGAGCCGCTCGAGGTGTAGTTGAGCGTGGCGCCGTCGCAGTTCTTCTCGTACGCGGCGATGAAGCGCTCCATCGCGTTCTTCTGCGCCGAAGAGCCGCTGGCCTTGAGGGCCTTCTTGCCGCCGCAGGCGACGTCGACCTTGGCCACGTTGCCCGAATCGGCCGAGGTGTTGTCGTCGCTGCCACAGGCGGCCAGCGCCATGGCGCCGACGGCCAGCACACCAACGAGGGCGCTGCTGCGCTTGAGATTCACTATTCCTCCGGAATGGCGTCCTACTCGTCCGGTCCCTCACCGGCCCGGACGGGTGTTGTGGTGCTGTTCGCGGGGAACTCGCGCACCAGGCAGCAGTGTGCTGCCCTCACTCAACCTAAGGTCATGTGGTTGACAGTTGGACCGACCTGAGTGAACGGAGAGTGAACAGCCCGGCGCGATTGCGCCTGGTAGATGTGACGTTTGCCGCAGTTTTACTGGCGCGCATCCATTCTGCCGCCTGTTATTCAACCTCCGCCGCCGCGTAGGCGACGTCGACATGTGCCGGAGCGAATCCGAGACGGGTATAAGTGCGCACCGCGGCGACATTGTCGGCCTCGGTGTAGAGCAGAACTTCGGCCAGCCCGCGCTCCCGCAGGTGATGCAGACCGGTCAAGGTGAGCAGCCGGCCGAGTCCGCGCCCTTGCGCCGCCGGATCGATGCCGACCACGTAGACCTCGCCGAGCGGCGGTTGCTCCGCGTGATGCACCTTGGTCCAGTGGAATCCCAGCAGACGATCAGGGGCCGCGGTGTCGAATGCCAGGAACAGGCCCGCCGGGTCGAACCACGACTCGGCACGGCGGATCTCGATGTCGCGCCGGGTCCACGCGGCCTGTTCCGGGTGCCAGGCGAAGGCGGCGCCGTTCACCCGCAGCAATTCCGCGTCGTCGGCGGGACCGGCGTAGGTGCGCAGCACGATGCCGTCCGGCACGGCCAATTCCGGTAGCTCAGGAGTTGCCATAGACCGGCGCATCTGCCACAACTCCCGCGCGGTCCGCAGCCCGAGCCGCGCTGCGACGGCTTTGGCCGCCGGCCGGTCGCCGTGCGCCCAGACCCGCGCGCCCGGACCGCCAGCGGCCAGCGCTGCCGTGACCAGATCGGTACCGACGCCGTGACCGCGCCGAGCCGGGTCGACCGCGACCTCGGCCATAGCAGGGTGTTCGCCGTGGGCCGGAACGAGATTCGCATAGCCGACGACGGCGCCTCCGCTCCGCGCGAGCAGATGGCGCGCTCCGGTATCCGCGCCAGAAGTCAGCGACAACACGGCCTGTTCCGAGACCGGGGCGACACCGTCGGCCTCGGTGGCGCGCGCGAGCAGATCGGTGACCGCCCGCGCGTCGCCCGCGTCGGGGCCGTCGGTCCACTGTGTCGTCGCGCCGCTCATCGGCCTCCGTTCATCGAGCCTGCGGACCCCGCATGGAGTCCACTGCTGGCAACGTCGTAGCGGCAGCTGGCATTTCGGCCCCGCCGAAGCGATGCGGGCACGGTCCGCCGACGATTACTGCACGGAGCCGTTGACCGGCGTGAGCGGAGAATCGTCGGTGCCCTCGTTGTCGTCGTCCGGAAAGCTCACCGGCTCCCCCTTGACCGCCGCGCGCGAGGGGCGCACGGCCTTGTAGCCGACATTGCGCACCGTGCCGATCAGCGACTCGTATTCGGTGCCGAGCTTGGCGCGCAACCGTCGCACGTGTACGTCCACGGTGCGCGTGCCGCCGAAGAAGTCGTAGCCCCAGACCTCTTGCAGCAGCTGCGCGCGGGTGAACACCCGGCCCGCGTGCTGCGCCAGATACTTCAGCAGCTCGAACTCCTTGTAGGTGAGATCGAGCGGGCGGCCACGCAGACGCGCCGTATAAGTGCCCTCGTCGATCACCAGCTCACCGAGGGTGATCTTGCCGGTGTTCTCCGGGCTGGCCACGCCGCCGTTGCGGCCGACCAGCAGCCGCAGCCTGGCATCGAGCTCGGCGGGGCCGGTGCCGGGCAGCAGGATGTCGTCGAGTCCCCAGTCCGCGTTCACGGCGACCAGGCCGCCCTCGGTGAGCACCGCGACGACCGGCACCGATGACCCGGTGCTGCCGAGCAAGCGGCACAGACCGCGGGCGGCGGCCAGGTCCGTCCTGGCGTCCACCAGCGCGACATCCGCCGTGCCTGCCTCGAGCAGCGAGGCCACCTCAGTGGGCGCAGGGCGCACGTTGTGCGCGAGCAACGCGAGCGAGGGCAACACCGACTCGGGGTTGGGGTCGGAGGTAAGCAGGAGCAGCTCCACGGGCCCTCCTCCCATCTCGTAGCCACGTGGATGCGGCAGCACCGCCGCGGCCACGTCGCTAATCACAGGTAATCGGATGCAAGATTAGCGCGTAACAAGGCATGACCACGCATTCCGGGGTCGGCGAGCGCACCGGAGGACACTCGGGAGCCCCGCCCGGGCCAACCGATATGGTGCGTACATGGGTTACGTATCGGGCATGCCCGCCGCCGGCGAGGCCCCCGAGGCGGTAGCCGAACGCGCGCCGCGCGGCTCCCGGCCGCCGCGGCCCGAGACCCGGAGAGACGGGGGAGCATGCGCAAGCTGATCATCGGCCTGCTGTGTCTGGCTGGGTTCGCCGTCGTCGTCGACTTCAGTACCGCGGCCTATTCGGAGTATCGCGTGTCCCGAGCGCTGCGCGACGGCGCCGATCTCACCGCCGATCCCGAAGTGACGATCCACGGTTTCCCCTTCCTCGGCCAGGCCTGGGACAGCCGCTACGACCACGTGGAGATCCGGGCCCGCGCGAAGCGACTGGACATCCCGGGGGAGATCGCGCTCGAGGCGACGCTGACCGGGGTGCGGCTGCCGGTCGGCGAACTCGTCGACGGCAGCCTGCGCGGCGTCCCGGTGGAGCGCGTGGACAGCCGGTTGCGAGTGGAGCCGACCGAACTCGGCAGGCTGTTCGCCATTCCCGATCTGCAGGTGCACTCGCGGCCTGCCGACAAGTCCGACGGGACCGGCGGATCGGGCGGTTCCGGCATGACCACCACGGGCGCACTGGTGCTCACCGGAACCATGCCGGAGACGCCGGGCGCGCAGTACGGCGGTGAAAAAGTCAGCGTGCAGGCCGATCTGCTGCTCGACGGCGATCAGGTGAAGATCGTGGCGACCGGGTTCTACCGGGGCCCGCCCGGCACCGAGACCATGCCTGTGGCGGTGATCACCGAGGCCGATCGCCCGGCGGTCCTCGCCCGCTTCACCCGTACCATCGACACCAAGGAGTTGCCGTTCGGTGTCCGGCCTACCAAGGTCTCCGCTCAGGGCGGTCAGATCGTCGTGGAGGGCAAGGGCGTGAACGTCACGATCGACCTCGACCGATTGCAGCGACCATGATCCAAGTCACCATCCTCGCAGTAGTACTGCTCACCGCGCTGGCGGTGGGCGTCCTGCTGCGCCGGCGCGACGGCAAGATCCGCGCGGCCGACGGCATCGACCTGTCCCACACCGCCCGCGCGGAACTGCTGGCGTCCGTCGGCGTGACCGGCGCCGGTCCCGCGGTACTGCATTTCTCCGCCGAGTGGTGCGGACCGTGCTCCGCTGTTCGCCGGGTGGTTGCCAACGTCACAGGCCAGCTCGCGGGCTCACCGCAGCCGCCGCAGGACATCGAGGTGGACATCGACGCCGAGCCTGCGCTCGCCCGGGAGCTGAACGTGCTCTCGCTGCCCACCACGTTCGTCTTCGACATCGCGGGCAGGGAACGGTTCCGCATCTCCGGCGTGCCCAAGGCCACGGATCTGCACTCCGCGCTCGAGCCGCTGACCGCGGCGGCCTGAGCTGCGACGACAAGCCCCCTGGACGGAAGTGATCCACCCCGGGTCCATATTCTCCCGCCGAATTGGGTAAACTGCTGACGTGCTTACCAACCACGAGCTGATGCTCACCCGACGCCGCACAGTGGATCTGTGTCGGCTCGGTGGTTGTTGCTGCCTGTGCCGCTGAGCGGTCGGCTTTTCCGGATTTCCTGACGCCGACCCCTGTCCGCCACGCGAGCGATCTCACGATCCCCCGGCGAATTGGCAAATCTTCAGTCATCGGACTTATTCAGCGCAGGAGTACGCACAATGTCCACCGAGATCCGTAATACTTCCGAGGCGATCCCCGTTTCTTCCGACCGGGTCGACGTGCGCGGACCACGATTCGCCGCATGGGTGACCACCGGCGTCCTCGTCGTGGTGCTGCTCGCCGCCGCGTTCTCGCCGGTCGCCGCGGGGGTGTTGATCGCCCTGCAAGCAGTCGTCTTCGCGGTCGGCGCCGCCCTCGGCCCGCGCCGCCACCCCTACGGCCGGATCTACGCGGCCGTCGTCGCGCCGCGTCTCGCGCCGACCACCGAGACCGAGCCGACGGCCCCGCTGCGGTTCGCGCAGTTGCTCGGTTTCGTGTTCGCGGCCGTCAGCCTGCTGGGCTTCGCGCTCGGCTCCACGATCGTCGGCGCGGTGTTCGCCGGCTTCGCCTTGTTCGCGGCGTTCCTGAACGCGGCGTTCGGGCTCTGCCTGGGTTGCCGGATCTATCCGCTGGTAGCCCGCCTCCGCCGGACCCCGTCACCGGCATCGAACTGACCCTGCACGTCATCTCTGAAAGGAAAACAATGGCTCGCTCCGATGTCCTGGTCTCCGTTGACTGGGCCGAAGAGAACCTCAACGCCCCCGGCGTCGTGTTCGTCGAGGTCGACGAGGACACCTCCGCCTACGACGGTGGTCACATCGAGGGTGCCGTCCGGCTCGACTGGAAGAAGGACCTGCAGGATCAGGTTCGTCGCGACTTCGTGAACCAGGAGCAGTTCTCCGACCTGCTCTCGGCGCGCGGCATCTCGAACGACGACGAGGTCATCCTGTACGGCGGCAACAACAACTGGTTCGCCGCGTACGCCTACTGGTACTTCAAGCTGTACGGCCACAACAACGTCAAGCTGCTCGACGGCGGTCGCAAGAAGTGGGAACTCGACGGCCGTCCGCTGTCGACCGAGCCGGTGAACCGGCCCGCCACCCAGTACAAGGCGTCGGCGCCCGACCTGAACATCCGCGCCTTCCGTGACGAGGTCATCGCGGCCATCGGCACCAAGAACCTGGTCGACGTGCGTTCGCCCGACGAGTTCAGCGGCAAGATCCTGGCGCCCGCCCACCTCCCGCAGGAGCAGAGCCAGCGTCCCGGCCACATCCCCGGCGCCATCAACGTGCCGTGGAGCAAGGCCGCGAACGAGGACGGCACCTTCAAGTCCGACGCCGAGCTGACCGAGATCTACCAGGAAGCCGGCCTGGACGGCGAGAAGGAGACCATCGCGTACTGCCGGATCGGCGAGCGTTCCTCGCACACCTGGTTCGTGCTGCAGGAACTGCTGGGCCACCAGAACGTCAAGAACTACGACGGCAGCTGGACCGAGTACGGCTCGCTCGTCGGCGCTCCGATCGAGTTGGGAGAGTAATCCATATGTGTGCAGCACCTACCCAGGGCCAGGCAATCCCGGCCGGTGTCGACGTGGAGAAGGAGACGGTCATCACCGGCCGTGTCCTGAGCACCGACGGCCAGCCGGTGGGCGGGGCGTTCGTGCGCCTGCTCGACGGCAACGGTGATTTCACCGCCGAGGTCGTCGCGTCGGGCACCGGTGACTTCCGGTTCTTCGCGGCTCCCGGCTCGTGGACCGTCCGCGCGCTGTCCTCGGCGGGCAACGGCTCCGCCGAGGTGCGCCCCGAAGGCGCGGGCATCCACGCGGTGGACGTCGCGGTCGCCAAGTAAGACCTCGCAGTCGTCGAACGGCCCCGGTCGCTTTCCGCTCCGCGGAAGCACCGGGGCCGTTTGCGCGCCGCGAAAGCGAGGTCGTTAGACTCGAAACGTGGTCCTCTTCTTCGAGATTCTGCTGGTGGCCGTGGCCGTCCTGATCGGCTGGTTCGGCCTCTACGTCTTCTACCGGCTGTTCACCGAATCATGAGCGAACTCGCGAGCGAAGGTTCCAATCCGGCCGAGCGAGCGAGTGAACAACTGAACGGCAACGCTCCGGCTGATTCCGCCGGTCGCCGCAGCGGCGACCAGGCCGTAGCCGAGGCTGCCGAACGGGCGAAATCGACCGGTGCCCGCAACATCCCGGTCCTACCGGATCTTCCGCTGCCCGAGGACACGGCCAACTTGCGCCTCGGCCCGGACCTCAGCGCCTCGATGCTCGCGCTGCTCCCGCTGGTGGGCGTGTGGCGCGGCGAGGGGGAGGGAAACGATCCCGAGCGCGGGGACTACCACTTCGGCCAGCAGATCGTCGTCTCACACGACGGCGGCGACTATCTCGCCTGGGAATCCCGGTCCTGGGTCATCGAGGCCGACGGCGCCTACGGCGGCCCCGACTTGCGCGAGAGCGGCTTCTGGCGAGTCGGCATCGACGGCAACGACGAGGTCATCGAACTGCTGCTGTCACACAGCGGCGGCATCGTGGAGCTGTTCTACGGGCAAGCGCTGTCCCAGTCGTCCTGGGAACTGGCCACCGACGTGGTGATCCGCAGCCAGTCCGGCATCGTCGTGGGCGGCGCCAAACGCCTCTACGGCATCGTCGAGGGCGGCGACCTGGCCTACGTCGAAGAACGCGTGGTAGCCGACGGCCCCCTCCAACCCCGCCTCTCGGCCCGCCTCCAGCGCTACATCGGCTGAGAATTTCTCCTCGCCCAGCACGGCACCCCGCCGCGCTCGGCGCTGCCCAACGCAATCGCAGGCTAGCCGCAGCGGAACGCAGTACGTGGTCTGCTGCAACCCCTGACCGACTCCACCCCAACGCAACACCTGATCTCGCGAGCACATGGGTAACTCACCGGGAACGCCCAAAACCCACCCACATCCCCAACGCAGGCCCTGTGACCAACCCACACCCCACCCCACTGGTACAGCCTGAATACCCGGAGAGGCGGAACAGAACAGCCCCCGAGCCATACCGGTGCGATTGTGGTCGCACGGGTCCGGTCGGACGGACCGGGGCTCGGGGGCCGGGTGACTGCCTGGAATTCGCTAGCGCTCGCGCGGGCGAAATCCACCTGCAGCGGTGGCGCTAGCGGACAGCCACCTCACGTGTCCTATGAATAATCATTCTTCGAACCACCTCCTTCCTGTGTACGAACGAATCTAGCGATGCGTCAGTAGCTCGGCAACGGATTTTCTCGGTGGGCTGAATCGGCGCTGCCGCATGGCGTTCCGTGCCCCGCGAAGTCCGTCGTGACCTGCCCTGATGCGGATACTCGCAGCACCGCGTCGGCCCGATGGTCTTCCGGGAGCTGATGCGTGACGACGACCACGATCCGATCCGGTTCCACGAGACCGCTGTCGGCGTCCAACAGGTCGCGCAGCAGCTTCGCCCCGGCTTCGGCTTCCAAGTGCTCGGTCGGTTCGTCGAGCAGCAATACCCGTGCCGGTGACACCAGGGCGCGCGCGAGCAGGATCCGGCGACGCTGGCCACCCGACACGGCTGCCGCTCCCCCGACGAGATCGGTGTGCACACCCTGCGGAAGCCCGTCCAACCAGTTCCCGAGACCGACCGTTCGCAAAGCTTCTTCGGATTCTTCCGCGGTCAGATCACCGCGGGCGACCCGCAGATTCTCCAGCACGGAGGTGCCGAACAGGTGCGCGTCTTCGGCGAAGAAGGTGACGCCGGGGCGCGGCGTGTCGAACAACCCGGCCCACTTCATGAGCAGAGTCGTCTTGCCCGCGCCGCTTGGGCCGACCACCGCGATCCGCCGTCCGCAGGGCCGTTCCGGCACATGGGCATCGATGGGAGGAGTCCGAGCGACGTTCGCCGCGTCTTCGGCATGTGGAGGGCGGGTGGTCTGCCGCGCCGACGGGCCGACCGACGCACTCGGGGGCGAATCGGGGTCGAGTCCATCCAGGCGATGCAGGGCCGCGCGGGCCGTGGTCAGCGTCTGCGCCGCCGTGGGCAGCGGGCCGACGGCTTCGAAGGCCGACAAGGGCAAGAGGACCAGGACGACGAGCGCCATGGGCGTCATCGCGCCTGGCGAGCCGCCGTCCGGGCCGTAGAGGGTGATGCCGATCAGCAGCGCGCCGAGGACAGCCGCGCCGATGGACAGGGGCGTGGCAGCGGCCGACCAGGCGCTGCGCGCGGCCGCCCGATCTTCCGCGGCGACCGCACGGCGCGACGCTTGCCCGGCCGCGGCGAGGGCGGCATCCAGGCGACCGGCTACGCGTAGTTCCGCGGCGTGGTCGAGCACGGTGAGGGCCTGAGCGGTGAACTCCGCCCGGTCGGCCCGCACGGCGCGTTCCGCCTCGGACGCCGCCTTGGCCGACAACCACGGTGCGACGATGCCCGACAGGACCAGCGCACCCGCCAGGATCGCGGCGGCGGCGGGCGAGATCGTGGCCAGCAGAGCGACGGCGGCGAGTGAGAGCGCGAGGGCGACCGCGACCGGCACGAACGCGCGGACCACCACGGCACCCAAGTCGTCGATGTCGCTGCCGATCCGGACCAGGAGATCTCCGCGGCGCAGCGGCTTGCCCGACCGATCGCCGCCACTCGGCGACACCTCGGGTCGGCGCAGCCAGAAATCCGAACGAGCCAGCGTCCGGTACACCGTGGTTCGCGCTGTTGTCATAGCGCGCAGTGCGACGTCGTGTGTGGCGAGACGTTCCAGGTACCGGCACAAGCCACGGGAGATGCCGAGCGCGCGCACCGCCACCACGGCGATGCTCAGATCGAGCACCGGCGGCATCTGCCAGGCGCGCGCGATCAGCCAGGCCGCCAACGCGGCGAGCCCGAGCCCGCTGCCGAGCGCCAGCACGCCCCATCCGATCGCCACCGCGACCCGCCAACGGGACAATTCGAGCAGCGCCCACATTCGGCGCAGATCACCGGGCACCGTGGAACCGGTGGCACGCGGAACGGCCCGCGTCGCGCGTCCGCCGGTGTTCATCCCGGCACCTCCTCTCGCGAGGTGCGCAGGTCCGCGCGCACCTGCACGACATGGTCGGCGGCGGCCAGCACGGTCGGGCGGTGGCCGACGACGACGACCGTCGCGCCCATACGGGCCCTGGCTTGGAGTGCGGCCAGCACGGTGGCTTCGGCGGCGGCGTCGAGGTGCGCGGTCGGCTCGTCCAGCAGCAGGATCGGGCGATCGGTGGCCAGCACCCTGGTCAGCGCGAGGCGCTGGCGTTGACCGAGCGACAGGCCGACGCCGCCGGGGCCGACCACCGTGTTCCAGCGCTCGGGCAGTTCATCGAGCACGGCATCGAAACCAGTTGCCAGACAATCGACTTCGAGATCATCGAGGACGCGCGCCGGGCCGTGTGCGGCGTGGTCCACCGTCCGCGCGCCGAGCAATTCGAGGTTGTCGCGCAATGTGCCGGGAACCAGCACCGGCCGCTGCGGCAGCCAAGCCACACGCGCCCACCATTGGTCCTGGTCCAGTTCGCGGACGTCCACCCCGTCGACGGTCACGGCACCTCGGTCGGGTGTGATCAGGCCCAGAATCGCCTGTACCGCGGTAGATTTACCGCTTCCGTTGGGACCGGCGAGCACCGTGAGGGCACCGAGCCGCAAGATCGCCGACAGGCCCGCGGGAGCGAACCCGTCCCGCGCCCGGACCGACAGGTCGCGGAGTTCGACCGTGCCGGGCCACTCGGAGCTGCCGCGGCGAGCCGTCACCCCGGCTTCCTCCGGCAAGGCACAGCGGCCGCATGCACCGGCGCGCGTCGACTCGTCCCGCACCGCATCGACGCGCGCCACCCCCTGCACGCCCCGGCTGGACAGCGACTCGACCGGCTCGTGGTCAGGCGCCGTGGCCGCGCCGGAGTCCTGGGGACTGCCGCGGCGAGCCGTCACCACGGCCTTCTCCGGCTCGGTGCGTCGACAGTCGCATGTACCCGCGTGGGCCGACTCGTCCGGTGCGCCCACACCGGCGTGCGCCGCCGCGCGCCGCGCGCCGTGGCCGGGTAGCCGCTCGGTCGGCTCGGCGGGCGTGGACTCGAGGATCGCGAACGCTCGGTCCGCGGCCGCCATACCGTCCTGGGCGGCGTGGAAACGTTCGCCCACCATGCGCAGCGGCAGATACACCTCCGGGGCGAGCACCAGCACCACCAAGCCCGCGTAAAGACTCATCTCACCGAAGACCAGTCGCAGCCCGATGGAGACCGCGATCAGTGCCACGCTCAGCGTGGCGAGCAACTCCAGCACCATGGAAGACAGAAAGGCGATGCGGAGCGCGCCCATGGTGCGCCGGCGCAGCGCGTCGCCGAGATCGCGAACACGGTGCCGCATGGTGTGCGCGTGTGCGGTCGAACCGCCCGTCCCGGTGTCGTTCCGCTGTCCCCGCGCAGTGGGCTCGGGCTGCGCGTCGCCGGTCTCGCGGCCGAGCGCACGCAATGTCGGCATGCCCGCGAACAGATCGAGCATTTGGTCCGACAGCCGGGTGGTGGCCGCGAGCGTGGCTTCCGCCCGGCCCTGGGTCAGCAGCCCGATGAGGATCATGAAGATCGGGATGAGCGGCAAGGTGATCACCACGATCACACCGGAAGTCACATCGTGGGCCGCGATGACCGCGAGCACGATCGGTGGAACCAGCACCGCCAGCAGCAGAGCGGGCAGGTAGCCGACAAGATATCCGCGCAGCCCGGACAGGCCCGTGCCGACGACCACGGCCAATTCCGTTCGACGCGCGTCGAGTTCGCGAGGCGACAGCCGTGCGCCCGCACCGAGCACCGCGCCTTCCAGCTCCGCCACCACGCTCGCGCCCGCTCGGTGCGCCAGCCGGGACTGCGCCCACGTGGCGAGCACCCGGGCCGCGATCGCGACCGCGAGCACGACGAGTTCGACCGTCCACGCGCCGAGCGTGCGCGCACTCGGATCGGTGACCACCCCGGCGAGCACCCGCCCGATCAGCACCGCCGCGACCACGATCGCGCCGGTGACGACGAGCGACAGCGCCACGCTCAGCGCGAGGTAGCTGCGTGCCGAGCGGGCATAACGCCACAGGCGCGGATCGATCGGCGGGCGGGCCATGGCGTCAATCCTGCGCGACCCGCAGGGGCAGGCCGACCGGGGGCGGGATCTGCTCGACGGTGATGCGCTTGCGAAACACCCAGTACGTCCAGCCCTGGTACACCAGCACGACCGGCGTGACCAGCGCGGCGGCCCAGCTCATCACCTTCAGCGTGTACGGCGTGGAGGACGCGTTGTAAACCGTCAGGTCGAACGCCGCATCGATCGTCGAGGGAAGCACCGCGGGGAACAGCGAACCGAACAGCAGCGCGGTCGCCGCCGCGACGGTCACCGTGGTGCCGGTGAACGCCCACCCGTCGCGCTGCGCGAGATCGGCCGCCGCCGCCACGACCAGACCGAGCACGGCCAGCCCCAATGGGATCCAGGTCCAGCCGTTCCCGTAGGCCAGCTGCGTCCACAATCCGAATCCGCCGACGACAACCACGGTCGGGCCGAGCAGCAGCCGAGCGGTGCGTCGTGCGTCGTCGCGGACCTCGCCCGCGGTCTTGAGCACCAGGAACATCGCTCCGTGCAGCGCGAACAGCAGTCCGGTCGCCAGCCCGCCGAGCAGGGCGTAGGGCCCGAACAAGTCGGCGACCGAGCCCGCGAACTGCTTCTTCTCGTTCAGCGGGACACCGTGCACCACATTGGCGAACACCCAGCCCCACGCCAGCGCCGGAACCCAGGAGCCGATGCCGATGCCGATGTCGCAGCGGGCCCGCCAGCGCGGATCATCGATCTTGCCGCGGTACTCGATGGCGCAGATCCGCAGGATCAGCGCGACGAGCACCAGCAGCAACGCCAGGTAGAAGCCGGAGAACAGGCTCGCGTACCACTCCGGGAACGCCGCGAACATCGCGGCGCCCGCGGTGATCAACCAGACTTCGTTGGCGTCCCACACCGGCCCGATCGTGTTGAGCACCGCGCGCCTGCGCCGGTCGGACCCCTTGCCGAGGATCGGCATGAGCATGCCGACGCCGAAATCGAAGCCCTCCAGCACGAAGTAGCCGGTGAACAGCACACCGATCAGGACGAACCAGAACTCTTGCAGACTCATCGCCGGCTCCTAGTAGGCGAACGAAAGTTGTTCGACGGCGGGCTCTTCGAGGCGGCGTTCGCCCGAAGTCGTATCCGTGTCGTGCGGCTCGGCGGCGGGCGCCGCCGGATCCGGTCCGTGGATCACGTACCGGCGCATCAGGAAGAACCACACGAACGCGAGCGCGCCGTACAGCAGCGTGAAGGTGATCAGCGAGAACAGCACGACGCCTGGCGCGTGATCGGAGACGCCCTGCTGAACGGTGAGGCGCAGATTCGGGTCGCCGGTTGGGTTGGGCGCGACCACCCAGGGCTGCCGCCCCATCTCGGTGAACACCCACCCGGCGCTGTTGGCCAAAAACGGGGTGGGGATGGCCAGCAGGCTCAGCCAGGCGAACCAGCGCTGGTCCGGCACTCGTCCGCGGCGGGTCAGCCAGAGCCCGGCCAGCGCGAGCAGCACCGAACCCGCCGACAGCCCGATCATGGCACGGAACGACCAGTAGGTGACGAACAGGTTGGGCCGGTAGTCACCGACACCGAACTTCTCGTTGTAGGTCTTCTGCAGGTCGACGACGCCGTCCAGCGTCACACCGGTGAATTCCCCCTTCGCCAGCCAGGGCAGCACATAGGGCACTTCGAGCACGTGCGTCACGCTGTCGCAGTTGTTGTGCGTGCCGACGGTCAGCACGGAGAAATCGGGGTCGAGGGCGGTGTGGCACAGCGATTCCGCCGAGGCCATCTTCATCGGCTGCTGCTCGAACATCAGCTTGCCCTGCACGTCGCCGGTGTAGACCAGAGCGGCCATCGCCGCGATCACCACGACGATGCCCGCACGCGCGGCGGGCCGCCACATCTCGCGCGCGTCAGCCGACTTCGCCTCGTCGCCACTGCGCGCGTTGCGCACCATCCACCAGCCGGCGATGCCGACGACGAAGGTGCCCGCCGTGAGGAAGGATCCGGCCACCACGTGCGGGAAAGCCGCCAGCAAGGTGTTGTTGGTGAGCACCTTCACGATGCTCTCCAGCTCCGCGCGACCGGTTTCCGGGTTGTAGCGGGCGCCGACCGGATGCTGCATGAACGAGTTGGCCGCGACGATGAAATACGCCGAGGCGTTCACGCCGATCGCGACCATCCAAATCGCGCCGAGGTGCAGCAGTTTCGGCAACCGGGTCCAGCCGAAGATCCACAGTCCGAGGAAGGTCGACTCCATGAAGAAGGCGATCAGCCCTTCCAGCGCGAGCGGGGCGCCGAACACGTCACCGACGAAGCGGGAGTACTCGCTCCAGTTCATGCCGAACTGGAACTCCTGCACGATGCCGGTCGCGACGCCGAGCGCGAAGTTGATCAGGAACAGCTTGCCGAAGAACTTCGTCAGCCGCAGCCAGTGCTGCTTGCCGGTGACGACCCATGCCGTCTGCATGGCAGCGACCAGCGGCGCGAGACCGATGGTCAGCGGCACCAGCAGGAAGTGGTAAACGGTTGTGATGCCGAACTGCCATCGGGAGATGTCCAAGGCGTTCAAGCCGGCCTCCTGCGTGTCTACGACATGTCGTAGTAAAGCCTACGCCGGAGCAGACCTCGAAAAATGAGTCCTAGGCCACGCCACCAGGGCTGATACTGCCTGTTCG
The DNA here is from genome assembly GCF_040681035.1 of Nocardia sp. NPDC051911. Taxonomy (NCBI): domain Bacteria; kingdom Bacillati; phylum Actinomycetota; class Actinomycetes; order Mycobacteriales; family Nocardiaceae; genus Nocardia; species Nocardia sp. NPDC051911. Next base: position 241,010 of record NZ_JBFAXY010000002.1, read on the forward strand.
GCCTGTTTTCCGTGCTCATCACCGCCCCGTGCCCGCCCGAGTAGGACGGAGATCACGGAGCGGCGCACACTCACCAGTCGCCGATGGCTCCCGCCCGCTCGATACCGCGATCGACCAGCCCGATGATCTCTTCGGCGTTGTCCGGCGCGGACATCCGCAGCCCGTCCAGCGAATTCACCCGCGCCGCAAGCGAAATGCTCGACAGCATCCATATGCTGTCGCAGGTGAGCAGGTCGGCGGTGAACAGCGAGTCGTAGCGGCATTGCCAGCCGGCCTTCTCGGCTTCGGCGAACAGCGCGCGCTGAGTGACGCCGGGCAGCACACCGTTCTTCGCGGGCGGCGTGATCAGCTGCTTGTCGCGGGCGATCACCACGGTGGATCGCGGCCCCTCCAGCACCCGGTTCTCCGTGCTGGTGAAGATCACGTCCTCCGCGCCCATCCGCGCGGCGAACCGCAGGGCGGCCATATTGGTGGCATAGGACAGCGTCTTGGCACCGAGCAGTTGCCATGGCGCCGCTTGCGCGAGGTCGACCGAGATGCCCCGCGACAGGCTCACCACGGCGACGCCCTCGGCGCGGGCCTTCTCGACGCGCTCGGGCACCGGCACCACGAGCACGAAAGCGGTCGGCACGGGCACGGCGGCGGCGAGGTCACCGGTCTTGACCTTGTCGGGCGTTGCGGCCAACTCGGAGTCGCGCCCGCGGGTGAGCACCAGCCGCATCACGCCTTCGCGCTCGCTGCCCCACTCCTTGGCGGCGGTCTCCACCGCCTCGCGCCATTTGCCCAGTTCCGGCTCGGGCAGATCGAGCGCCTGGGCGGAGCGGCGCAATCTGCCTAGATGAAATTCGATCGCACACGCGACGCCCGCGCGCACGAGCACCGTTTCGAAGACACCATCGCCACGCAATACGCCAATATCGTCCGCAAACAACAACGGCGCATCCGCATCCCGGACCGCGCCATCGAGAGTTACCAGAACTCGATCCACCATGCGACGAGCGTAGGCGGTGTGAGCGGACAATGCCTATGTCACGGCCGCTTTTGCCAGACCTTTTGTGCAGCCGCCCCACGCGGCCCGCTGTAATGCTCGGACAATGCCGATCGGCTATGCCGTTCTCCGACGCCCTGGCCCGGTTCGCGCACCGCCGGGCGGGCCCGCCTAGAGTGGGAGAGGTGTCCGTGGTCGTTGCGCCCAGCCCCATCCTCAGTGTGTCGGGAGCCGTCGCGGGAGCGGCGGGTTCGCCCGACGCCGCCGTCGCGTGGCATTACGGCGATCCGTTCGGCGAGCAGCGCGCCGCGGTGCAGCGCGCCGCGATCGTCGACCGGTCACACCGATTCGTGCTGCGCATCACCGGCGCGGAGCGGCTCTCCTGGTTGCACACCATCTCCAGTCAGCATGTCGCCACCCTCGGCGACGGGCAGTCCGCCGAGAACCTCGACCTGGATTTGAACGGCCGGGTGCAGCATCACTTCGTGCTCACCGAACTGGACGGCGCCGTCTGGATCGATACCGAAGCCGAGCGCGGACCCGACCTGCTCGCGTTCCTGCAGAAGATGGTCTTCTGGGCCGATGCCAAACCCGAAGCCGCCGACTACGCGGTACTCAGCCTGCTCGGCCCCGGAGTGGCAGACCTGGCCGAAACACTCGGCATCACCGCCCTTCCCGGCGTGTACGAGGCGACGCCGCTGCCCGGCGGCGGATTCTTGCGCCGGATGCCGTGGCCGACGGCCGACTCCTTCGACTTGGTCGTCCCGCGCGATCAGCTGACCGGCCTGTGGGACCGGCTCACCGCGGCAGGCGCCGTTCCCGCCGGAATGTGGGCGTTCGAGGCATTGCGCGTCGCGGCCGTCCGGCCGCGGATCGGATCGGACACCGACGAGCGGACCATCCCGCACGAGGCCCGCTGGATCGGCGGCGTCGCCGAACACGGAGCCGTCCACCTGGACAAGGGCTGCTACCGCGGCCAGGAGACGGTGGCCAGGGTGCACAACCTCGGCAAGCCGCCGCGGCACCTGTTGCTGCTGCACCTGGACGGCTCGGCGGACGAGCGCCCGGTCATCGGCGACGACGTCACCGCCGGCGGCCGCGCGGTCGGCAGGCTCGGCACGGTCGTCGACCACTTCGAACTCGGCCCGATCGCCCTCGCGCTGGTCAAGCGCGCGGTTCCGGCCGACACCGCGCTGGTCGCCGGCCCGGTCGCGGCGTCCATCGATCCCGATTCGATGCCCTCCGACGACGAACCGCAAGCGGGCCGACTCGCGGTCGACCGGCTGCGTGGGCGCTGACCTGTTGACCGGCCACCGGCAAGCGGGACGTTTTCCTCAGCCGACATCCGCACTCTTGCTCAGCGCCGAGCTCCCCATTCGTGACGAGAGGAGCGCCGTTCATGCGCGTCGGTGATTCCGGAGAGGTGCTCGCGGCGTGCGTCGTGCACGCCGATATCGAGGTACCGGGAAGGGTCGGTCGCAGCGCCATCGACAAGCGCCCGGCGGCGGGACGAGTCGCGGTACGCGCCCTCGGCTTGGACGGCGATCACGTCTGCAACACCAAGCATCACGGCGGCGTGCACCAGGCCGTCTACGCCTACGCCGACGAGGACGCCCGCCGCTGGGGCACGGAGCTCGGCCGGGAACTGCCCGCGGGCTGGTTCGGCGAAAACCTGCGCGTGCGTGGCCTTCCGGTCAGCGACTCGGTGATCGGCGCGCGCTGGACGGTCGGTGACACCGTGCTGGAGGTGAGCGCTCCGCGCGTGCCGTGCGCCACGTTCCAGCACTGGAGCGGCGAGCAGCAGTGGGTCAAACGGTTCACCCTGCGCAGCGATACCGGCGCCTATTTGCGGGTGCTCACCGAGGGCACGATCGCGGCGGGCGACCGGATCTCGGTGGTACACGTCCCCGAGCACGGCATCACGGTCCGCGATCTGTTCACCGGCGCCGATCCGGATCTGCTGGCGATCCTGCTCGCCGACGAGCCGACCATCTCCGACGACGTGCGCATGCAAGTGGAACGGCACGCGCGCAGGCATGGCAACGCCGTGCGCGCCACCGCGCACCGGCACGCGACGACGAGCACCGACGACATCGGCACGGGAGCGAAATCGTGAGTGTGGAACTGGTCGAAGTGGTCCGCTCGGGCTTCCGTGAATGCGTGCACCGCGGCTCGGTGGTGGTGCTCGACGCCGCGGGCGAGCCCACCCTCGAACTCGGCGAAGTGCACCTGCCGATCTTCCCGCGCTCGACGAACAAGCCGATGCAGGCGATCACCCTGCTGCGCAACGGTTTCCAGCCGGTCGATGACGCCGAACTGGCGATCGCCACCGCCTCGCACTACGGCGAACCCGACCATGTCGCGCTGGTGCGCAGGCTGCTGGACCGGTTCGGCCTGCCCGAATCCGCCCTGGCCTGCCCGGCCGATCTGCCGTACGACGAGGGCGCCCGCACCGCGCTGCTGTCCGGCGGAGGACAACCACGCCCCATCTACATGAACTGCTCGGGCAAACACGCGGCGATGCTCGCGACCTGCGCGATCAACGGCTGGCCGACCGAGGGCTACCAGGACCGGGCGCATCCGCTGCAGCGCGCGGTGATCGCGACCGTGGCCGACCTGACCGGCGAGCCGGAAGCCGATCTGGGCATCGACGGCTGCGGATTGCCGATCATCCCCGTCTCACTCGTCAACCTCGCGCGGGTGTTCTCGACCATCGCGACGGCCGAGCCAGGGAGCCCGGAACGCCGGGTCGCCGACGCGGTGCGCGCGCATCCGCGAGTGATTTCCGGCACGAACGCGCCCGATCTGCTGACCATGCTGGCCACTCCCGGGCTGGTGTGCAAGATCGGCGCGGATGGTGTGCACGCGGGCGCGCTGCCGGACGGATCGGCTTTCGCGTACAAGATCGAAGACGGCCACGATCGCGCGCGAATGCCGCTGACGCTGGCGATTCTGCACCGAATGGGAATCGAGTGGACCGATGCGCACGCGGAGCTGGCGGCCCCCGCGGTGCTGGGCGGGGGTATCCGAGTCGGTGTGATTCGTGCTATACCCGGGGTCGTCTAGCTATTCCACGGCAGGGCGACAAGCGGGCAAACGGCACTGGTTCCGGAGTTCTTCACCCACTCCTGGAAGCGAGACCGCCGGACACACGCTAAAGTGTCTGTCAGGAAGAGTATTAATTCGAACGGGGCCGCCACCAAACCCCAGGCCGCCCCGCTGTGACGCGAGGGGGTCAGCCATGGGCCGTGGCCGGGCTAAGGCAAAGCAGACCAAGGTCGCACGCGAGCTGAAGTACAGCTCGCCCACGACCGACTTCGCGAGCCTTCAGCGCGAGCTTTCGGGAAGCCCCAACTCCCAGCGGAGTGGTGGTGTGCTGTCCGATGAGCACGACGCGGACGACTCCTTGTCCCGCTGGGACGAGGACGACGACTACGACGACTGGCGCCGCTGACTCGGATTTACGTCTGAAGGGGGAGGCCGACGGGCCTCCCCCTTCGATCGTTGTCGCGGGTTGACGTCTCTGGCGCCGAAAAGGCTTGCAACACACCGGAGTCCCGCATCGTACATAGATGCGGGACTCTCACGTGTCTTCACCGCGAATCAGAACCGCGGATGCTCACCGACCAGCACGGCGCGCGCGGCGTCGGCGTCCTTGGCCTTCTTGACCGTGCCCAGCGTCCAGCACTCGATGTGCCGTGCGGTCAGCACCGCCAGCGCCCGGTCCACATCCTCGGGAGCGACGACGGCGACCATGCCGACGCCCATGTTGAACGTCTTCTCCATCTCGGGCCGCTCGACCCGGCCGCGCTGGGCGATCATCTTGAACACCGGCGCCGGGTTCCAGGTGCCTCGATCCAGCTCGGCCACAATGCCCGCGGGCAGCACCCGGGCGAGATTGGCCGCCAAGCCACCGCCGGTGACGTGGGCGAACGTGCGCACATCGGTTTCGGCGATCAGCGCGAGGCAGTCCTTGGCGTAGATCCTGGTCGGCTCGAGCAGTTCCTCGCCCAGGGTGCGGCCGAACTCCTCGACGTGGCCGGTGAGCGACATGCGATCGATCTCGAGCAGCACCTTGCGGGCCAGACTGTAGCCGTTGGAGTGCAGTCCGGAGGACCCCATGGCGATCACCACGTCGCCGGGACGGACCCGGTCGGGTCCGAGCACCGCGTCGGCTTCGACCACGCCGATGCCGGTGGCGGACAGGTCGTAGTCGTCCGGATCCATCAGCCCGGGATGCTCGGCGGTCTCGCCGCCGAGCAGCGCGCACCCGGCGCGCACACAGCCCTCGGCGATGCCGGAGACGAGTTCGGCGACCTTCTCCGGGACGACCTTGCCGATGGCGATGTAGTCCTGGAGGAACAGCGGCTCCGCGCCGCAGACCACGAGATCGTCCACCACCATGGCCACCAGGTCGAGGCCGACGGTGTCGTGTTTGTCCATCGCCTGCGCCACCGCGATCTTGGTGCCGACGCCGTCGGTGGAGGCCGCCAGCAACGGTTCCCGGTAGCCGCCCTTCAGCGCGAACAGCCCGGCGAAGCCGCCGAGGCCGCCTTGGACCTCGGGCCGGGTCGCCTTCTTCGCCAATGGCCCGAACAACTCGACTGCGCGATCACCTGCCTCGATGTCCACGCCTGCCGCGGCGTACGAAGCACCACCACTGGGGGTCTGTTCAGTCATTTTCGGGGAAAGCTCCAAACCGAATCGGCGGATAGATGCCTGCTCACGCTACCGGAGCCGGATAACGACCCCGCACCGGTGTTGGCTCGCCCTCTTGACAATAGGGCAGAGCCAACCGTAAAGCGGACGATCAGTCCGTCTCGTCGCCATCGAACCCCGCGGCCTGTGCCCGGCGGTGGCGTTGCCGCACCGGATCCGGTACCGGCACCGCGGCGACCAAGCGGCGGGTGTACTCCTCCCGTGGGGCGCGCAGGATGCGATTCCGATCGCCCGCTTCCACCACCGCACCGTCGCGCAGCACCACGATCCGGTCGGCGAGCTGGTCGACCACGGCCAAGTCGTGGCTGATGAACAGGCAGGCCCAGCCGCACTCGCGCTGTAGCTGACCGAACAGCTCCAGCACCGCGGCCTGCACCGAGACGTCCAGCGCGCTGGTCGGCTCGTCGGCGACCAGCAGGTCCGGGTCGAGCACCAGCGCGCGGGCGAGGCTGGCACGCTGACGCTGCCCGCCGGACAACTCGTGCGGGTACCGGCGTTCGACGCCCGCGGGCAACCGCACGTCGTCGAGTAGCAGGCGCACCCTGGCGCGAATCTCCGCCGAGCTGCCCGCCTTGTGCACGAGCAGCGGTTCGGACACGCACTCGCCCACGGTGAGCCGGGGATTCAGCGAACTGGCCGGGTCCTGGAAGACGAATCCGAAGCGCCGCCGAATCGGTCGCAGCTCGCGCTGTGACAACCCCACGATGTCGCGCCCGCGCACTCGCACTGTTCCGGAGGTGGGCCGTTGCAGTGCCGCGACGCAGCGGCCGATGGTCGACTTGCCCGAGCCGGACTCACCGACCAGGCCGAGCGTCTCGCCGGGACCGATGCGCAGACTCACGCCGTCGACAGCGCGGAAACGCGGCCTGCCGAACGGGCCGGGAAATTCGACCACCAGATCACGGACCTCGAGTACCGGATCGCCCTCGGTCTCGGCACTGTCGGGCGGGCCGTGCTCGATCTGCTCGGTACCCAGGTGCGGGACCGCGGCAAGCAGGGCGCGGGTGTAGTCCGCCGTGGGACGCGCGAACAGTTCATCCACCGGCGCCTGCTCGACCACCGCTCCGTCGCGCATCACCACCACGCGGTCGGCGATGTCGGCGACCACGCCCATGTTGTGGGTGATCAGCACGATCGCGCTGCCGATCCGGTCGCGCAGGCCCCGCAGCAGGGCGAGGATCTCGGCCTGAACCGTGACGTCCAGCGCCGTGGTCGGCTCGTCGGCGATGATCACCTTCGGCTCGCAGGCGATGGCGATGGCGATCACCACGCGTTGTTTCTGCCCGCCGGAGAGCTGATGCGGGTAGTAGTCCACCCGGTGCTCCGGATCGGGCAACCCGACCAGGCGCAGGAGTTCCACCGCCCGCGCCTTGGCCGCCTTCTTGGTCAGGTCGGTGTGGGCGCGCAGCGCCTCGCCGATCTGGAAGCCGACGGTGAACAGCGGGTCCAGGGCCAGGCCTGGTTCCTGGAACACCATCGAGATCGCGCCGCCGCGCAATGCGGTGAGCTGCCTCTCGTTCATCGTGGTGACCTGCTCGGTCCCCAAGGTGACCAGGCCGCGCACCGTGGCCGTTTCCGGCAGCAAGCCCATCGCGGTGCGTGAGCTCACGGACTTGCCCGAACCGGACTCCCCGACGATGGCCAGCACTTCGCCGGGGTAGACCTCGTAGGAGACGTCGGTGACCGCGTGCACCGGCCCCGCGTCGGTGGCGAAGGTGACCGACAACGATTCGATGGACAGGGCGGGGCGGCCCCGCTCCGTCGCGGAGGACTCAGGCATCGGTCGCGTCCTTTCCGCCGCCGTCCGGTCCGGCCACCGCCGCGGCGCGGCGGGTGCGCAGGACGGGGTTCAGCACTTCGTTGAGGCTTTCCCCTACCAAGGTCATGCCGAGCACGACGAGCACGATGGCGACACCGGGAAAGATGCCCGTCCACCAGATGCCGTTGGACACGTCCGGCAGCGCTTTGTTCAGATCGAAACCCCATTCCGCGGCCTGGGTCGGTTCGATGCCGAAACCGAGGAAGCCCAGGCCGGCCAGGGTGAGGATGGCTTCCGACCCGTTGAGCGTGATGATCACCGGCAGCGATTGAGTGACATTGGCCAGGATGTGCCGGAACAGGATTCGCGTGGTCGACGCGCCGGTTACCCGCGCCGCGTCGACGTACGGCTCCTGCTTCACGGCCACGGTCGCGTTGCGCACCACCCGGAAGTACTGCGGGACGAAGACCGCCGTGATGGCCACCGCCGCGGACAGCACACCGCCCAGGCTGGTCGAGCGACCGCCCGCGACCACGATGGACACCACGATCGCCAGCAACAGTGTCGGGAACGCGTACATCGCGTCCATGAACAGCACGAGCAACCGGTCCGGCCACCGGCCGACGTAGCCGGACAGCAGTCCGAGCGGTACCCCGATCAGCAGCGAGAGCAGCAGGGAGATCGTGATCACCCACAAGGCTGTCCGCGCGCCATAGATCACCCGGGAGAACACGTCTTCTCCGCGCACCGAGGTGCCGAACCAATGCTCGGCCGACGGTGCTTGCTGGCGAACGAAATCGACGCCGTCAACGGCACTCTGGGCGAATCCGTACGGTGCGATCAGCGGAGCGAAGAGCGCGGCGACCACGAAGACACCGACCAGAGCCAGGCCGAGGACCAGCGTCGCACGCTGCAAACCGGAGGTCATCGAGAACAACCGGAGGCCGGGTACACCCCGCCGCGCCGCGGGTGGCGTGACCAGGGTTTCGTTCAGCAGTTCCGGAGCCGTCATCAGAACCTCACCCTCGGATCGATCAGCGCCACCAGGACGTCGACCAGGAAGCTCATCACCGCCACGATGAGCGCGATGAACGCGACGATGCCCTGCACGGCGATGAAGTCGCGCGCCGAGAGGTATTGCGCGAATTGATAGCCGAGGCCTTTCCACTCGAACGTGGTCTCGGTGAGCACCGAGGCGCCGAGCATCATGGCGATCTGCATGCCCATCACCGTGACGATCGGGATCAGCGCGTTGCGGAAGGCATGCCGCCCGGTCACCACGCGGCGGGACAAGCCACGGGCCCGTGCCGCGTCCACGTAGTCGGCGCGGAGGGTCTGGATCAGGTTGATCCGCACCAGCCGCAAGAAGATGCCCGCGGTGAGCAAGCCGAGCGCGATGGCGGGCAGCACGGCGTGTTTCAGCACGTCGAGCAGGTATCCGGCGTCGCCGTAGAGGATCGCGTCGATCAACATGATGTTGGTCTTCGGCGAGACGTGTTGCAGCCGCAGTTCCACGTTGGTGCTCGCCCGGCCCGCCACCGGCAGCCAGCCGAGTCGCACCGCGAACACCAGCTTCAGCAGCAGGCCGACGAAGAACACCGGCGCGGCGTAGAACAAGATGGCCAGCAACCGCAACGTGGTGTCGGCGGCCGAATCCCGCCGGGTGGCGGCGTACCTGCCCAGCGGGACGCCGATCGCGAACGCGACCACGAGTGCCCAGCACACCAGTTCCAGCGAGGCGGCGCCGTAGGTGACCACCACCTCGCTGATCTCCCGGTTATCCTGGGAGCGACCGAGATCCCCGTGCAGAAGCCCGGACAGATAGTCCCAGTACTGGGTCAGTATCGGCCGGTTCAGCCCGGCCGCCTCCTTGCGCGCCTCGATCTGTTCCTGGGTCATGCGTCCGCCCATCGCCGCGCTGATCGGGTCGCCGACCACGCGCATCAGGAAAAACACGACCGTGACCAGGATCCACGCGGTCACCGGAATCAGCAGCAGGCGGACGCCGAGGTAGCGCAGCAACGCGCCGTGGCGAGAATCGTCGCCGCCCTTGCCGGTTCGCCGCAGGGCGAAGGGCCGGGCCCGGACGGGTGTCGGCGCGATGTCCGCCGATGTGGTCGCCCCGGGCCCGGCCGGACCGCCGGAACTCACTTGCTCAGCACCGTATAGCGGAACTTGAACGATGCGTCGAGCGTCTGTTCCACACCCTGCACCCCGGTGGCGGAGACCGCGATCTGCTTGCCGGACAGCAGCGGGACGATCGGCAGGAAGTTCTGCGCGAGATCACGCTGCACCTGCTGGATCTGCGCGAGCCGCTTGTCCTTGTCGGGCTGGGTCGCCTGGGCGATCAGCTGGGCGGAGATGCCGGGGTCTTCGAAATGCGACTGCAGGAAGTTGTTCGGCCCGAAGAACGGGGAAAGGTAGTTGTCCGGGTCCGGGAAGTCCGGGAACCAGCCGAATTGGAAGAGCGGGTAGGCATCACGGGCGCGTTCTCGCTGGTAGGTCACCCATTCGGTGGATTGGAGATCGACCTTGAACAAACCCGTTGCCTCCAGTTGCGACTTGATCGCCGCGTACTCCTCGGAGCTGCTGGAGCCGTAGTGGTCGGGGTTGTACTGGAGATTCAGCTCGACCGGCGTCGCGACCCCCGCGTCGGCGAGGAACTTCGCCGCCTGGTCCTTGTTCGGCTGGGGGCCGTAGATTTCCTTGAACGGCTCGGCCGCGCCCGGCATGCCCTGCGGCACGGACGAATACGCGGGCAGGTAGGTCTTCTTGTAGACGCCGTCGGCGAGCGCGGCACGGTCGACGGTGGCCGCGACGGCCTTGCGCACGGCCAGTTTCTGCGCGGGCGTGCCACCCGGCATGGTGTTCAGATTGAACACGATGTACCGCAGTTCCCCGCCGGGGCCCTCGTGCACGGCGACCTTGCCGTCGTTGCGCAGCGACTCGATGTCGGTGGGCGTGAACGACCGATATCCGACGTCGAGCGAACCGTTCTGCAGGTCGAGCTTCATGTTGTCGGTGGTGGCGTAGTACTTGGTGGACACCGTCTCGGTCTTCGGCTTGCCGAGGATGCCGTTGTAATCGGCGAACGCCTGGTACTCGACGAGTTTGTTCTTGTCGTAACTGGCGATGACGTACGGGCCGGAGTAGCCCTTGGCCTTCACCACATCCTCGTCCGGCATCACCTTGTCCGGCGCGTATACCTTCTCGTCGACGATCGGCCCGGCCTGGGTGGGCAGGATCGCGGGGAAGGTCTGGTCGTCGGCCACCTTCAACGTGAACGCGACGGTGCGCGGGTCCACTACGTCGGTCTTCTCCAGATTGCCGAGCAGCGAGGCGGGACCGTTCGGGTCGTTGATCCGCAGCATCCGGTCGAAGGAGAACTTCACGCTGGTCGCGGTCAGCGGGTTGCCGTTGGCGAACTTCAGGCCGTCCTTCAACGTGCAGGTATACACCGTGGGCGTGGTGAACTCGCACTTCTGGGCCGCGTCCGGCTTCGGCGTCGCGTCACCGGGTGCGAAGTTGAGCAGGTACTGATAGATCTGCGTCTCGGCGACCAGCGACCCGTTGTCGTAGGCGGCCGCGGGATCGAGCGAGAAGATCTTGTCGGTGGTGCCCGCCACCAAGCCGCCGCTGTCACCGCCCTCCCCGGTTCGCCCGGAACCGCATCCCGCCAGCACCGAACCCGCCAATGCCAGCAAGCCGACGGCCGCGATGGTTCGCGTCCCGATCTGTCGCCCCAACCTCGAATTCCTCATCACGGCCCCACTTCTCGAGCGCCGCACGCGTTGCCCTGGATCGCAGGCCCGGTGCGGACACGGGTGAACTTCCGATCTGATCGGCACCGTACCTACGAAGCATTTTCGGCACGTTACGTTTTCGAAGAAAATCCGCGGCGCTCTCAGCAGGTGTTATGCGCGGCGACTACGACCGGCCCGAAAAACCGGTCGTACGTCCAGAATCGCCGGACGGTGCACGGCGTGATGTCTCGAGCAGGCCACATCACCGCGCGAGACAGCGAACAGCATCAGCAGCGCATCGCGTTCGCGCCCAGCAGCGCGACTGGCCCGAACCTCAGCGGTGGTTCGTGATCGTCAACGACGTGCGGGGTCACGGCACACTGACTCCCAACTGCCCTATTGGCGCCACCATCGCACGTGTCCTCGGACACGACCACACCGCCACCCCGCCGCTCACGCCCGCCGCCAGCGGATGAGTGTTCGGATGTCTCGGGCACACCGGCCACACCGGTGACTCGCCCGCCGTCCACAACGCCTCTACCGCCCACTCGTGCGCCTTGTCGGCGAGATACGCCACCTGCTCCGCGTAGTCGTCGCCGACCAGCGGTCCGATCCCGGCGCCGCTACCGTCGGGCTCGTAGAACATCACCCAGTCCATGCCCTGGTGCGTCTCCTCGACCACGATGGGCTGGACAGCGCAGGTAGCGGCCAGATCCCGACGCACGGGCTCCAGCGCGGCGGCGTACTTCGCATCCATGCGCTCATTGTGCGGCACGCGGTGAGCGAGTTCGGCTACGCGGATCCCGAGCGACGTCCCGCGTCACGGACGGCTCAGCGCGCTCGCATTCGCGTTGTCGCCCAGCAGCTCGGCCTCGGTCTGACCGGTGAGCATGCCCTCGAGCACGTTTTTCCCGATCGCGGCCTCGGTGGGCAGCGGGATCGGATAGTTGCCGTCGAAGCACGCGGCGCACAGCCGCGAGCGCGGCTGTTCGGTGGCGGCGATCATGCCGTCGAGCGAGATGTAGCCGAGGGTATCGGCGCCGATCGACCGGCGCACGCCCTCGACCATGTCCGCGACGTCGCCCTCGGTGCCCGCTCCGTTGGCGATCAGTTCCGCCCGCGAGGCGAAGTCGATGCCGTAGAAACAGGGCCACTTCACCGGCGGCGAGGCGATCCGCACGTGGATCTCCAACGCGCCCGCCTCGCGCAACATCCGGATCAGCGCGCGCTGGGTGTTGCCACGCACGATCGAGTCGTCCACGACGATCAGGCGCTTGCCGCGGATGACCTCGCGCAGCGGATTGAGCTTTAGCCGGATGCCGAGCTGACGGATGGTCTGGCTGGGCTGGATGAACGTGCGGCCGACGTAGGCGTTCTTCATCAGGCCCTGGCCGTAGGGCACGCCCGACCCCTGCGCGTAACCGACGGCGGCCGGTGTGCCGGATTCGGGAACCGGAATCACCAGATCGGCGTCGACCGGGTGCTCCTTCGCCAGGCGACGGCCGATCTCCACCCGGGTGGCGTGCACCGACCGGCCCGCGATGGTGCTGTCCGGCCGCGCCAGGTACACGTATTCGAAGACGCAGCCCTTGGGCTCGGGGTTGGCGAAGCGCATCGAGCGCACGCCGTCGGCATCGATCGCCAGCAATTCGCCGGGTTCGATCTCGCGGACGAAGGCGGCGCCGACGATGTCCAGCGCGGCGGTCTCACTGGCAACGACCCAGCCACGCTCCAGCCTGCCCAGGCACAGCGGGCGCACGCCGTGCGGGTCGCGCGCGGCGTAGAGGGTGTGCTCGTCCATGAAGGTCAGGCAGAACGCGCCCTTCAGGGTGGGCAGCAGTTCCATCGCGGCCCGCTCGATGCTGGAGTCGGCGGCGGCGTGCGCGAGCAGCGCGGTGACCACGTCGGAGTCGGAGGTCGCCGCGGCGGGCTGCGGGCGCCCGCCCCGGACGGAGGCGAGCAGGCCGAGTTCCCGTGCACGGCCGGCCAATTCGGCGGTGTTGACCAGATTGCCGTTGTGCCCCAGGGCAAGTCCGGAGCCCACCGCGGTGGTGCGGAAGATGGGCTGAGCGTTCTCCCAGGTCACCCCGCCCGTTGTGGAGTAGCGACAGTGACCGACGGCGATGTGACCCGGCATGGCCGCCAGCGTCTGCTCGTCGAACACCTGGCTGACCAGTCCGAGATCCTTGAACACGAGGATCTGCGAGCCGTCCGACACCGCGATGCCCGCCGCCTCCTGGCCACGGTGTTGCAGAGCATAAAGCCCGTAATACGTGAGTTTCGCCACTTCTTCGCTCGGCGCCCAGACTCCGAAGACTCCGCACTCCTCGCGCGGCTCGTTCTCGTCGACGTCCGGGGTGGGACACGAGGCGGCGGAAATGCTCTGGACCGGCAGTTCGGCGTTGGTCACCGTTTGCTCCCTGTTCGGGCGGGCTGGGGGCAGATTTCATTCTACGGATGCCGCGGCGGTGCCCGCGCACCGCCGCCGCATCCGAGCAGCAATTCCAGGTGACCGAAGCGGGGTCGCCGCGACGCCTTCGGCTGTTACGGTGCGGACCGTGACGACTACGGACGACGCGGGCACGACGGGGCCGGTGCGCAGGCCATGGCCTCGGATGGTGCTGTTTCCCATCGCGGTGTTGAGCCTGCTCACCGCGCTGCTGGGCATCATGTACCTCGACTATGTCGTCGATCCGGAGAAGAACCTGCACGACTTCCCGATCGCCCTGGTGAACCAGGATGTCGGCGACACCATCGGCAGCGGGAGCGCCGAGCAGAAGGTCAATTTCGGCGATCAGATCACCAAGGCGCTGGCCGCCGGAGTGCCGTCGGACAAGGTCGACCTGCGCGTGCTCAGCATCAACGAGTCCGAGCGGCAGATGCAGTCCGGACAGGTCTACGGCGCGATCGTCATCCCGAGCGATTTCAGCAAGCAGCTCGGCAATCTGGGTGTGGGCAGTGTCATACCCGGTGACATCCCGCGCCCGATCATCACGGTGCAGACCAACCCGCGCGCGGGCGCGTTCGGCACGCAGATCGTGCTGCGGGTCGGCAACGAGGCGCTGACCGAGGTGAACAAGCAGGTCGGCAAGCAGTTGCTCGACCAGGTGAACGCGCAGCTGGCCCCGCGTCCTGGCGGTCCGCCCGCACCCGAACTGACCGGCGCGACCAGGGTGGCGATTGCGTCGCCGATCGAGGTGGTGCAGCAGCAGTACCACCCGCTGCCGCACGGTAGCGGCCAGGGCCTGACCGCGTTCTTCTACGCCCTGTTGCTGCTGCTGGCCGGCGTGGTCGGCGCGATGGTCATCCACACCATGATCGATGCGCAGCTCGGTTTCGTGCCCACCGAGTACGGCCCGTGGTACGTGCACTACCCGCCCACGCCGATCTCGCGGTTCAAGACGCTGCTGATCAAGTGGGGCGTGTTCGTGCTGGCGGCGAACATCGTCGCCGGAGTGTTCCTCGTCGTGGGCGAACTGCTGGACATGCCGATCGGCAATCCGCTGGCCCTGTACCTCTACAGCGCGCTCGCCATGATCGCCGTCGGCGTGACCGGGCTGTCCATGCTGGCGGCGATCGGCTCGGCGGGCCTGCTGGTGAACCTCATCCTGTTCGTCATCCTCGGCCTGCCGTCCTCGGGCGGCACCGTGCCGATCGAGGCGACGCCGCGATATTTCGGCTGGCTCGCCTCCTTCGAACCCATGCACCAGGTGTTCCTGGGTGTGCGGTCGATCCTGTACTTCGACGCCGATTTCGAGGCGGGGCTCACGCGTGGTGTGTGGATGGCGGTCCTCGGGCTCGCGATCGGGCTGATCTTCGGCGCGTCGGTCACCCGCTTCTACGACCGCAAGGGGCTGGAGCGCCGCAACATCGTCCGGGCGTGAACTGTCCGCGCCGCAACGATCGGCTCGGTCTCAGTCGACTCGGACGATCGGCAGCCAGTGCGTGATCTCGGCCGCGCGGGTGCCGGACGCGCTCACCGCGCCGGAGTCGAGCGCGTCGTCGAACTCGAGCAGTCCGGTGGCCAGTAGCAGCCAGGTACGCGGGTCGGTCTCCACGACGTTCGGCGGTGTACCCCGGGTGTGCCGCGGGCCCTCGACGCACTGCACCGCGACGAACGGCGGCACCCGGACCTCGACCGAGTGCCCGGGCGCGGAGGCCGCCAGCGAGCGCGCCGTGGTACGCACAGCCGCCGCGAGTTCGGCGCGCGCGGGCGCGTCGACCGACTCGTCACGCAACCATTCGCTCACCACCGCCACCGCTGCCCGCGTCTGCGCGGGGTCTACCGTGCCTCGTCCTGCCACCTGCCCGACCCTACTTCGCGCTCCGTACGCCTCGCGCCCGTGATCGACCTCAGCCGTGCTTCGGCGAGGGCGGTCGACACGACGGTGTCGGCGCGGCTTCGGGACGGCGGCGGCGCGGTGCCCGGCGTCGGCCGCCCCGTCAACGGGCTCGCGGTATATCCGAAGCCGGAGTTGCGAATTCATCCACAGTTGTCCCGAGGTCCGAACGTGCCACCCGCATCGCACGCGCGGAACCCGGGAAGTGGCGGGCCAGGCGCGGAGCGATCGCTCCGCCCGCGTTCATGGCGAGATGCAGCAGCGCGGGGGCGGCGGTGCCCGCGGTGCGGCGGCGCAGCAAACCGAACACGAGTCCGCCCGCCGTAGTCACCGCCACAGTGGCGGGAACACTGTCGCCCACGGCCCGCGCGGGAGTGATGTGCCAGAGTCCGAAGGTCGTCGCGCCGACCAATGCACCGGCTCGCGGACCGAAAAGGCGGTCCAGCATGGGATCCAGCGTGCCGCGGAAGACGAGTTCCTCGCTGTAGACAGTCCCGAGAGGAATGTGCACAGCCACCCACTCCTGCGTCGACACAGCGGGCGCCCGTTCAGCGAGTTCGGCCAGTTGCCATCGCAGCGACGGAACGGCAAGGGCCGCTGCGTAACCGGCCACGACGACCGACGCGGCGAGCAGCCCGCAGCGCACGCCGCTCTTCGACCACCGGCCAGGTTCCGCGCGCAGCGCGACCGCGTAGGCGGTGGCGAAACCGGCATTGGCGGCGGTTCGTCCGCGGATGCCGAGACGGAGGCGGGGCAGGACCGCGTTGCTCCAGAACAACGGAACGGCAACGGCCGCCATGGTTCGCACGGCCCGTTCCTGGCTCACTTGATCTTCCGCTCGAATTCCTCCGCGGCCTCGACTTCGACCCGGATCCGCTCGGAACGCTCGGCGGTCCAGTCCGGTGGCGCGGCGATGGCGGCCCAGCCGTCCAGGACCAGGCTGCCGTAGCGGTGTCCGTGCCCGTCGGTGACGCCCTGCGCATTGGTCAGATCGGCGGCCACCTGCCAGAAGGTGACGAACGGCCACCAGCGCATCTGGGAGGAGACGTCCGAACCGCGCGGCTCCGACAGCCAATCCGGCCGCGAGAAGATCAGATCCGGCGACCACCAGACGATGGGATCGGACGCGTGCTGCAGATACGCGATGCGCGGCGGCCGCCATTCCGACGACGGGCGCGCCAGGTCACCGCTGTCGGAGGCGAACCGGACCACCAGCCCGTCGGCGTACAGCGGCTCCACCTCACGGGAGCCCGGATCGCGGCGGGCGACGAACTGCTGCCACAGCCGGTTGGAATTGGGCGGGCCGACCCACAGCGCGCCGTCGACCTTGGCGCGCAGATCGGCCAGACCGTCGAACGCCGCCTCGGAACCCTGCGAACCGAGGCTCTCCCCGTACACCAGCAATTTGGGTCGTGCCTGCGGCGGACGCGCGGTCCAATGCTGGTACACCGCGTCGAACAGATCCCTGCCCGCCGCGGCGGCCTTGCTCCGGTCGGCCAGGAAGGACAGCACGCTGGGCAGATACGAGTACTGGGTGGCGACGATCGCGGTGTCGCCGTCGTACATGTACTCGAGCGCGGACGCGGCCAGCGAGTTCACCCATCCGGTCCCCGTGGTGGTGACCACCACGAGCGCCTTCCGGTCGAACGCACCGGTTCGCTCGAGCTCGGACACCGCCAGCTCGGCCGGTTCCTGGTTCCCATCCACCGACTCCAGACCGACGTAGGCCCGGACGGGCTCCTTGGCCGGGCGGCCGGTGAGCGAGGTGATGTGGCTCGCGGTGGGTCCGTGCGAGACGAACCAGCGCCCCTCGAATCCGAGGGTCTCCCATTTGGCCAGCGAGGCGGGGCTGCCGGAGCGCTCCGGTTGCTGTGGCTGCACCGCGTTCACCGAGGTGTGGTCGTTGCGCACGCTGAACGCGGAGTTGGCCACCGCGAAGAACGCTTGCGTGGCGACACCGTTGAAGATCGTCACCGCCAGCACCACCAGCACCAGGAATCCGGCGGCCGGAGCGAGTTCGCGGGGCACCTTCACCCACCGGTTGAGCAGGCGGGCCAGGAACAGGATGAACTCGCGCACGGTCCGGTAGACCGCGACCGCCGCGGCGCCGACCGCCATGCTCAGCAGTCCGGTGCGCAGATAGGCGGGCGTGGTGGTGCCCGCCATGCCCATCAACGCCGTGATCTCCCGCTGCCAGCGCGCCGACTGCACCAGCATCAGCGCGGCGCTCAGCGCGGCGGTGAGCAGCACGGCGGACTTGACGGCGTAACGCGCCCACGTCGGCGGCGGCGCGATCTTCAGCCGCGGCCGCACCCACAGCCGGAACAGCCACTCCAGCAAACAGCCGGCGCCGTATCCGATGGCGGCATTGATCCCGCTGATCAGCCCCTGGAACAGCCAGTCGCGCGGCAGCAGCGACGGCGTCACCGACAGCGCGAAGAACACCGTCGCCACCACCAAGCCGACGTAATTGAGGTCGATGACGTCCTCGACGCGCCGGATCACCGCGACCGCGCGCGTGCGCAGTTTCCGCATGGTCCCCGCGGTCTCCAGCATTCGATCAGTATGGCGGTCGCCACCGACGGCCCGGCGCGTCGCCCACCGTGACGCGGGCGCGCACGACGCGGATCACACCCTGCGCGACCCCGTGATCGGACGCGTTCGCGCGGATGGCAACTACCCATTTCGCTCGAGTAGTTGTACACGGGTGCGCGGGTCGCGCCATCCGGAAACTTTGGTCCATGAGCACAACGACCGCGGCGCAGAAAGCCAGCGCCGCTTACGTCGCACAGGCCGCGATCGCCTTCGGCATCAGTTTCGTCGGCATCGGCATCGGGATCTACGCGCTCCCGCTGGACGTCTGGCAGCGCGGATTCCTCGGTATGTCCGTGTTCTTCCTGGTGACCAGCACCTTCACGCTGGCGAAAGTGGTGCGCGACCAGCACGAGGCGGCGACCGTTCACGGTCGCATCGATCAGGCGCGGATGGAGAAGCTGCTCTCCGAGCACGATCCGTTCAATTCCGTCGCCTGAGTACGCGCACCTGGGCGGGCCCGGTAACGAGGGGTTCAGGCCCGCCCAGGTGGGCGTCTCGTCAGACGGTTCCGGCGCCGAACAGCTTCGGCAGCGTGCCCTCGTGCGCGGTCCGCAACTCGTCCATGGTGATCGAGAACTGGCCCTGCACCTCGACCGAATCCGAGCCCTGATCGACCACGCCGATGCGCACCCACGGCAGTTCGCGCGCGGTGCACATGCGGGTGAACCTGGTCTCCTCCGAGCGGGGAACCGCGACCAGCACACGGCCCGCCGACTCGGAGAACAGCGTGACGAACGGATCCGCGTCCTCGGGAAGCAGGATGCGGCAACCGGTCTCACCGGCGAGCGCCGCTTCGACGACAGCTTGAGCGAGACCGCCCTCGGACAGGTCGTGCGCGGCGCTGATCATGCCGTCGCGCGAACCGGCGGTCAGCACCTCGGCGAGCAGCTGTTCGCGGGCGAAGTCGACCTTCGGCGGGACGCCGCCGAGATGGTCGTGCGCAACCTGCGACCAGATCGACCCGCCGAACTCGTCGCGGGTCTCGCCGAGCAGGATCAGCGTCTCGCCCGGCTCCAGGCCGATCCCGGTCGGGATGCGGCGGTGCACGTCGTCGATCACGCCGAGCACGCCGACCACCGGGGTCGGCAGGATCGCCGTCTGGCCGGTCTGGTTGTAGAAGCTGACGTTGCCGCCGGTGACCGGGATGCCGAGCGCCACGCAACCGTCGGCCAGGCCGCGCACCGCCTGCTGGAACTGCCACATCACCCCGGGATCCTCGGGCGAACCGAAGTTCAGGCAGTTGGTGACCGCCTTCGGCGTGGCACCGGTGCTGGCCACGTTGCGGTAGGCCTCGGCCAGCGCGAGCTGCGCACCGGCATAGGGGTCCAGCTTGGTGTAGCGGCCGGACGCGTCGGTGGCCAGCGCGATGCCTCGGCCGGTCTCCTCATCGATCCGGATGACGCCCGCGTCGGCCTGATCGGCCAGCACGGTGTTGCCGCGCACGTAGCGGTCGTACTGCTCGGTGATCCACTTGCGGCTGCACAGCTGCGGGCTGGAGATCATCCGCAGCAGCGTCGCGCGCAGTTCGTCGGCGGTTTTCGGACGGGCGAGCCGGTCCGGGGTGTCGGCGATCAGCGCGTCCTGCTCGTCGGGGCGCGCGACCGGGCGCTCGTACACCGGACCCTCGTGCGCGACGGTGCGCGGCGGCACGTCGACCACCGTCTCGCCGTGCCAGGTGACCACCAGCCGGTCACCGTCGGTGACCTCGCCGATCACCGTGGCCAGCACGTCCCACTTGCGGCACACGGCCATGAACGCGTCCACGTTCTCGGGAGTGACGACCGCGCACATGCGCTCCTGCGATTCGCTGGAGAGCACTTCGGCGGGCGTCATGCCGGTCGCGCGCAGCGGCACCTTGTCCAGCTCGATGTGCATGCCGCCGTCGCCGGCCGCCGCGAGTTCGGATGTGGCACAGGACAATCCGGCGCCGCCGAGGTCCTGGATGCCCACCACCAGCTTCGCCGCGTACAGCTCTAGACAGCACTCGATGAGCACCTTCTCGGTGAACGGGTCGCCCACCTGCACCGACGGCAGCTTCTTGCGGCCGGAGCCGGATTCGTCGCCGGAGAAGGTGTCCGAGGCCAGCACCGAGACGCCGCCGATGCCGTCCAGGCCGGTGCGCGCGCCGAACAGCACGATCTTGTTGCCGGTGCCGGAGGCGAAGGCCAAGTGCAGGTCCTCGACTCGCATCACGCCGGCGCACAGCGCGTTCACCAGCGGGTTGCCCTGATAGGAGGCGTCGAACACGGTCTCGCCGCCGACGTTCGGCAGGCCGAGCGAGTTGCCGTAGCCGCCGACACCGCGCACCACGCCGTCCACCACGCGACGGGTGTCGGCCGCGTCCGCCGCGCCGAAGCGCAGCTGGTCCATCACCGCGATCGGGCGCGCGCCCATCGCCATGATGTCGCGCACGATGCCGCCGACGCCGGTGGCCGCGCCCTGGTACGGCTCCACGTAGGAGGGGTGATTGTGGCTCTCCACCTTGAAGGTGACCGCCCAGCCGTCACCCACGTCGACGACGCCCGCGTTCTCGCCGATGCCCGCGAGCATGGATTCGCGCATCTCGTCGGTGGTGGTCTGGCCGAAGTAGCGCAGGTGCACCTTGGAGGACTTGTAGGAGCAGTGTTCGCTCCACATCACCGAGTACATCGCCAGCTCGGCGTCGGTCGGCCTGCGACCGAGGATCTCCTTGATGCGGGCGTACTCGTCGTCTTTGAGGCCGAGTTCTTTGTAGGGTTGCGCCACGTCGGGGTTTGCTGCGGCTGCGCTGACGGTGTCGACCTGCGGAGTCACGGAGTACCAGGGTCCTTTCGGCCGGGCATGGGGGTCGGCAAGCCGGCGGAGCCGGCGGGGTGGGCGAGCTCAGCGAAGCGACGAGCGTTGTCACTGGGCGGCGGCGAGATGCCTACGTGTAAGTCTAGAGGCACTGGGTACCGACTATGCGCACCGGCTACTCTGGGCCCGTGAACGAAGGATCGGGGGTCGCGAATCCGGGTGAGAGATCGGTCACCTCGGATGCCGCGCCGACCGGCAGCGGCGGATCGGGGACCACATCCGGTCACGCGTCGCCGAACCCACTGACCCCGCAAGTACGCTGGCTGATTGCTGCGATCGCGTTGTTCGCGGTGTCGGCGATCGTCTCGCTGCTCGCGCACTGGTGGCACGGCTACATCGACCTCCAGGTGTATCGCAACGGCGCCCGGGTCTGGCTGGACGACGGCGACCTGTACGGCCCGATGCCGCCGGTCGAGGGAATCGGACTGCCGTTCACCTATCCACCCTTGGCCGCGTTGTTCTTCGCGCCGCTGGCCCTGATGCCGCTGGTCGCCGCCGAGGTGCTGGTGGTCGTCACCAATGTAGTCAGCCTTGGCATCTCGCTGTGGCTGGTGCTGACCCGCCTGCGGCCCGAGCTGTCGCGCCCGATCCTGCTCACGCTGGTCATCGGCGCGGTCGCGGTGGCGCAGTTCTTCGAACCCATCCGCCAGACCTTCGGCTTCGGCCAGATCAACCTGGTGCTGATGGCCGCGATCACACTGGACTGCCTGGCGCGCAAGCCTTTCTGGCCGCGCGGCATGCTGATCGGCATCGCGGTGTCGGTGAAGCTGATCCCCGCCGGTTATCTGCTGTACTTCGTGCTGCGCAAGGACTGGAAAGCCGCGGGCACACTGGTGGTCTCCGCGATCGCGGCGGTGGGTCTCGGATTCCTGCTGTTCCCCGGCGATTCCGTGGACTATTGGTTCCACACCCTCGCCGACACCGGCCGGATCGGACCTCCTTACTTCGCGGGCAACCAGTCCATCAAAGGCATGGCCTTCCGCCTCGGCATCGGCGACACGGCGGCCACACTGGTGTGGATCACCTTGTCGGTGCTGGCGGTCGCGCTGGCCGCGGTGTGGATGCGCAGGCTGATCGAGGCGGGCGCCACCGTGGCGGCGCTGCTGGTGAACGCCGCGGCGGTGCTGCTGGTCTCGCCGGTGTCGTGGTCGCATCACTGGGTGTGGATCGCGCCCGCACTGGTCGTCGCCGCCGACCTCATAGTGCGCGGTGCGCGCAGCCCGCGGGCGATCGGCGTGGTCACGGTCGCCGCCGCGCTGTTCCTGGTCGGCCCGCACTGGCTGCTGCCGCACTCGCGCGACCGCGAGCTGGACTGGGCCTGGTGGCAGCAGATCATCGGAAGCAATTACGTGCTCGCCACTTTCGCCGTGTTCGTCGTCGCGGTGTTCACCTATCGCCCGGTGGTCTCGGGCGTGAGGAAGGCGGCCAGCGCGGCGGCGTAGGCCGGAACGTCGAACGCGCCCATCAGCTCGCGCGCCGAATGCATCGCCAGCTGGGGCGCACCGACGTCGACGGTCGACATGCCGGTACGCGCCGCGGTCATCGGCCCGATGGTGGAGCCACAGGGCAGGTCGGCGCGATGGACGTAACGCTGCAACGGGACCGCGGCCTGCGCGCAGGCCAGCGCGAACGCGCCCGCGCCGGTGGAGTCCGTGGCATAGCGCAGATTCTGGTTGACCTTCAGCACCGGCCCGCCGTTCACCTCGATCCGGTGCGCGGGCTCGTGCCGCTCCGGATAGTTCGGGTGCGTCGCGTGCGCCATGTCGCCGGACGCGCACACCGAACCGGCCAGTGCGGCGAGATATTCGGCGCGGCCGCCGCCGCGCGCGAGCACGATCCGCTCCAGCACCGCGGGCAGCAGATCGGACTGCGCGCCGCGGTCGGACTGACTGCCGACCTCCTCGTGGTCGAACATGGCCAGCACCGGGACGGCCGCGCCCGGCTCCTCGATCGCGGCCAGGAACGCCTGCAAGCCCGCGAAGCAGGTGCCCTGGTTGTCCAGTCGCGGCGCGCTGACCAAGTCCTGGTCCCGCCCGATCAGCCTGCTCGGCGTCAGGTCGTGGGTCATCAGCTCCCAGCCGAGCACGTCGCCCGGATCGACCTCGGCCCAGTCGGCCACGAAATCGATGAAGGCGGCCGCCTCGTACCCCGCGCCCCACACCGCGTTGACGTGCCGCTGCGGATCCAGCGTCACACCCCTACGGTCCTCGGACAGATGGATGGCCAGCTGCGGCACCCGCAGGATCGGCTCATCGATGCGAACCAGGCGCTCGCGCATCGTGTTTCCGTCCCGCACGCTCAGCCGACCGGAAACACCCAGCTCCCGGTCGAGCCACGAGTTCAGCCACGCACCACCGTAGGGCTCCAGCCCGACCAGCTGCCAGCCCGCCGAGGTCAGGTCGGGATGCTGCTTGACGCGCAGGTTGGGACTGTCGGTGTGCGCTCCGACCACGCGGAACCCCGTCGCGGCCGCGGTGTCCCCCGCCGCCCAGGCGACCAGCGACCCACCGCGAATCACGTAATGCCTGCCCGGGCTCTCCGCAGGCCAGGTCTGCGACTCGGCGAGCCGGGTGAACCCGCGCGCGTCCAATTCCGCGGCGACCGTGCGGCAGACGTGGAACGGCGACGGGGACGCATCGATGAACGCGCACAGCCCGGCGGCCGTGGCTGCGGTGGTGGAGACGGGCATGCCTGCGATCCTAGGCAAGCGGGGCGCGACCGGCGTGTCCCGGTCGCTGGGCACGCGTGGCGAATACCGTCCGAAACGGTCCGGACTATACCGTTATAGCCGCACCGAGATCAGCTCGAGGCGCCCGTCGATTCATCCCACAACATAAGGGCAAGAATGGTCCGGCGACCGATCACGAATCGGACGTACGCGGCATTCATCGGACGAATGTCCGGTACGCCGGAGTATTTACTCCGAGGCGATGGAAACCAGGTCGAGCAATCGCATGAGTTCGGTATATCGGCGTGCGCCGATTCGCCCGCGCAACTCCTGCTCGGCGCGCGCCTCCTCCGCGCGCACCTCGCCGACCAAGTCGGCGCCGAGCCTGCTCAGGCCGATCAGGATGCGGCGCCGATCGTCCTGCGCGGCGAGCCGGAAGATCAGGCCGCGCTCGGCCAGATAGTCGGCATGCCTGGTGGCAGAGGACGGCGCGAGCTGCGATTTGGCCGCCAGCTCGGTCATCGTGATACCCGCGTCGCCGCACAGATTCGACAGCATCGACCACTGATCCGGCGAGAGCTGCCTGGCGCACAGCGCCGCGTCCAAATGCCGTACCCAACCGCGCTCCGCGGCACGCAGCGCGCCATGCAGCGTCGAATTTCCGCTTACAATGGACGTCATTATTTCCCGCCTGCCGTGAATTCCGTTCGAACGAGAAGAAGAGTACCGAATGTCGACGCCGATCGAGAGCCCCGACGGCACGATCGAGGTCCTGAACATAGTGCCACGGCAGGGACCTGGCGGTATCGTCGCGCCGTCCTGCGATGCGGCGATATCGCTCGCGGTCGACGAAATCAACCGAGGCGCGGGAATTCTAGGGCGGGAAATTCGTACTACGAATATCGACGGGGGACGGTCGCCGCACGAGGTGGCCGCCGAGGTCTCCGCCCTGCTGGCCACCGGCATGGTGCACGCCATCACCGGCTGGCACACCTCCGCGGTGCGGCGGGCCGTGGCGCGAGCCGGTGCGGGCCGGGTGCCGTACCTGTACGCCACCAGCCACGAGGGACTGACCGACGAGCTACCCGGCGTGCTGATGCTCGGCGAGCACCCGGCCGGACAGACCGTGGCCGCCGTGCACTGGCTCGAACGCGAGTACGGCGTGCGGCGCTGGGCCGTCATCGGCAACGACTACATCTGGCCGCGCCGGTCCGCCAAGGCGATTCGGGAAAGCCTGTCCGACCCGGCCGCGATCGTGCTGGAAAGGTATGTGCCACTGGGATACGCGGATTTCGCGGACTTCCTCGCCCATCCGGCGCTGGACTTGGCCGACGCCGTGGTGATCCTGATGGTCGGCGCCGACGTCGCCCGCTTCAACCGGCAGTACGCGGCCAGTGGCCGTGCCGCGACGCAGTTGCGGGTGAGTCCGGCCGCCGACGAAAACGTGCTGTTGGCAGCGGGAGCGGAGGCGAACCACGACTTCTTCGTGGCGTCCAGCTTCTTCCTCGACGACCGTATGTCCGACGGACGCGACCGGATGACCCGCTATCGCGCGCGACACGGCGCGTTCGCTCCCGCGCTGACCAGCTTCAGCAACGCCACCTACGAAGCCGTCCACACGCTGGGCGCGCTCGCGCGGACGGTCGGATCACTGGAGGTGCCGGAGATCCTCGACGCCCTCGACCACGGCCTGCACCTCGAAACCCCTTCCGGAATCAGGGGTTTCCGAGGCAATCAGGCGATTCAGCACGGCTACATCGCCCGCGCGAACGGCGTCGACTTCGAGATCGTCGACCGGATCAGCTGACCCGACGCCGCGGGACGATCACACCCCGACCAGCGTGTCCAGCACCGAGAGGAACAGGCCGAGCCCGTCGTCGCTGGGGCCGGTCAGCGGCTCGGTGGCATGTTCGGGATGCGGCATCAGGCCGACGACGCGACCGTTGGCCGAGGCGATACCCGCGATACCACGCTGCGAGCCGTTCGGGTTGTCGCTCGCGTAGCGGAAGACCACGCGGCCCTCGCCTTCGAGCTGGTCCAGCACGGCCTCCGACGCCTGGTAGCGCCCCTCCCCGGACTTGAGCGGGACGAGGATCTGCGCGCCCGTCTCGAAGCGGGAGGTCCACGCGGTCGACACCGACTCCACGGTGAGCCACTCGTCGCGGCAGATGAAGTGCAGCCCCTCGTTGCGGGTCAGCGCGCCGGGCAGCAGGCCGGCCTCGCACAACACCTGGAAGCCGTTGCAGATGCCGAGCACCGGCAGCCCGGAGCCCGCCGCTCGCACGACCTCGCCCATCACCGGGGCGAAACGGGCGATGGCGCCCGCCCGCAGGTAGTCGCCGTAGGAGAAGCCGCCGGGGACGATCACCGCGTCGACGCCCTTCAGGTCGGCGTCGGCATGCCACAGATCGACCGCCTCGGCGCCGGCCAGACGCACCGCCCTGGCCGCGTCGATGTCGTCGAGCGTGCCGGGGAACGTGATGACCCCGATGCGCGCGGTCATGAGACGCGAACCACCTTCCACTCCTCGATCACCGTGTTGCACAACAGCGATTCGGCGATCTGCTCGAGCGCCGCGTCGTCGACGCTGTCGTCGACGTCGAGTTCGAATCGCTTGCCCTGCCGCACGTCCGAGATGCCCTCGAATCCCAGACGCGGGAGTGCGCCGACGATGGCCTGCCCCTGCGGATCCAGGATCTCGGCCTTCGGCATCACCTCGACCACGACTCGTGCCACGCGTTGCTCCTCATGTGGTTGGGGGGTTACCTCAGCAGCGTAGTTGTGCTGGTCGCGTGCGTCATCCGCGGGGTCGGCCGAGACCGTGGCGCTGTCGTGGAGAACACACCCGGCGTGGTTAGCATGGCGGCATGCGCATAGCCCACTTCGGTCATTCCTGCCTCCTCGTCGAGCTGCACGGCAAGAAGATCCTGTTCGATCCGGGCACCTTCTCGCACGGCTTCGAGGGCCTCACCGGCCTGGACGCGATCGCGGTCACCCATCAGCATCCCGACCACATCGACCCGAACCGGATCGAGGCGCTGATCGACGCGAACCCCGGCGCACGGTTGCTGTCGGACCCGCAGACCGCCGAGCAGCGCGGCGAACGGTGGGAGGCGGTGCATGCGGGCAACGTGCTGACCCTCGGCGATCTCCGGATCACCGGCGGCGGGGGCAGGCACGCGGTCATCCATCCGGAGATCCCCGTGATCGACAACACCGTCTTCCAGCTGGGCACCGCCGACGACCCGGCCCAGCTCGTCCACCCCGGCGACTCGCTGTGGGTGCCCCCGGTCCCGGTCGGCGTGCTCGCCGCACCGGCCGCCGCGCCCTGGATGCGGATCAGCGAAGCCGTCGATTACCTCCGCGCGGTCGCTCCGCGTGTCGCGCTGCCCATCCACTACGGCATCATCCGGGAGGAGGCGCAGGGCATCTATTTCGGCAGGCTGTCGGAGATGGCCCCGGCCGGAACCGAATTCCGGGTGCTCGAGGCGGAGAAAGACACCGATCTGTAGCGCTACCCGGCGTAGGTGGCGAGGAATATCGCCTCGGCCAGCGCCATGTGTTCGATCTCCTTCGGATCCACGCTCTCGTTGGGCGCGTGGATCAAGGACTTCGGCTCCTCGACACCCATCAGCATGATCTCCGCGTCCGGATAGGTGGTGGCGAAGACGTTGCACAGCGGAATCGAGCCGCCCTGCCCCTGGGTGGTCGCCGGGCGGCCGTAGGACGCGGCCAGCGCCGCTTCCATCGCGGCGCGCGCGGGCCCGCCGGTCGAGGAACGGAACGGCGCTGCGGTGCCTTCCAGCTCGACGGTCAGCCTGGCGCGCCACGGCGTGTTGGCCTCGAGATGCGCGAGCAGCGCCTGGTACGCGTCTTCCGGGTCGGTGCCAGGCGGAATACGCAGGTTGAGGCGGGCCCGCGCGGTCGCGGGGATCGCGGCGGCCGATCCGACCACCGGCGGCGCGTCGATGCCGAGCACGGTCAGCGCCGGTCGCGCCCAGAGCATGTCGGCGACAGTGCCGTCACCGATGAGTTCGACGTCGCGCAGGACGCGCGCGTCGGCGTGGAACTGCTCGCTCGGGTACTGGACCCCCGGCCAGACCTGATCGTTCGACAACCCGTCGATGGTGGTGTTGCCCCGCTCGTCGCGCAGCGAGGCCAGCAAGCGGATCAGCGCGGCCAGCGCGTCCGGGGCGGGGCCGCCGAACATGCCGGAATGCAAAGGGCTGGCCAGCGTTTCGATGGTGACCACCACGTTCACGCCGCCGCGCAACGTCTGGGTCAGGGTCGGCACACCGGCGGCGAAGTTGCCGCAGTCGCCGACCACGATCGCGTCCGCGCGCAGCAGTTCCGGATTGGCCTCGACGAAGCGCTCCAGTCCTCGGGTGCTCTGCTCCTCGGAACCTTCGGCGACGACGGTCACCCCCAACGGCAGATCCGGGCCGAGCGCACGCAACGCCGTCAGGTGCATGACGATGTTGCCCTTGCAGTCGGCGCTGCCGCGTCCGTACCAGCGCCCGTCGCGCTCGGTCAGTTCCCACGGCGGGGTGCGCCACGCCGCCTCGTCCATCGGGGGCTGAACGTCGTAGTGACAGTAGAGCAACACCGTGGGCGCGCCGTCGGGAGCGGGCCGGGACGCGACGACCGCCTTGGTGCCGTCCGGCGTTTCGTGTAAGCCGACCGTGGTCAGCCCGGCGGCGACGAACGCGTCCGCCACCCACTGGGCCGCCATGTCGCACTCCTCGATCGGATACTGCCGTGGATCGGCCACCGATTGGAACGAAACAAGCTGCGCCAAATCGGTTTTCGCCTGGTCCATCAATCCGGCCACGGCACCGCGCAATTCCGCCACCCGCACATCCTCCGCCATTCCCCCACCCTATCCCCCGTTCCTCGGGCGGAGTTCGCGCCGCCTGCCGGGTGTTCGGACGGTCCGCGCGCGGAAGCGGGAAGTGCGCCCGATGGTGGAAAGGGTGTGCCAAGCTGAGCGTCGAGGGCGTTGGCTAACTGTCGGCATCCTCGGCAGGCACACCCGCACAACGTCTAATCGGGAGGCCGTTCTCATGTCCGAAGCAGCCGATGACCTGTTCGCCCTGCCGGGGCTCAGCCGGTCCGCGCCCCGGTCCGGATTCCCCGCGCACGAGATGTTCCCTCAGGTCGCCTACGAGATCGTGCACGACGAACTGATGCTCGACGGCGTCTCCAGGATGAACCTGGCCACGTTCTGCACCACCTGGGTGGACGACCAGGCGCGCAGGCTGATGTCCGAATGCCTGGACAAGAACATCGTCGACAAGGACGAGTATCCGCAGACCGCCGAGCTGGAGCGCCGAGCCGTCCGGATGGTCGCCGATCTGTGGCACGCGCCGGATCCGGCCGTCACGCACGGCACCTCGACCACCGGATCCAGCGAGGCGGCCATGCTCGGCGGCTTGGCGGCGAAATTCCGCTGGCGCAAGCGCGGCGGCACGGGGACGCCCAACTTCGTCTGTGGACCGGTGCAGGTGTGCTGGGAGAAATTCGCGCGCTATTTCGATGTCGAGATCCGCCAGATCCCGCTACGTGGCGAGCGGCTCACCATGCACCCCGACGACCTCGCCCAGTACTGCGACGCGAACACCATGATGGTCGTGCCCACCTTCGGGCAGACCTACACCGGCCTGTTCGAGGATGTGGCCGGGATCAGCGCGGCGCTCGATGCCATGCAGCGCGAGAAGGGCCTGGACATCCCCATTCACGTCGACGCGGCCAGCGGCGGCTTCCTGGCCCCGTTCGCCGCACCGGATCTGGTCTGGGATTTCCGGCTGCCCAGGGTCAAGTCGATCAACGCCTCCGGCCACAAGACCGGGTTGGCCCCACTCGGCGCGGGCTGGGCGATCTGGCGCGAAGCCGACGACCTGCCGGAGGAGTTGATCTTCGACGTCGACTACCTCGGCGGCAGCATGGCCACCTTCAACCTGAACTTCTCCCGGCCCGGCGGGCAGGCGATCACGCAGTACTACCAGTTCATCCGGCTGGGGCGCACCGGCTACGCGCGGGTGCAGTCCGCGATCTACCGCGCGGCGCAGCACTTGGCCGCGGGAGTGCGCGGGCTCGGGGTCTTCGAACTGATCCACGACGGCGACCCGCAACGCGGCATCACGGCGGTGTGCTGGCGCCTGACCGGCGATCCCGGCTTCAACCTCTACGACCTGTCCGACCGGCTGCGTTCCCGAGGCTGGCTGATCGCCGCCTATCCGCTGCCCGCCGACCGGAACGACGAGACGGTGATGCGGGCGGTGCTGCGCCACGGCTTCACCATCGACATGGCCGACCTGCTGCTCGCGGACCTCGACCGCTGCATGCGGCAGCTGCGGCAGCGGCCGTTCTCGACCTCGCTCACGCGCGCCGAGGCGGGCGGCTTCACACACGACGCTGCGCCCGCCGTAGCGAAGCCGTCGATCGCCGCGTCCTGACAGCGCCGCCGCCCGGCTACGCCATTCGCGGGCGGCGGCGCCGATCGGTCGCGCGAAGGCGGTCCCGACCGGCCGCGGGCGATGGAGCCGACCCACCGTCGCCCGCGGCGTCAGTCATGCGGCCCGAGCCGCCGCGAAGGGCTCCCACCGGTAGGTGGCGCCCACCGCACCGTGGAACAGCGCGAGGTCGACGGCGTCGAGCACGGCTTGGCGCGGGCCGGACCGCCCCAGCTGTGCGGCGGACACGGCCAGCCGCAGCAACCCGCCGCGACGGGCGGTGCGCGCGGCGCCCATGACCAGGGCGCGGCACCACCACGGTTCCGCGCGGAAACCCTCGCCGATGCCGTACACCCTGGCCTTCTGCGCCGTGTTGCGCTCCAGGTCGACGATCGACGTGAGGCCGAGCGCCAGCCGGAAACCGGCTCCTGGCAGCGCCTCGAGCGCCCCCGTCGAGGCATCCCAGCGGGGAGCGGCGAACAGCCGGGTGCGCAGGTCGGCCTGCTCCAGCACCCGGTCCGCGGCGGTCAGCCGCAGCCGCGCCTCGTGTCCGGGCAGCGTGGCGAACTCGGCGCGCCGCCGCTTGGTGGCCGCCTGGTCGTAGCCGTGCAGCACGATCGCGTCGCCGCGAGCCCGCCTGCCGCGCAGCCAGGCCTGCGTCGCGGGGTCCTCCAGCAGCCGGTATTTGCCCTTCAGCCGCGGCGCGACCAGCAGCGAGAGCGGCACGCCGCGCCGATCCATCTCTTCGGCGAATTCGATCGCCGTGTCCCGGGTGGTGTCCCTGATCCCGGAAATCGACACGATCAACTCAGCGTTCATGACCCCACGGTGCCAGCCGCACGTGTCCGTGATGTGCAGAGTGTATGACCACGTGGCGAACACTCCGCCACGCCTGTGCCGAGTGGTCGTCCCGCGGTCGGCGCGCCGATGCCACCCGATGGCGGGCGTCGGCGCGCCGGTGCGCTACGCGCCTGCGAGACCGAGCGTGTCCAGAATCCAAGCGTGCTCGAAGGCCACTTCCCGCCATTTCTCGTAGCGCCCGCTGACCCCGCCGTGGCCCGCGCTCATCTCCGTCTTCAGCAACAGCGGCGCATCACCGGTCGCGGTGGCGCGCAGCTTGGCGATCCACTTCGCGGGCTCGACGTAGAGCACGCGGGTGTCGTTCAGGCTGGTGATGGCCAGGATCGCCGGATAGTCCTTGGCTTCGACGTTCTCGTACGGCGAGTAGGACTTCATGTACGCGTAGACGTCCTCGTCGGCGAGCGGATTCCCCCATTCGTCCCACTCGATCACGGTGAGCGGGAGCGACGGATCGAGGATGGAGGTGAGCGGATCGACGAACGGGACGTTCGCCAGAATGCCCGTGAACAGTTCGGGGGCCAGGTTCGCCACCGCGCCGACCAGCAAGCCGCCCGCACTGCCGCCGTCGGCGATCAACCGGTCCGGGGCCGTGACCCCGGTGTCGACGAGATGCCGTGCGGCGGAGACGAAGTCGGTGAAGGTGTTCTTCTTGGTGAGCGTCTTGCCGTGCTCGTACCAGAGCCTGCCCATCTCGCCGCCGCCGCGCACGTGCGCGACCGCGAAGACCATGCCGCGATCCAGCAGCGACAATCGGGCAACCGAGAAGGACGGGTCGATGCTCGCCTCGTAGGAGCCGTAGCCGTACAGCAGCAGCGGCTTCGGCCCCTCGGCCGTCGTCTTCTTCCGCACGAGCGAGATCGGAATCCGGGTGCCGTCCTCGGCCACGGCCCAATCCCGGTGCTGCTCGTACTCGTTCGCGTCGTAGCCGCCGAGCACGGGCTGTTCCTTGCGCAACAGCAGCTCACCGGTGACCGGGACGTAGTCGAACACCTGCATCGGCGTGATGAACGAGGTCACACCGATGCGCAGAGTCGGCTGCGCCCACTCCGGGTTGGAGCCGACGCCGACCGCGAAGAGTTCCAGATCGAAGTCGAGTTCCCGGCGCTCGCCGTAACCGGAGTCGGTCAGCGGCCACACCGCGATCCGGGTGAGCGCCTCGCGCCGGTAGCTGAGCACCAGGTGGTCGCGGAACGCGTCGATATCCTCCAGCCGCACGTCCTCGCGATGGCCGATCAGCTGGGTGAGGTTCGACGGGTCGTCCACCGGCGCCTCGGCGAGCACGAAGTTCTCCGCCTTGACGCCGTCGACCACGTCGTTGTGCAGGATCAGGAAGCGGTGCTCGCCGCCGATCACCGCGTGCTCGGCGGAGTACTCGACGCCCTCGCGGCGCGGCAGCAGCACACGGAACTCGCCCTCGGGATCGTCGGACTCGAGGACCCAGCCCTCGCTGGTGATCTTGGAGCCGACCCAGATCATCAGGTATTTCTCCGAGCGGCTCGCGCCGATGCTGACCCAATAGCGCTCGTCGGGTTCGTGGAACACTTTGACGTCGGGATCGGTGGCGCCGAGCCGGTGCCGCCACACCGTATCGGGCCGCCACGACTCGTCGACGGTCTGATAGAAGACGTGGCTACCGTCCAGCGACCAGGTCGCGCCCGGAGCGGTGCCCGCGATCTCGTCGCCGAGCAGTTCGCCGGTGCGCAGGTCCTTGAAGCGCAGCACGTACCGCTCGTCACCGACGTTGTCCACCGAGTAGGCGAGCAGCGTGCCGTCATGGCTGATCGAGAACGCGCCGAGCGAGAAGAAATCGTGTCCTTCGGCCAGTTCGTTGCTGTCGAGCAGCACCTCTTCGCCCTGCACCTCGGTCTCGGCGTTCAGCTGCGGCGGAGTCCACGCGTCGATGCCTTCGGCGCCCGCCGCGATCGGGCACCGGCAGTGCACGCCGTACTGCTTGCCCTCGAAGCTGCGCGAGTAGTACCAGTAGTCGCCCAGCCGGGTTGGCACCGACAGATCGGTCTCCTGCGTGCGCGCTTTGATCTCGTCGAAGATCGTCTCGCGCAGCGTGCTCAGGTGCTCGGTCTGCGCCTCGGTGTAAGCGTTCTCCGCCTCCAGGTAGGCGATGACGTCGGGGTTGTCCTTGTCCCGCAGCCACTCGTACTCGTCGACGAACACGTCGCCGTGGTGCACCCGCTCGGTGGGCACCGTCTTGGCGACCGGCGGCGCCACCGCGCCGCTACCGGGTTCGGAGATCGTTCCGCTGTCGAGAGCCATGGCGTCCACCCTACTGTTCGGATGCCTCGCCGCCCGCCGCCTGGATGATGCCGTCGAGCACGTCACCGGTCCGGCGCAGATCGCGCATCGCCTGATCGATCCTGGCGCGCTCCTCGGTGAGCTTTTCCACCAGGAACGGCGTCGCCCTGGCGTTGGGCGTGCCGTCGACGTCGTGGATGCACGGCAGCAGTTCGCCGATCGTGTCGCTGTGCAGGCCGGCGGCGAACATCTGCTGGATGCGCCGGACGCGGTCGACCGCCGTCTCCGCGTACTCTCGCTGCCCGCCGGAGGTCCGCTCCGAGGCCAGCAGTCCCTTGGTCTCGTAGTACCGCAGCGACCGGACGCTCACGCCGGTCCGCTCGGCGAGTTCACCGATCCGCACCATCGCTCCTTGACCTAACATCAATGTCAGGTTTTACGGTACAGCCATGCTGCTGTTGACCGAATACCGCAACCACCCGCTCGACCTCCCCAACCGGATCGTCATGGCGCCGATGACCCGGCTGCGTTCGCTGCCCGACGGCTCGCCGACCGGCGACGTCGCCGCCTACTACGCCCAGCGCGCCACGGCGGGACTCATCGTCACCGAGGGCATCTGGCCGCATTCGACCGGCCAGAGCGAAGCGTGGGTGCCCGGCTTGCAGACGCCCGCGCACGTCGCGGCGTGGCGCCGGGTCACCGAGGCGGTGCACACGCGCGGCGGACGGATCTTCGCGCAGCTCATGCACGGCGGGCGCAAGGGTCATCCGCTCGCCCGGATCGATGGATCCTGGCCGGCCGGACCGTCGGCGGTGCTGGACGACGACAGAGTGCACCTGATCGACGGCGGCAAGGCCGATCCGATCACTCCCGCCGAACTCGATCACGCGGATATCGAGGCCACGATCGAGCACTACGCCGCCGCCGCGCGCAATGCCGTGGCAGCGGGCTTCGACGGCGTCGAGATCCACGGCGCGAACAGCTATCTGCTGCACCAATTCCTCGCCGACAACACCAACCTGCGCGACGACGAATACGGCGGTTCGATCGCCAACCGCATGCGGCTGCCCCTCGCGGTAGTGGACGCGGTGAGCGAGGCCATCGGCGCGCACCGCACCGCCATCCGGCTCTCGCCGGGCAATCCCCAGTTCAACATGTACGAGGCGGACCCGGCCCCGCTCTACCGCGCACTCGTCAGCGAGCTCGATCGGCGCGAGTTGGCCTACCTGCACCTGACCGACAACGACCGCTACCCGGCGCTGGCCGACCTGCGGCCGCGCTGGCACGGCACGCTCATCGCGAACATCGGCGAGAATCGCGAGCCGACCACGGCGGCGGGCGCGGAACAGGTGCTGCGCGCCGGTCACGCCGACCTGGTTTCCTTCGGCAGGCAGTTCATCTCGAATCCCGATCTCGTGCACCGCATTCGGCATGACCTGCCGCTGGCTCCCATCCGCGAGGAATACCTGTACGGCCGCACCGCCGAGGGCTACAGCGACTATCCGAACTGGACCGCGGCCGAACTGGTGCGCGACTGACTCGTCGCTACGGGAAACGCGGGCGCGGCCGATTCCTCGCGTCCCGCGAAAACCCGAGAGGCCGGGACATCACCGCGCCGATCGATGACGCCTCGGCGATGATCGCCGACCATGAGCCGAGCGGCGGCGAGCTCAGTCCAGCGCGCCGCGGATCGAGGAGGCCAGGTAGTCCAGATCCTCCCGCCGCGGACTGGTCGGGCGGCCGCGCAAGCCGAACCCGTCGCCCGGAGTACGCGGGATCACGTGCAAGTGGACGTGGAATACCTCTTGCCCGGCGGTAACTCCATCCGCCAGAAAGAAATTCACCCCGTCGCACCCCACCTCACTGGCCCGCAACGCCGCCGCGAGCCGCTGCCCCACCTGGAACAACTTCCCCCCGACGACCGGATCGAGCTCCGCAAGACTGCGCGCCGCCACCTTCGGCACCACCAGCAGATGCCCCGGCGTCATGGGCCGAATGTCCATGAACGCCACGACATCGTCGTCCTCGTAGACCTTGCTCGACGGCGCCCGCCCGGCAACGATATCGGCGAAAATCGTGTAGGGATTCACGACTCGCAGCCTATGCGGTCGTCTGTGTCTTCGTGCTACGCAATCCCTTCCGGTTCCCGCCCGCGCGACGAAGGATTTCGCCGCGAAAGGCGCAGTCCGCTAGAGGATCGGTGACGGCGAGTATCGGGCCGCGTCCGGGTACCGGTCGACGAGTTTCTGCACCTGGCCGATCACCTCGGCGACCTGGGCTTCGGCGGCGCCGACGAAGACGGACTTGTCGGACAGCGCCGCGTCGAGGGCGGGGCGGTCGAGCGGGAGGCGCGGGTCGGCGGCGAGGCGGTCCAGGAGGTCGGGTTCGCGACCCTGCTCGCGCATGGCCAAGGCGACCGCGACGGCGTGCTCCTTGATCACCTCGTGCGCGGTCTCGCGGCCGACACCGGTCCGGACGGCTGCCATGAGGATGCGCGTGGTGGCGAGGAACGGCAGGTACCGGTCCAGTTCGCGGGCGATCACCGCCGGGTAGGCGCCGAACTCGGCCAGCACGGTGAGGAAGGTCTCCATCATCCCGTCGATGGCGAAGAACGCGTCCGGCAGCGCGACGCGGCGGACCACCGAGCAGAACACGTCGCCCTCGTTCCACTGCGCACCGGCCAGCTCGGCCGCCATCGAGGCGTAACCGCGCAGCACCACTTGCAGACCGTTGACCCGTTCGCAGGAGCGGGTGTTCATCTTGTGCGGCATCGCCGAGCTGCCCACCTGCCCGGGCTGGAAACCCTCGGTGACCAGCTCGTGCCCGGCCATGAGCCGGATGGTGTGCGCGAACGAGGACGGGCCCGCGCCCACTTGCACCAGCGTGGACAGCACATCGTGATCCAGCGAGCGCGGGTAGACCTGGCCGACGCTGGTGAGCACGGTCGCGAAACCCAGGTGCCGGGCGACCTGCTGCTCCAGCCGGGCGAGCTTGGCCGGGTCGCCGCCGAGCAGGTCGAGCATGTCCTGCGCGGTGCCCATCGGGCCCTTGATCCCGCGCAGCGGGTAGCGGTCGATCAGCTCGCGCAGCCTGGTGAGCGCGATCAGCAATTCGTCGGACGCGGAGGCGAACCGCTTGCCGAGGGTGGTGGCCTGCGCCGCGACGTTGTGCGAGCGGCCCGCCATCACCAACGCCTGGTATTCCGCGGCGCGCTCGGCCAGTCGCGCGGCGATCGCGACGCCGTGCGCGTGCACGTGCTCGAGCGAGAGCCGGATCTGCAGCTGCTCCACGTTCTCGGTGAGGTCGCGGCTGGTCATGCCCTTGTGCACGTGCTCGTGCCCGGCCAGCGCGTTGAACTCCTCGATGCGCGCCTTCACGTCGTGTCGGGTGACCCGCTCACGTTCGGCGATGGAGGACAGATTCACCTCGTCGAGCGCCCGCTCGTAGTCGGCGATCACCCCGTCGGGCACGTCGACGCCCAGCTCCGCCTGTGCCCGCAGCACCTCCAGCCACAACCGCCGCTCGAGTACGACTTTGTGCTCCGGCGACCACAGATGCACCAGCCCGGGACTGGCGTAGCGGGTGGCGAGGACATTGGGGACGATGCTCACGTCCGGTCAGTCTAGTGCTCGGTAACGATCCACTTGCTGGGGCGTGGCACGCACGGGGCTGTCCGCGGCCGCGTAGGCCGCCGCCTCCGGAGGCGCCGACCGCGCCGGGGGCGCGACGATGTCGATCACTTCCAGCAGCGCGCCGCGAGCCATCCGCCGGGGCTCCGGGTCCATCTCGGTGAGCGCGGCGACCACGGCTCCGTCCACCACCGCGACGAGTCGGCGCAACTGTTCCGGCCGCACCATCCGGTCGGATCGGCGCAGCACGTCGGCCAGCAGCTCGTCCAGCTGGGCCCGCAGCCGTAGCTGGACTTCGCGTAGCTCGGGGTGCCGCGCCGACGCGACCGATCGCTCGTAGCGGGCGATGAGCTGCTCGCGCGCGCCCTCGTCGGCCCCGTCGCTGCCCACCAGCAGGTCGAGCACCAGGTCGACGGTGGCCTCCGCGCCGCGGCGGCGGTGGCTCACCTCGCCGACGCGCCTGCGCATCGCGTCCAACTCGGCGTTGCCGCTGAACTCGACCGCTCGCGCGATGAGGTCGTCCAGCGATTCGAAGTAGTAGGTGGTCGACGCCAGAGGCAGATCAGCGCGCGTCGCAACCGAACGATGCCGCACCGCCTCGAATCCGCCTTCGAGCAACAGCTCGGCAGCGGCGGCTATCAAAGCCTGGCGACGCCGTTCGCCTTTCGGGGTCGTCGCGGTGATCACCGTGCCATCGT
Source organism: Nocardia sp. NPDC051911 (assembly GCF_040681035.1). Classification (NCBI taxonomy): domain Bacteria; kingdom Bacillati; phylum Actinomycetota; class Actinomycetes; order Mycobacteriales; family Nocardiaceae; genus Nocardia; species Nocardia sp. NPDC051911. Next base: position 278,547 of record NZ_JBFAXY010000002.1, read on the forward strand.
GCCAGTCGTCATCAGTTCTTCCAGGGGAAATCAGCGAGGAAAAGCAACCATCGTTGTTTTACCGCATCCGCGCGGCCGGGGTGCCGAACTGCGAAAAGTTCTTGCCGGGCAAAGCTTTCAAACGCGTAGATAGTGCCCTAGACACAGCAGCGCCGCCTCGATGTCGGCGGTGGCTCCGGCAAACGAGAAACGTACCGTTCGGTGTCCGTTGACGGTGTCGAAATCCACTCCCGGTGCGAGCGCGACGCCGGTGTGGTTCAGCACGTCGGCGCACCAGGCGCGGGAGTCGTCGGTGAGGTGGCCGATGTCGGCGTAGGCATAGAAGGCGCCGTCGGCCGGGGCCAGGTCGGTGATGCCCAGTTTCGGCAGTCCGTCCAGCAGCAACCTGCGGTTCACCGCGTACCGGCGGACGTGCCCGTCGAGTTCCGCCTTGGCCTCCGCGCCGAACGCGTGCAGCGCCGCGTACTGCGAGATCGCGGGCGGGCACACCGTCAGGTTCGAGGCCAGGCGCTGCAACGCGGGGCGCAACCCGCTCGGCACCAGCATCCAGCCCAGCCGCCAACCCGTCATGGAGAAGTACTTGGAGACCGAGCCGATCACCACCGCTTCCCGCGATGTTTCCCACGCCGACGAGGTCGCGCTGTCGGCCCCCGTGTCATAGGTGATGCCGTGGTAGATCTCGTCGGAAATCAGCAGCGTGCCGTGCTCCTCGCACCAGCGGGCCAGCGCCGCGAGCTCCGCCGGGGCGATCATGGTGCCGGTGGGGTTGGCAGGGCTGGCCACCACCAGACCGGCGGGCGGCTCCGGAAGCGCTTCGAGCATGGCGACGGTGGGCTGGAACCTGGTCTGCGCGCCGCAGTCCAGCTCCAGCACGCGGCAGCCGAGCGCGGCGAGCGTGTTGCGGTAGGCCGGATAGCCCGGACGCGCGACCACGACGGTGTCGCCGGGGTCGAACGCGGCGAGGAAGATCAGCGAGAAGGCGCCGGACGAGCCGGTCGTCACGACGACGTCGTCCGGATCGACCTGATAACCATAGGTCTCCCGATGATGTTCGGCGATCGCTTCCCGAATCGCCAGGATGCCGAAAGTCTCGGTATAGCCCAGCAATTCGGACTGAATGGCCAGTTGGGTCGCGCGCAGCACCGGCGCGGGCGCAGGCGTCGACGGCTGCCCCGCCGCGAGTACGAGCACATCACCGTGCGTCCGGGCGCGTTCCGCGGCGGCTTTCCACACATCCATCACGTAGAAAGGTGGAATGGTCGACCGGCGAGATTCTCTGGACACTCGACAGACGGTAGAGCACGCTTCACCGCGCAGTCGCGGTTATGGTCTACCCGATGCTCGATAAGTCTCGACGAGACGGACTCGACCGAGTGCGCGGAGTAGCCGGCATAGGCGTCATTCCGCGCGACTGGCGTGCGCGCCTACCGCGACGTTCCCGACCTCGACTTTTCGGGAGACTCGATCCGCGCGTGCTGTGGGCGCGCCGCCGCCACCTGCAGGCCTGGTGGCGGCGCAGGCCGGATCCCCGTGACCTGTGGCGCCGCAAACCCAGCGGCGAGGCGTTGCTCGGACTGGCGCGCAAGCACAAGGTGCTGCTCGGCGGGCTCGCGGCGACCGCGGTGTTCGCCGCGAGCGACATGTCGTTCGCCGGGACGGTCACCGATCGCACGCCCGCGCCGGACGCCGCCCAGCTCGTCGCCGTCGCATATCCACCGCAGATGCAGAACACTCCGCCCTCGGTGACCAGGTTGCTGAACGCCATCGCCAACGGTGAGCGGCTGCGCGAACAGGCGGTGGTCGCGGCCGCCGCACGCGCGACCCTCGAACGCGCGAAGGCCGAGGCCGCCGCCGCCGTCGCCGGTGAGCAGCAGCCGTGGATGACCGGAACCGCACCGGTGCAGCCCGGGGCGATGCTGCCGGGCGGCCGGGGCTTCGTTCTACCCGCCCACGGCGTCTTCACCTCCGGCTTCGGCTCGCGCTGGGGCACGTTCCACAACGGCATCGACATCGCGGGCCCGATCGGCACCCCGATCTACGCGGTCGCCGACGGCACCGTCATCGACGCGGGACCGGCGCAGGGCTTCGGCCTGTGGGTGCGAATCCGCCACGATGACGGCAGCATCACCGTCTACGGGCACATGTACGACTTCTTCGTCTCGGTCGGCGAGCGGGTGCCCGCGGGGATGCAGATCGCCCGCATGGGCAACCGCGGCGACTCGACGGGTCCGCACCTGCACTTCGAGGTGATCGTCGGCGGACAGCACGTGGACCCGCAGCAGTGGCTGGCGGTGCGCGGACTCACGTTCGGCTGAACCGCGACGCACCCGGTGGCTCGAGCGGCATCGGGGCACGCGCAACCGTCGGCACAGGAGCGGTTCCACGCACCTGCGGCGAGGACCGGCCCTGCGCTGGTGTGGACGACGGTCGGCCACGTAGCGGCATAGGAGATCGACGCCGCGGACCAGGCCCCGACCAGTAGCAGGCTCAGCAGTTCGAGCCCCATACTGCCGTCTGCTGGGCGGCTATCAGGGCCTGCGCCGACCGAGCCGGTTCTACCCCGATCCGTCGGCTCTGCTGTACGGCGACCAGGGCGGCTGCACCGACCGAGCCGGTTCGACCCCGATCCGTCGGCTCTGCTGTACGGCGACCAGGGCGGCTGCACCGACCGGACCGGTGCGACCCCGATCCACTGCCTCTGCTGTACGGCGACCAGCGCCTGCACCGACCGAGCCGGTTCTACCCCGATCCGTCGGCTCTGCTGCGCGGCCACCAAGGCCTGCGCCGACCGAGCCGCCCGCTCAGACCTCGATGCGGTTCTCGACGGCGGCCAAGCCGATATCCGTGCGGTAGTGGCTGCCCGGCAGTTTGATCGCGGCGATGCGGTCGTAGGCGCGGGCGCGGGCCTCGGAAAGGTCGGCGCCGACGCCGACCACGTTCAGCACCCGCCCGCCCGCGGAGAGCAGGGCGCCGTCTTCGCGCTGCGTGGTGCCCGCGTGCAGCACCGTCGCGTTCTCGTCGGACGCGCCCTCGCCCGCGCCGGAGATCGCGTCGCCGAGACGCGGGCGCCCCGGGTAGTTCTCCGCGGCGAGCACCACGGTGATCGCGGAGCCGTCGCGCCAGCGCGGCGGGGCGACCTGCGCCAGCGTGCCGGTGGCGGTGGCGTGCAGCAGTTCGCCGAGCGGGCTTTCCAGCAACGCGAGCACCGCCTGCGTCTCGGGATCGCCGAAGCGGCAATTGAATTCGACCACGGCGGGCCCGGCCGCGCCGATCGCCAGCCCCGCGTAGAGCAGGCCGGAGAAGCCGCTGCCGCGCCGCACCAACTCGGCGGCAACGGGTTTCACCACGTCGTCGACGATCGCGGTGACGGTCTGCGCGGGCAGCCAGGGCAGCGGCGTGTACGCGCCCATGCCGCCGGTATTGGGGCCGGTGTCGCCGTCACCGACGCGCTTGTGGTCCTGCGCGGGCAGTAGCGGAACCACCGTCTCGCCGTCGACCAGGCAGAACAGCGAGACTTCCGGTCCGTCCAAGAACGATTCCAGCAGTACGGGGTGGCCTTGTTCGAGCAGTTCGGCCCCGTGCTCGCGCGCGGCGGAGCGGTCGGCGGTCACCACCACGCCCTTGCCCGCCGCGAGTCCGTCGTCCTTCACCACCCAGGTAGGACCGAAACGGTCCAGCGCGTCGTCCAGCTCGGCCGGGTTGTCCACCACCTCGCTGTGCGCGGTGCGCACGCCCGCGGCGGCCATCACATCCTTGGCGAACGCCTTGGAGCCCTCGATCCGGGCGGCCGCGGCCGACGGACCGAAGCACGGGAAGCCCGCCACCCGCAGCGCGTCGGCGACGCCGAGCACCAGCGGGACCTCGGGGCCGATCACCACCAGGTCGGCGTCCACCTCGGTGGCCAGCGCGACCACGTCCTCGGCGGCGCACGGGTCGACCGGGCGGACCTGCGCGTGCTGGGCGATCCCGGCGTTGCCGGGGGCGGCGAAGAGCGCGGTCACCGCGGGGTCCCGGCGCAGCGCCAGGACGAGGGCATGTTCACGGGCTCCGGAACCGATGACGAGTACACGCACGGCAGACAGCCTAAACGAGCCGTTCGGCGTCTTCGCCGCTGCCGGTGCGCGCGGAGGGGATGATGAAAGGGGACAACGGATGTGGGGCGTGACACGGCCCACACCGACCACTGTCGTCCTTTCCGGCACGAGCGGGGGCCTGACCACTCGTGCCGCCGGAGCACCCGAAGGAAGTGCTGAGATGGGTCTGATCGACGGACTGATGGGCAACGCCGGCCGGATCGATCCGGGGCAGGCGCAACAGGAGTACGCCAAGCTCCTCGGCAACGGCGAACAGGTCTATGCCGCGTACCTGCTGGTCCGCGACGCGATGCTGTTCACGAACCGCCGCCTGATCCTCATCGACAAGCAGGGCGTCACCGGCCGCAAGGTGAGCTACCACAGCGTTCCCTATCGCGCGATCACCCATTTCTCGGTGGAGACCGCGGGCACCTTCGATCTGGACGCGGAGCTGGCCATCTGGATCTCGGGCGGCGACGAGCCGCTGCTGAAGCGGTTCAACCGGCAGGTGGACATCTACGAGGTGCAGGGCATCCTGTCGCATTTCGTCGCGGTGTAGCGCGGGGCGGTCCGGCGCCTGGGCACACGGGCCGGTCTACGCTGCGGGACATGGCTTCTGTCTTCAGCGCGATCATCGCCGGTCAGCTCCCGGGCCGTTTCGTCTGGGAGGACGACGAGTTCGTCGGTTTCCTCACCATCGCCCCGGTCACTCCCGGTCACACCCTCGTGGTGCCCCGCAAGGAGATCGACCACTGGCAGGACATCGACACCGACACCCTCGCCCGGCTGACCGCCGTCGCACAGAAGATCGGCCAGGCCGTGCGCGCGGCCTGGGCCGCGCCGCGCGCCGGTCTGCTGATCGCCGGTCTGGAAGTGCCGCATTTGCACGTCCACGTGTTCCCGGCCTTCTCGCTGGGTGACTTCGACATCTCCGGCGCCGACCCGAACCCGAGTCCGGAGTCCCTGGACGAGGCCCAGGCCAAGATCAAGCAGGCGCTGCGCGACCTCGGCCACGGCGACAACGTCCCAGGCTGATCCGCCTCTCCGGGTATTCAGGCCGTACTGGTCGGGTGGTGCGTGATTTGCGTTCAGGTCCTGCGTTGCGTGCCACGTAGGTTCTGGGAGTACCCGGTGAGTTACCCATGTTCGTACGAGATCAGTCGTCGCCTCGGTTTTGGTAAGGGCCGACCGCTCGTCGCGGTCGACCCTTACCTTTCTCTATCTATCGGTCAGCTCGCGACGTCGTGCAAGGGTGTATCGACTCCGCCGATCGCGACCGTGGCCAGGGTTTGGCTCGGGGTCCAGTAGATCCGGCCGTGCTCGAAGTCCTGGTAGGTACCCGTGTCCCAGGGGATCTCGTCGGTCGTCGGCCAGCCCAGCGGGCCGGTCTGGTAGCCCGAGCGGTTCCAGCGGTCGCGGATCGCGCCGTGCACCCAGCACACGCTGTCGCTCGATTGGCGCCGGTAGAGCGCTCCGCCTTGGAAGCCTTGCACCTCACCCGTCGTCTGGCCGTCCGCCCCGTGCACGACGGTGCGGTCGGTGATCGGATAGCCGAGCGGGCCTGCCTCCCAACCCAATGCTTCGAACTTTCCCCACAGCGTCTCTGGGATGGCGTGCGCGCCGGTGTCCGGATGCCAATAGATGTACCCGTGCTCGAACTGGGCGAAGCGCCCCGCGCCGTCGGGTGTCGCGATCTCCCCTGCCGTGATCCGCGTACCGAGCCACGGATTCGCCGCCGCGCAATCGTTGATCGCGTTCGGCTCCGATCCGCTCGGCTCGCCGGTGGCGAAGCCGCGCACGTCGTCGGCGAACACGTCCCAGGGGAAATTCGGTCCCACATCGGTGTGCGTGCCGATGCCGAGACACTCGGTGACGTACTTGTGGTCGGAAATGCCCTGGCGCCGCTGGTAGGGCGGCGTGATGACATACGTGTCGAAGCCGTATTTGCGCGCGTCCTGCACCGCGAGCCAGGCCGCGATGCGGATATCGTCGCGGATGCGCAGCCAGTCGTCCCTGCTCCATGCGACGCGGCTGCCCGCGAAGCAGAGGTTGATGGTGAACGAGTTCGCGTCCAGCACCGACCAACTGGCCAGGTCGGTGTCGACCACATCGACCACCACGCCATCGCGGACGGTGTAGTGGTAGCTCACGCCGTTCGCCGGATTGTTCAGATAGTTGGCCAGGCTTTCGGCGGTTCCGTTGCCTTCCTGGGTATGCAGCAGGAAGTTCTCGACGCGCGCACCGTGGCGGCTGGACGCGGAGTCGCCCATCCGGTCCAATTCGACGTAGTCGGGCTTCTGCATTGTTCCCCCTGAGTTCGGATTCGCCTTCGACCATTGGCCGTAGTCGGCGGCGAGGACTTTGTCGACATCCACGACGACGCCGCCGACCCGGTCGGCGTCGATGCGGATCTGATGGAGGTGCGCGGCGGGATGGTCGCCGTTGATCGAGGAATCACCGGACCAGTTGTGTTGCCAGAACCACGTGGCGACGCCGTCCTCGAGCGCCCAGTCGATGCACCGGGCGTTGCCGTACATGCCGGTCCATTCCAGACCGACGACCGATGCCCAGCCCCGGAGAAACGGCGCGATCAGCGAATTCCACTCGTCCAGCGACGGATTCGCGTCAACGGGGGCATACAGCGGGCGGGAATCCGGCCCGCCGGCCGCGCGGTGGTAACCGAGCGCGATCCGCGCGTGGCGCACGCCCGCGTCGTAACCGCCTTTCCAGTCCGACGTCTCCCCCTTGCCGTACTGGTAATTGGTGACTATCTCGAGCCCGATGGCGCGTAATCGGTCGCAGTATTCCCGCCGCAGCGGCTTCGCACCGAAATTCGTGCCAGGACGGGAATCGCTGAAGTAGCCTATGACGCCCGTGTATCCAGCGTCTTTGATCGCTTGCGGCTCGATGAGCGCGGCGGAGAAGTCGATCAGCTCAGTCATCGCGCGCCCCCTTGGTCGTACGAGCCCGCGCAACGGTCGGCGGCAACGCGTTGTATTCGTACATCTGAAGCAACTTTCGGCAGATGGAGAACCCGACAGAGCTAGAGTCACCCGAATGTGCGCGAAGTATGCCGAGATGTCCCGTTTGTGGCCCATCCGGTGTTTGCGCGTGACCTGAACATGCTCGTCACGAGAAATATTTGCGCACACCAGACTACAAACAGACTCGTAGCGGGAAACATGCTCGGCAGTCGGTAATCAGATTTGCCAACTGTTTGCTATCACTCTCGAACTGGTCAGCCGTTTGCGCTGAGCACTCGGGAGCAGGCCAGGATGACGAATTCTTCACCGCAGCCACCGAATTCGAATCGGCGCGTTCGGCGGCAGGTCTTCCGCGGCCACCGCGATCGTTCCCTCTGGCCGCGCCACAGCCCGCAGATCGTCCAACTGGCAGCGCAAGCGGTGCGCCCGGTCCGCCTCGGCTCTCGCCTGCCGCGACCGTGACGCCCTCTCGGAGACTCCCGAAAGCGCCCGGCCCGACCGAATCACGCAGCCGAACTCGAGCCGGAGACGACCGCGACAGCGACGAGCGGTGTCGGGGCCGCCGATCGAATCGAGCGGCATCCTGCCCGGCAGAGACCTCACGGGCTGCAACCACAGAGGTGCCGAATGGTGTCCCTGTCAGGATTGAACTGACGACCGCTCGCTTACAACATCGAGCACGGCCTCTACCACTGAGCTACAGACGCGCAGCGGCTGGACGGAGCCCCCTGTCAGGATTGAACTGACGACCGCTCGCTTACAACACCGAGCACGGCCTCTACCACTGAGCTACAGCCGCGCAGCGGCTGGACGGAGCCCCCTGTCAGGATTGAACTGACGACCGCTCGCTTACAACACCGAGCACGGCCTCTACCACTGAGCTACAGACGCGCAGCGGCTGGACGGAGCCCCCTGTCAGGATTGAACTGACGACCGCTCGCTTACAAGGCGAGTGCTCTACCACTGAGCTAAGGAGGCGGGAAAGCGGTTGTCATCATAGCCTGGTACGCCGTCCGCATCACAACGGAATCCGCGTTCGGCACCGAACGCGACCGTACCGGCCCGACAACCGCTTTCGAGCGAAGCGAGATCGAGCATGTGCCGTTCGCGGCCCAGCTCATAGCCGAGTGGCCGCCGCGTCCGCGACGAAGTCGCGAGCGGCGGTCACTCGGACGGGAGCCGTCAAGGAGTCACGAACACGCCGCGCCGGAGGCGCGGCAGATCAGACAGAGCCCTGACGAGCCGCGTCGTCTGCGGCCATGGCGTCGCGCAGGCTCTTCGGACGCATGTCGGTCCAGTTCTTCTCCACGTACTCGACGCAGGCGGCGCGGCTGTCCTCACCGAACACGACTCGCCATCCGGCTGGAACCTCTGCGAAGGCCGGCCACAGGGAATGCTGTTCCTCGTCGTTGACCAGGACGAAGAAGCGGCCGTCTTCATCATCGAAGGGGTTGGTGCTCAATTTCACCTCACTGGATACTGGCGCTATGTACGGGATCGCTCCTGGTTCGCACGGTGCCGGGTTGCTTCCAACCTCTGGCGCCGACAGACCCGAGCGTTGTTTCGACACTAGCAAGCAAGACGTTACGCCTGGGCGGTTACCTATGCCCGCACCTCGGCCGACTCGCAATCAGGACGCAAAGAAGTCCAGGAGAATCTTGTTCACCGCCTCCGGCCGCTCCAAATATCCGAAATGCCCGGCGTCCGGTACCTCCTGGTACCGCGCACCCGGAATGACCTCGGCGATCTCCCTGGACAGATACGGCGGAATCATCCGGTCGTCGGCGAATCCGACCGAAAGACATGGCACCCGGATCGCCCGGTAGGCCTGCACCCGGTCGAAATCGTGATCCATCCTGCGCTGGGCGCGAATGCCTGGCGAGACCGGCCCGCCGGTGAACTCGAACAGGTCGAGCCAGTCGCGCGCGGCGTTCGGCTCGGCCATGGTCGCAGGCGAGAGATTCATGACCGCGGTGATCGCCGCCTCGTATTTCGGCGGCAGTGTCACCCCGCCCGCGTCGAGTTCGTGTTCACCGAGCGAGAGCGTCTTCTGGAACTGGTCCAGCCGCCCGTGCCCGGCCATGAACACGGCCTTGCGGACCAGGTCGGGGCGGGCCAGTGCCAACTCCTGCGCCACACGCGCCCCCATCGAGGTGCCCACCACCAGCGCCGGGCCCTCGTCCAGGAATTCGATCAGGGCGGCGGTGTCGGCGGCCAGCTCGTCGATGGTCATGCCGGAGGCGGCTTCGAAGGACGGCGCGATCCCGCGGTTGTCGAACGTGCACACCCGGTAACCGGCCGCGACCAGGGCCGGAACCTGGTGCAGCTCCCACACCCGGCCGGGACTGCCGGTGCCCATGATCATGACCACCAGCGGCGCGGAGCCCTTGGCGCGGTCACCCTTCACCTGATAATTGAGGGAAATCCCGTTCACCGTGGCCAGCGGCATGTCGACCCTTTCGTGGAGTTGGTGCTGCGCTCCCCACGGTATAGGGACCAGCGAGGAAGGCACTTCGACCGGGGTGTCCTGGCGGCGCGCGCCGCCATTGCGCCAACGCCCCGGCGGGCGCGCCTCCCAGCGTCGCATACCATTGACTTTTCGCAGGGTAAGAGCGCACGAGCCGGGAGGACTTGACGATGGCCGCGAAGGGCAGCGCCAACGACATTGCGGACGACGATCTGGAACCACTCGCCGACGAAACGGCGCGTCAGGCGCAGCGAGTGGTCGCGGCCTACGCCGAGGACGCGGACGAATGCCGGATGTTGTTGTCTATGTTGGGTATTGGACCGAACGCTCGAGGCGAATAATCTCGTTCTCGACGCCAACGGCGACGTCGACTACACAACTCCAGCGGGATACAGCAACGCGCAAAGGATGCGTGAGTGGACCAGATGAATCCGTCCGACGACTCCGAGCACGCCAGAGACACCTCGACTGCTGACGCCGCGGCGGAAACCACCGGCTCCGGTGCTGGCTCCGGTTTCGTCGTCGTCGCCAACCGGCTCCCGGTCGACCTCGAACGACTGCCCGACGGCAGCACCAGGTGGAAACGCAGCCCGGGCGGTCTGGTGACCGCGCTGGAATCGGTCTTGCGCAACAACAAGGGGGCGTGGGTCGGCTGGGCGGGCGTCCCCAATGTCGACGTGGATCCGATCATCGAGGACGGCCTCGAACTGCATCCGGTCCCGTTGTCGGCCGACGAGGTGGCCGACTACTACGAGGGCTTCTCCAACGGCACGCTGTGGCCGCTGTACCACGACGTCATCGTGCGGCCGGTCTACGACCGCAGGTGGTGGAGCGCCTATGTCACCGTGAACCGGCGCTTCGCCGAGGCCACCGCCAAGGTCGCCGCCGAGGGCGCGACGGTGTGGGTACAGGACTATCAGCTCCAGCTGGTGCCCAAGATGCTGCGCATGCTGCGCCCCGACCTCACCATCGGGTTCTTCCTGCACATCCCGTTCCCGCCGGTCGAGCTGTTCATGCAGATGCCGTGGCGCACGGAGATCGTGGAGGGCCTGCTCGGCGCCGATCTCATCGGCTTCCACCTGCCCGGCGGCGCGCAGAACTTCCTCTATCTGGCGCGCAGGCTGGCAGGTCAGCCGACCTCGCGCGGGTCGGTCGGCGTGCGCTCCAAGCTCGGCGTCGTCCAGGTCGGTTTCCGCACGGTGCGCGTCGGCGCGTTCCCGATCTCCATCGCCTCCGCCGAGCTGGACGAGCACTCCAGGCGCAGATCGGTGCGCGAGCGCGCCGCCAAGATCCGGGCCGAGCTGGGCAACCCGAAGAACATCCTGCTCGGCGTCGACCGGCTGGACTACACCAAGGGCATCGATATCCGCCTCAACGCGCTCGAGGAGCTGCTCGTCGAGGGCCGGATCGATCCCGCCGACACGGTCATGATCCAGCTGGCCACGCCCAGTCGCGAGCGGGTGGAGAGCTACATCCAGATGCGCGGCGACATCGAACGCCAGGTCGGCCGGATCAACGGCGAGTTCGCCCGGGTCGGCTACCCGGTGGTGCACTACCTGCACCGTCCGATCCCGCGCGACGAGCTGGTCGCGTTCTTCGTCGCCGCCGACGTGATGCTGGTGACGCCGCTGCGCGACGGCATGAACCTCGTCGCCAAGGAGTACGTCGCGTGCCACAGCGGGCTCAACGGCGCCTTGGTGCTGAGCGAGTTCACCGGCGCCGCGTCGGAACTGCGGCAGGCGTACCTGTGCAATCCGCACGACCTGGACGACGTGAAGGACGCCATCGTCGCGGCGTTGGAGGACGAGCGCGACGTCAAACGCAGGCGGATGCGCTCGCTGCGCAGGCAGGTGCTGGCGCACGATGTTGATCGCTGGGCGCGGGCCTTCCTCGACGCGCTGGCGCAGGACCAGGTCGCGGGCAGCGCGCTGCTGACCGACGACGATGTCTATCCCGAGGACCGCTGAGTCCGACGTTCACAGGAATCACCCAGCTTCGGTCCAGGAAGTTCGCAGGCGAACAGCGGACGATGAAGCCATGAGTGGCGCCCCCGTGCAGCAGACACCCGAGGCCAGGGTGCTGGTGGTCGACGACGAGCCGATGATCGTCGAACTGCTCGCGGTGAGTCTGCGCTATCAGGGCTTCGAAGTCGACACCGCGGCCGACGGCGCGCAGGCGCTGGACAAGGCGCGCAGTTTCCGTCCGCAGGCGCTGATCGTGGACGTGATGATGCCCGGCATGGACGGCTTCGGCCTGCTGCGCAGGTTGCGGGCCGACGGCATCGACGCGCCCGTGCTGTTCCTGACCGCGCGCGACGACGTGCAGGACAAGATCACCGGCCTCACCCTCGGTGCCGACGACTACGTCACCAAGCCGTTCAGTCTGGAGGAAGTGGTGGCCCGGCTGCGGGTGATCCTGCGCCGCGCCGGGCACGCCGCGCCGCAGCGGGAAAGCTCGCGCCTCCGTTTCGAGGACATCGAACTCGACGACGACACCCACGAGGTGTGGAAGGCGGGCGAGCCGGTCGCGCTGTCGCCCACCGAGTTCACACTGCTGCGCTACTTCATGGTCAACGCGGGCACCGTGCTGAGCAAACCGCGCATCCTCGACCACGTCTGGCGCTACGACTTCGGCGGCGAGGTCGGCGTCGTGGAAACCTACGTCTCCTACCTGCGCAAGAAGGTCGACACCGGCGATACCCGGCTGATCCACACGTTGCGCGGCGTCGGCTACGTGATGCGCGCGCCCCACCGCAAGAGCGGTTCATGAGCCGGGGCCGGATCGTCGGCGCGCGCGCGAAGGTTTCCGGCTGGCTGTCCGCCGTTCCGCTGCGCGTGACGCTGATGGTTCTGCTGGTGCTCACGGCGGGGCTCGGCTTGCTCGTCTCCGGCATGGTGGTCACTTCGGCCCTGGAACAGCAGCTGACCGCCCGTACCGACCAGCAGTTGCGCGGAGGCGCGATGGAATGGTCCCGGCGTGGGCCGCCGCCACCGGTGCTGCCACCCGACCCACGCCACGCCCCGAGCCAGTTCTGGGTGCGTTCGATACGCACCGACGGGCGCGCGTTCCTCATCCCGGCGTTCGCCGTCGACGCGGAGCCGGTGCTGCCTGCCACGCCGCCGACGGGCCCGTACACCGTCGACTCCGCGAACGGAGGAGCGATCCGGTGGCGGGTGCTGACGCTGCGCACACCGGAGGGCACGACGACAGTGGCGCTGCCGCTCACGCAGAACACCGACACGGTGCACCGGCTCGTGGTGCTGGAGCTGATCGTCGGGGCGGTCGTCCTGGCCGTGCTGGCGGTGCTCGCGTACTTCATGGTGCGGCGCAGCTTGCGGCCGCTACGCCGAGTGGAGAGCACCGCCGCGGCCATCGCCCAAGGCGACCTGCACCGCCGGGTGCCGGTGCGCGACACCAACACCGAGGTCGACCGGCTGTCCAGATCGCTGAACGGGATGCTGACGCAGATCCAGCGCGCGTTCACCGCGACCGCCGCGTCCGAGGAGGCGGCCCGCCGGTCCGAGGACCGCATGCGCCGTTTCATCGCCGACGCCAGTCACGAGTTGCGCACCCCGTTGACGACGATCCGCGGGTTCGCGGAGCTGTATCGGCAGGGCGCGACCGACGATCCCGCCGCGTTCATGGACCGCATCGAGCGCGAATCCCAGCGGATGGGCGTGCTCGTGGAAGACCTGCTGATGCTCGCGCGGCTGGACGCGCAGCGCCCGCTGGAACTCGGCCCGGTGGACCTGCTCGCCGTCGCCAGCGACGGAGTGCACAACGCGCGCGCCGTGGTCTCCGCCGGGCACGCCGACGGGCCCGTCCGCACCATCGAGCTGCGGATCGAACCCGGCGAGGGGACGCTCGAGGTGATCGGGGACGAGGCGAGGCTGCGCCAGGTGCTGAGCAATCTGCTGAACAACGCCCTCACCCACACCGCGCCCGACGCGAAGGTGACGGTATTGCTCACCCCCGGCCCCGACGATGTGCTGCTCGAAGTGGCGGATACCGGTCCAGGACTGACAGCGGAGGACGCCGACCGCGTCTTCGAGCGCTTCTACCGTGCCGACACCTCCCGCGCCCGCAGCAGCGGCGGCACGGGTCTCGGCTTGTCCATCGTGCAAGCGCTGGTGACGGCGCACGGCGGCGAGGTGGGCGTGCGCAGTACGCCCGAGGCCGGGACGACGTTCACGGTGCGGCTGCCGCGCACAGTGTCATCGGAATCGGCCTAGCGAATCCAGCGGACCGGCGTCAGACCGGCGTCACCGCCGACACCAACCAGTGCGAATCGGACTTCGTCAAGGAGACGCGTACCCGGCTGCCCGTGGTGGTGCCCTGCGGGGCGTCCTTGCTCGTCATCACCTGGTTGAGGAACAGCAGGACCTGCGCGTGCGAGCGGTCGGCGGAGATGACGCCGGCCGCCTGGGTGGTCGCAGTGACGGTGAGCTGCTTCTCCTTGGCGCCGGGAGCGATCTGCTTCTCGATCAGCGTCAGGTAGTCGGCGCGGAAGTCGCCGCTGAGGTTGTCGGCGGATTTGCGCAGCTCGGTGTCGACGGTCTGCGGGTTGTAGGTGAACATGGCCTCGAGAGTGCGGCCCGCCGTCGCGACCGCGTCCTTGCGCGATTGCTCGGCCTGCCGGTCATCCCAGTAGCGGTAGCCGTTCACGCCGCCGACGACCGCGGCCGCCGCGACGACCACACCGAGGACCGCTAGCAGGATCTTGGCGCGAATGCCGTTCATACTCATGCTGTGTCCTCTCCGGCATGAACGGGGCCCTGCGTGGTCACGCTCCGCTGCCGCCTCCGGGCCTGACCGTTCATGCCACGAACTCCACGTTGGACACCGACAGCCCCGAATCGCCGCGCGACACGGTGACCCGGAACCGGTAGTACCTGGTCTGCGGCTCGGCCTGGCCCGCGTTGGTCAGCGTCTGCTTGGCGGCGACCAGCACCCGTCCGGATCGATCGTCGTCGCTTTCCAGCGCGGCCTCGACGATCTCGCCGCTGGAGACCACTTTGGCCTGCTGCACGATGCTGGTGAACGGGTCGACCCGGCCGTCGAACTCGGTCTTGAACTCCCCCGAGGCCAGCGAGAGGATCCGGTCGATGTCCTGCTTGGCCGTATCGGCGCGGATGGTGGTCAGGTTGACGATCGCCTGCCTGGCGGTTTCCACGTATTCGGCTCGGCGCTGGTCACGTTCGTGCGTCGCGTGCATCGCGACAACCGACACGACCGCACCGGCCACGAGCGCCACGACCAGCAAGGCCGCGGCGGCCGCGGCGAGGACACGCGGGACTCCGCGCCGTTTGTTCCCTTCGGGCTCGGCCGGTGTTGCCTCGGAGTCGGGTTCGGCGTCGGTTTTCGTCACGGATACCTTCGCCGCATCGACGCTCGAGTCGTCCGTGACCGGCGCCGAAGCGGACGAGACCTCCGGCTCGGCCGCAAACGAACTCGTACCGCCGTCCGCGACGCCGGTTTCGGTCGCGGTGGCAGGGTCCTTCGCGACCACGGTCCGCACGCCACCGGTCGCGTTCTCCTCGACCGGCGGCCCGGCCGAGCGCACCGCACGCCGTCGCGCGCGGTGACCTTCTCCGTTGCTCTCACTCATCGTTGCTGCTCCTCGAGCATCGCCTGCCAGCTCGACGGTACCGCGCCCGAACCGCCCGGTCCGATATCGCCCTGTCGGTAGGTACGCCCGTCGGTGCCGATGTACACGCCGGTGGCCGGATCGTACGACCGTGCGGCGGCTGGTGTGCCGCCACCGTAACTCGCGGGTGCGACGACCGGGGGCTCGCTCGCGGGCGCGGCGGCGGGCGCCACCGGACGCGGCGGCCCGAACGGCGGGTTGTCACCGATCGGAACGTACCCCGTGCGGCACAGTTCCGGCGTCGGGGCGCGCACACCGGGCACCTCGGCGCACGGCGTGTTGCGGATGCCGCGCACCGCTTCGGGTGCGTCCTGTGGAACCTTGCAGTACAGGCCCGGCGGTGTGTCCGGGGTGTCGAGCTCGCTCGGCGAGCGCCGCTGGTCGGGCGGGAGGAAGCCGGTCGTGCACGCGGGCGGGTCGTTGACCAGCGCCATGAAGTCGACCAGCGCGCCGTATTCCAGCGGACCGCGGACGGCGGTCAGCAGCGCGGCGACCAGCGGCGGATACACCACCAGGATCTGCTCCAGCCCCGCGTGATACGTGACGGCGACCTGACCGACGCTGACCAGATTCGACAGCAGCAGCGGCAGCGTCGGGCGCAGGTCCTCGAACAGGTTGGTCACCCGCTGCATCGACGACGGGCCCTCGCGCAGGATGCCACGCAGCGCGGGGTCGTGACCGCGTAACTGGTCGGTGACCGTCGCGAGATCGGCGGTCCAGGAACGGATCGCGGCGTCCGAGCGGGTCTGGGTGTCCAGCAGCGGCCCGATCCGGTCGAGCAGCTGTTTCGTCGGTTCCGCGTTGGCCTGCGCTTCCTGCACCAGCAACGACGCGGAATCGATGAACCGTTGCAGATCCGGTCCCGCGCCGTTGAACGCGAGGAACGCCTCGTCGATGACCTGTTTCAGCCGGGTGTCCGCGACGCTCGACAGCAGCCGGTCGGCCTGGTCGAGCAGCGCGCCGACGTCTTGCGGCAGCTTGGTGCGCTCCACCGGGATCACGCTGCCGTCGTGCAGGTTTCCGCCCGTGCGGTTCTGCGCGGGCACCAGGTCCACGTACTGCTCGCCGACCGCGGAGACGCTGCGCACCCACGCGTCGACATCCGAGGGAATCTTGTAGTCGCTGGCGATGGACAGCTTCGCGTCCACGCCGACCGGCGTCAGCCGGACCTCCTTCACCACACCGACGTTCGTGCCGCGATAGGCGACGTTGGCCGTCGGGTAGAGACCACCGGTCGCGGCCAGCTGCACGGTGACCTCGTAGCGCCCGATGCCGAACATCGCCGGCAGCTTGACGTAGGTGCCGCCCATGACCACCAGGCCGATCACCGTCAGCACGGAGAAGATGATCAGCTGGGTACGGACGAACCGGGTGAGTGTCACTGTCCCGGACCCCCTTGCGGCGCGGTGTTGCCCGGCATGGGCACGGTCAACCCGGGAATGGCGGGAATGCCGGGGATCGGCGGGAGTCCCGGGATCGTCGGGGCGGGCTGGCTCGCCGCGGGCGGCGGCGCCTGCAACGGGCCCGTGGCCGGGTCGCCGTTCTGCGCTGCCGTGCCGGGCGCGAAGCTGCCGAGCGCGCCTTCCACGCCGCCGAACCGTCCGCCCAGCGGCGTTCCGGTGAGGAAGTTCGAATCCAGCCGCTTGCCGGTGATGTCCACGGTCATGAACAGGTTGAGGTAGTCACCCTTGATCGCGTGGTCCAGGTTCTTCATCGGGAACGGGAAGGTGGCCAGGATCTTCAGCGCCTCGGTCAGATCGCTGCCGGTGTCCGACAGCGACTTCAGCACCGGCACGAGGCTGTGCAGGTTGGCCTTCAAGTCGTCGCCGCTCGCCGCGACGATGCGCCGCACGACGTCGCTCAGCTCGCCCAGCGCGGTGATCGCCCTGGTGATGTTCGCGCGGCGATCGGCCAGCACGGTCAACGCCGGATGGATCTGCTCGATCGCCTCCGCCACCACGTCGCGCTGCTCGGCGAGCTGACCGCCGAGCCGGTCCAGTCCGCTCATCGCGGCGATGATGTCGCCGGTCTGGCGGTCCAGGTTCGTGGTCAGCTCGTTCAGCTGCGGCAGCAGGTCCCTGATGGCGTCCTCCCGCCCGGTGAGCGCGGAATTCAGCTCGTGGGTGATGGTTTCCAATTGCGCGACGCCACCGCCGTTGAGCACCACCGACAGCGACGACAGCACCTGCTCGGTGGTCGGATAGGTTCCGGCACGCGCGAGCGGGATGACGTCGCCGGCCTTCAACTGGCCTTCGGGGGGCTGATTGGTCGGCTCGGAGAGCTCGAGATGGTTGGAGCCGAGCAGACTGGTCTGCCCGATCTTGGCGACGGCGTTCGCGGGCAGGTGCACGTCCGGGTTCAGCGAGACGGTGACCAGCGCGTGCCAGTCCTCCACCTCGATCTTCGAGACGGTGCCGACCGCGACGTCATGCACCCGCACCGGCGAATTCCTGGTCAGCGTGGTGACGTTCGGCATCTGGACGCGCACCTCGTAGGAGCCGGGCGCGGTCCCCTCGGTGCCGGGCATGGGCAGCGAATTCAGTCCGTCCCACTGACAGCCCGTGACGCCGAGCGCCACCGCCAGCCCCGCCGCGACGGCGGCGGTGCGGCGCATCCGCCGCCTCGGCATCATCGCCCTCCTCCTGTCAGGCCCGGGATGGCCAGCCCGGCGAGGCCGTCCGGGATGCTCACCGGAGCGGGCTGCGGCTGCGCCGGATTCTGGCTCGCCACCCGCCCGGCCAGGCTGGGATCGGAGTACACCAGCTGGTCGGGAAACGCGGTCACGCCGCTGGCCGGGTTCGTCATGATCGGCACGTAGTTCATGCTCAGGCTGTTGATCACGGGCGCGAGGTATTGCGCGCACAGGTCGGCGCTGCGATCGGAGTCGTTGGTCTCCAGCGCGCGGACCGAGCCGCACAGGAAGCCGAGCGGGTCGGCCGGGTTGTTCAGCGCGATCGCGCCGGTCAGGGTGCCTTGGGCCGGTTTGTAGATCTGGTAGAAGTTCACCAGCGCGGTCGGGCCGGAGTGCAGGACGCGTTCCAATTCCGGTCGCTTGTCGACCAGCACTTGGGTGGCGTCGGCCAGCCGCTGAACGCCCTCGGTGAGTTCCGCTCCGCTGCCCGCGATGAACCGGCGCACGTCGACGATCGCCGCGTCCAGGTTGTCCAGGCCCGCGCCGAGATCCGAGGAGACCCCGGCCAGCACCGAGGACACCGACGCGAGCCTGCCTTCGAACTGCACGATCTGCTCGTTGCTCGCCGACAGCACGTCGACGAACTTCTGCAGGTTGCGCACGGTGCCGAACAGGTCGGTGCGGCCGTCCGACAGCGTGTTCAAGGTGGCCGACAGCTCCCGCAGGGTGTCGCGGAACCGCTGTCCGTTGCCGTCGAGGTTGTTCGCGGCGGTGTCGACGAAGCGGCCGAACGACCCCTGTTTGTCGTCGCCGACCGGGCCGAGCGCGGTGGCCAGCTTGGACAGCTCGGCCTTGATGTCGTCCCATTCGACCGGCACCGCGGTGTGCTCGATCGGGATCACGCTGTTGTCCTTCAATTTCGGACCGCCGGTGTAGGCGGGCGCGATTTGGATGAAACGCGCCGAGACCAGCGAAGGCGAGATGATCACCGCTTTCGGGTCGGCGGGGACGTCGACTCCGCGATTCAGGGTCATGGACACCTTCACCCGATCCGCGCCGGGCTCTATCGCGTCGATGCGGCCGACCTTGACGCCGAGCACCCGCACGTCGTCGCCCGCGTACAGGCCGGATGTGGAGGTGAAATAGGCGGTGACCTTGGTGGTCCCGATCCGGGTTATGCCGTTCCACGCGACGGCGACCACGAGCGCCGCGACGACCACTCCGGCCAGCACCAACGCCCAGCGAGGTAGTTTCCGTACGAGATTCACCGCGGCGGCTCCTGTATCGCGGGTTCGATCGATGGGGACGGCGTGAGGTAGCTCTGCAGATCACTCGGCAGGTGCTGCGGCCACACCAGCGCGTCCACCAGCGGTTGCAGCGTCTTGCTCGCCGCGTTGATCACGTAGGCCTGGAAGTAGGGACCGCTGCCGACCTGCTCACCCAGGGCCGCGGCGAACGGTCCGAGCCCGTCCAGCGCGTCCGCGAGATTCTGCTTGTTGCGCTGCAACAGCGCCAGCACCGAATTCAATTTGTCCAGGGCGGGTTTCAGCTGCGCCTCGTTGTCGGCGACCAGGCCGGAGAGCTGCTGGGCGAGTCCGTTGACGTAGACGATCAGCTGCCCGAGGGCGGTGCGCCGCCGGTCCAGCTCACCGAGCAGTTCGTTGCCGTCCAGCAACAGCGCGCTGATCTGGTTGCCCCGGTCGGCGAGGATCTTCGTCACGTTCTGCGCCCGCTTCAGCAAGTCCGTCAGCGCTTGATCGCGCGCGTTGATGCTGCGGGAGAGCGCGGTGACGCCGTCCAGCGCCGAGCGCAACGGCGCGGGCGTGTCGGCGAAGGTCGCCGAGAGCGCGTCGAGGGTTTGGTCGACCCGGTCCAGGTCCAGGTCGTGCACCGTGCCCGCCAGGTCGCTCAGCGCTTCGTTGAGCGAATACGGCGATGTGGTGCGCTCGAGCGGGATGGTGTCGTCGACGCGCAGCGCGCCGGTGCCCGACGGCGTCAGCTCCAGCGACTTGCGGCCGAGCACCGTGTTGGTCTTGATCGCCGCCGAAGTCTTCTCACCGAGCACGATCGACTCCGCGAGAGTGAACCGGACGAGCACTTTCGCGCCGTCCAGGCTGACGTCCTCCACGCGACCGGATCGAACGCCCGCCACCTGGACCGGGTCGCCGGGCAGCAGGCCGCCCGCGTCGGCGAAGTAGGCGGTGAACGTCGCGCCGGAACGGATGAACGGCAGCCGGTCGAATTGCAGGGCCGACAGCGCCACCGCCACGGCGAGCACGAGGCCGACGATGCCGATGGTGATGGCGGGTGATCGCTGCTCTTTCATCGGTTGTCCGCACACCTTCCGGTCGTCTGCGCCCCGGGCATGTTGATCTTCATCGTCTGGCCGTTCGGGCCGTCCACCAGGAAGTTCGTCGAGCAGACGTAGAGCTGGAGGAAGGAGCCGTATGAGCCGATGCGGATCAGCTGGCGATAGGTCGACGGCAGCCGGTCCAGCACCCACTGGACCGTGTCCGACCCGGCGTCGAGATTCGTGGCCAGACGCCCGGTCTGCTCGATGGTGCCCCGCAGATCGGGGCGGGCTTGGGAGAGCAGATCGGTCAGATCGCCGGTAGCGCCTGCGATGCGCGGGATCGCGTCGCCGATCTGGTCCTTGTCGGCGGCCAATCCGCTGATCAAGCGTTGTAATTCGGCGATCGTGGTGGCGAACTGGTCGCCGCGCTCATCGATGGTCTGCAGGACCGCGTTGAGGTTGTTGATCACGCTGCCGATCAGGGCGTCCCGGTCGGCGAGCGTCTTGGCGAACGAGCCGCCGCTGTTGAGCAGCGACACCAGCGTGCCGCCTTGGCCCTGGAAGATCTGCAGCAGCGCGTTGGTCAGGTCGTTCACCTGGCCGGGGTCGAGTCCGCGCAGCAGCGGCCGGAAACCGCCGAGCAACATGTCCAGATCGAGGGCGGGCGCGGTCTGTTCCTTGGCGATGGTGCCGCCCGGCTGCAAGACGCGGTTGGAGCCGGGGCCCTCCGACAGCTCGAGATAGCGGTCGCCGACCAGGTTCTCGTATTTGATCGCCGCACGAGTGCTGGTGAGCAGCCGGTACTTGCGGTCGACATCGAACTCGACGTGCGCGAGATAGTCCTTGCCGACCTTCACCGACTTGACGGAGCCGACCGGCACGCCCGCGATGCGCACCTTCGCCCCGGGCAGCATGCCGGAGGAACTGGTGAACACGGCGTGGTAGCCGTTCTCCCGCGCGAAGCGCATCTGACTGAACACGACCGCCAGGCCTGCGAAGATCAGCGTCATCACCAGGGTGAAGATGGCCAGTTTGACGGTGGTCGCGGTGTTCTTCACGGGCGCGGCACCCCCGGTAGTCCGGCGAACAGGATCTGGAAGATCTTCGGCGGGTTGACACTCAGTGTCGTCGACGGTGTGTACACATGCCCCTCCGAGGTGTCGGTGACGACATAGTCCGAGTGGCTGCCCGGCACCCGGTCCAGGATGCCTCCGCACTGCGGGCCGCCGGTCGCGTTGACCTTGGGCAGATCCTCCGGGTAGGTGTACGGCTTCGCGCCGTACATGAAGCCGGTGTTCAGCGCGACGCCTTCCTGCAAGCCACCGAAGACCGCCTCACCCATCGGCAGCGCCTTGCCCAGGCCGCCGATCAAGCAGTACAGCGCGGGCGCGTACTCGTCGAGCAATCCGGTGGTCGGACGCAGCAGATCCAGCGCCGTGCCGAGCTGATTCTCGTTGTCGCGCAGAACCGATCCGGTGGTGTCGGCCAAGCCGGTGAGGTTCACCAGCACGTTGTCCAGGCTGTCCTGTTCCTGGGTCAGGGTCTTGCTGGTGACCGTGAAGTTGTCCACGGTGCGCAGCAGATCGTTCACCGAGTCCGCGTACAGGTCGGTGACCTGGCCGGTCTTCGCCAGATCCTGTTGCAGCGTCGGCAGATACGGGTTGATGTCGCGCAGGTAGGCGTCGCTCTGCTCGAGCAGTTCGCCCAGTTTCTCCCCGCGGCCCTGTAGCGCGGTGCCCAGCGCGGATAACGTCGCGTTCAGCTTCTCCGGCTCGATCTTGGCGAGCACGTCGGACAGGTGCTGGAACAGCGTGTTCAACTCGACGGTCACCCGCTGCGCGGTGACGACCGCGCCAGGTTGCAGCGAAGTGGTCGCCGGCTGCTGCGGGACGATGAAGTTGACGTACTTCGCGCCGAACACCGTGGTGGACCTGATGTCGACGTCCGCGTTGGACGGCACCAGCTTCAGCAGTTCCGGATCGAGGGCCAGCTTCAGCCTGGCGCCCTCGTCGGTGTGGTCGACCGAGGCCACCCGGCCGATCTCAACACCGCGCACCTTCACCTTGGCGTCCGGGTCCAGCACCAGGCCGCTGCGCGGCGCGTCCACCGTCACGGTGGCGGTGGGCGTGAACCCGCCGACGAACATGATCAGCGCGACCGCCATGATCGCGACCAGCGCCAGCACCATCGCCGCCCCGGCCAGTTTCAGGCCGAGCCCGCCGCGCAGCGCCCGCACCA
This sequence comes from Nocardia sp. NPDC051911, assembly GCF_040681035.1. Taxonomy (NCBI): domain Bacteria; kingdom Bacillati; phylum Actinomycetota; class Actinomycetes; order Mycobacteriales; family Nocardiaceae; genus Nocardia; species Nocardia sp. NPDC051911. Next base: position 300,881 of record NZ_JBFAXY010000002.1, read on the forward strand.
GGCGGTTTTCCGTTTGCTTCGATTCCGCCATGTCGCTTATCCGGAGAGATGGAAGTTGCCGGAGGTGCCGTAGATGGCCAGCGAGATCAACAAGGTCACCGTGACCACCGCGACCAGCGAGGTGCGCACCGCGTTGCCCACCGCGACACCCACGCCGACCGGCCCGCCCGCGGCGTTGTAGCCGTAGTAGGTGTGGATCAGCATGACCGCCAGTGCCATGAAGATCGCCTGGGCGAAGGACCAGAGGATGTCGCTCGGGATGAGGAACGTGGAGAAGTAGTGGTCGTAGACGCCCGCCGACTGCCCGTAGATCACCACGGTGGCGAACCGGCTGGCCAGGAACGAGGCGATTACCGCCAGCGCGTAGAGCGGGACGATCGCGATCATCCCGGCCAATACGCGGGTGCCCACCAGGTAGGGCACCGGCCGGATCGCCATCGACTCCAGCGCGTCGATCTCCTCGGCGACCCGCATCGCGCCCAATTGCGCGGTCGAACCGGCCCCGATGGTGGCCGCCAGGCCGATGCCGGAGATCACCGGCGCCGCGATCCTGACATTGATGAACGCCGCGAAGAAGCCGGTCAGCGCCTCGACGCCGATATTGCCCAGCGAACTGTAGCCCTGCACGGCGATGGTGCCGCCCGCGAAGAGGGTCAGGAACCCGACGATCACCACCGTGCCGCCGATCACCGCCAGCGCGCCCGTGCCCATGCTGATCTCGGCGATCAGCCGGATGGTCTCGGTCCGGTAGTGCACCAGCGCCCGTGGAATGGCGCCGAGCGCCTGGGCATAGAAAACGGCATGCTTGCCCACCGAATCGAGCGAGTCCGACATCCGGCGCACCCGTCGAACGGTACGGGGAAAGCGGGATTCGATTACGAAGGCCATCGGATCACCGCGCCGTGAACTTGATGCCGACGGCGGTGACCACCACGTTCACGACGAACAAGGCCATAAAAGCGAAGACTACGGTCTGATTCACCGCATCACCGACACTCTTGGGTCCGCCTTTGACATTAAGGCCCAGATAGCAGGCGACCAGTCCGGCGATCAGCCCGAACAATCCGGCTTTCACCTCCGAAATGATCAGCTCAGGCAGATGGGTGAGCAGCGTGATGCCATTGACGAACGCGCCGGGGTTCACGTCCTGCAGAAACACCGAGAACAGAAATCCGCCGACGATGCCGATGGTGCACACCAGGCTGTTGAGCATCAGTGCGACGAACATCGAGGCGAGCACTCGGGGCACCACCAAGCGGTGCACCGGATCGATGCCCAGCACCCGCATGGCGTCGATTTCCTCGCGGATGGTGCGTGCGCCGAGGTCGGCGCAGATCGCGGTCGCGCCAGCCCCCGCGACAATGAGCACGGTGACGATCGGCCCCACCTGGGTGACCGCACCGAACGCCGCACCCGCTCCGCTGAGGTCGGCCGCGCCGATCTCCCGCAACAGAATGTTCAGCGTGAAGCTCACCAGAACGGTGAACGGAATGGCCACCAGCAATGTCGGCACGATCGATACCCGCGCGATGAACCACGACTGATCGATGAACTCGCGCCATTGAAAGGGTCTGCGCACGCTGGCGCGTGCGACATCGGCGGTGAGTTCGAAGAATCCGCCGACGGCCCGCAACGGCACGGCAAGGACCTCGTTCATCCGCGATCCTCCTTGCTCACCGGCGACACAGCACACGGCGCGAATCTCACCGTGGCCGCACCGCCGGAACGATTAGAACATGTTCACCGTGTTGCCGGTAGCAGTTTTCACACATTTGAAGTGCAATTTTTCGAAAGATCGGCATATAAATTTGGAACCGGTGTCAGCGAGTGATGATCCCACCTTTGTGAGGTGAGACATAACCCGTCCCTATGTCTACCAAGCACCGATCCCATGATCAACAGTTGGACAGCTGATCAGTTGCGCGCTCGCGGCGAGCCGCCGCGGCTCACCCCAACTCGGTCAGCGAAGAGGCCGAGAAGGTCCGCCCATCGGGGCGATCGGCAAAATAGCCGCCCAGCGTGTCGGCCAGATCTTGCGGCGACCACTCCCCCGCGGCCGCGTCGAACCGGCGCTCGACGACGGGCGCCGCCATGAGCGCCACCATCCCCCCGTAGACGACGAACAGTTGCCCATTGACCGTATCGGCCGCGGGCGAGGCCAGATAGGCCACGAGCCGGGCCACGTGATCGGGCGACAGCGGATCGGGCTCCCCCTCCGGCGCGGGACTGAACACCGCCTCGGTCATCGCCGTGCGCGCCCGCGGCGCGATCGCGTTGGCGCGCACGCCGTAGCGCGCCAGCGCCCGCGCTGCCGAAAGGGTCAGCGCGGTGATGCCCGCCTTCGCGGCGCCGTAGTTGGCCTGCCCCTCCGGGCCCAGCAAGCCGGCCTCCGAGGAGGTGTTGACCAACCTGCCGTAGACCGGCGCGCCCGCCTGCTTCGACTTGCCGCGCCAGTAGGCGGCGGCATTGCGCGACAGCAGGAAATGGCCGCGCAGGTGCACCGCGAGCACCGCGTCGAAGTCCTCGTCGGACATGTTGAACAGCATCCGGTCGCGGGTGATGCCCGCGTTGTTGACCACGATGTCGACCGAGCCGAACGACTCCTCCGCGGCGCGGATCAGCGCGTCGGCGGTGGCGCGCTCGGCGATGCTGCCCGCGACGAACTCCGCCTTGGCGCCGAGCGCCCGGATCGCGCCGAGCGTGTCGGCGACCGCGTCGGACTCGGCGAGGTCGTTGACCACCACGGACGCGCCGGCTTCGGCCAGCGCGAGCGCTTCGGCCCGCCCAAGTCCGGCGCCGCCGCCGGTCACGATCGCTACTCGGCCCGCCAGGCTCAGATCATTGCTCACGCGGCCGACTCTAGAACGTGTTCCAACTTACGGCAAGAGTCCTTCACTGCAGCCGCAGCGCCGCCTTGGGGCACTGCGCGACGGCATCCTGGACATCGGCGAGCCGATCGGCGGGCACATCGGCGTTCGCGATGTGCAGCACGTCCTCGTCATCGAGTTCGAACACGTCGGGGGCGATTCCGACACATATTCCATTAGCTTCGCACTGGTCTGGATCGACACTGATCTTCATGGCAACTCCTTTACCACCACTCTGGCCGAAGCCTAACAAGCCGATCCGCTCCACCGGGGCGTCATCGGGAGGATTCAGTATCAATACTGGAACATGTTTCAGTCCATATGCAATGATCGGGGGAACCCGATCCAACGAAGCATGAGGTATAGCCATGCGCATTGCGTACACGCCGCAACAGGAGCAGCTGCGCGCGGAACTGCGCGACTACTTCGCGCGGCTCATCACCCCCGAGCGCCGGGAGGCCCTGAGCGCGCAGACCGGCGAGTACGGGCAGGGCAACGTCTACCGCGAGGTGGTCCAGCAGATGGGCCACGACGGCTGGCTGGCGCTGGGCTGGCCCAAGGAGTACGGCGGCCAGGATCGCCCCACCATGGATCAGCTGATCTTCACCGACGAGGCCGCGATCGCGGGCGCGCCGGTGCCGTTCCTGACCATCAACTCGGTGGCGCCCACGATCATGCACTACGGCAGTGCGGAACAGAAGAAGTTCTTTCTGCCCAAGATCGCGGCCGGTGAACTGCACTTCTCCATCGGCTACTCGGAGCCGGGCGCGGGCACCGATCTGGCCAGCCTGCGCACCACCGCGGTGCGCGACGGCGACGACTACGTGATCAACGGCCAGAAGATGTGGACCAGCCTGATCGCCTACGCCGACTACGTCTGGCTGGCGGTGCGCACCGACCCGACCGCCAAGAAGCACAAGGGCATCAGCATGCTCATCGTGCCGACCACCGCCGAGGGCTTCTCCTGGACGCCCGTGCACACCATGGCCGGGCCGGACACCAGCGCCACCTACTACCAGGACGTGCGGGTGCCCGCGAGCGCGCTGGTCGGCCAGGAGAACGGCGGCTGGGCGCTGATCACCAATCAGCTCAACCACGAGCGCGTCGCGCTCACCTCGGCCGCACCGCTCGCGCTGGCCCTGCGCCAGACCGTCGAGTGGGCGAGCAACACCAAGGCCGGTGACGGCTCCCGCGTGATCGATCGCGAATGGGTGCAGCTCAACCTGGCCAAGGTGCACGCCAAGGTCGAGTACCTCAAGCTGCTGAACTGGGAGATCGCCAGCCGGGCCGACGCGGGCGGCGACGCGGCTCCGCGCCCGTGGGACGCCTCCACCTGCAAGGTGTACGGCACCGAGCTGGCCACCGAGGCGTACCGGTTGCTCATGGAGGTGCTCGGGCCGCAGGCCTACCTGCGCCAGGACTCCCCCGGCGCGGAACTGCGCGGCCGTCTGGAGCGCATGCACCGCGCCGCGCTCATCCTGACCTTCGGCGGCGGCACCAACGAGGTGCAGCGCGACATCATCGCCATGACCGCCCTCAAGCAGCCTGCCGCGGCGCGCTGATCGAAAGCAGGTAGAACGCCATGGATTTCACCCCCACCGAAGCCCAACTCGATCTCGGCCGGCTGACCGGCGAGGTGTGCGGCAAGCTCGTCACCGCCGACCGGCTGCGCGAACTCGACACCGCAGACGAGCGATTCGATCAGCAGCTGTGGAACTCGCTCGCCGAGACCGGCGTGCTCGCGGCCGCGCTGCCCGAGGCGGTCGGCGGCAGCGACCTCGGCTCGCTCGAGCAGACCGCGATCCTGCGCGAGCTGGGCAAGCACCTCGCGGCCGTGCCGTACCTGTGGTCGATCGCGCTCGGCGCGGGCGCGCTGGCGCGGTTCGGTTCCGCGGCGCAACAGGAGCTGGCCACGCGGGCGGGCGCGGGCAGCGTCATCCTGACGGTCGCGCTGGCCGAGGAGCGCAACTGGGAACCCGCCGCACCCACCACCACCGCGGTGGAGACCGAGGACGGCTGGCGGCTGACCGGCGCGAAGACCACCGTGCCCTTCGCGAACCGGGCCGAGCGAATTCTGGTGCCCGCCACCGTCTCGGGGACCACCGCGGTGTTCCTGGTCGATCCCGCGGCGGCGACCGTGACCGCGCAGCAGGTGGTCGACCGTAGCCCTGAATTCGCGGTCGAACTCACCGATACCCCCGGCGAACTCGTCGGCACGGTGGACAGTGGCGCGGAGATCCTGGACTGGATCCTCACTCGCGCCTGGCTCGGTCTGAGCGCCCTACAGCTCGGCACTCTGGAACGGGCGCTCGAGCTGGTCGCCGACTACGCCAGGGAGCGTGAGCAGTTCGGCAAGGCGGTCGGCAGCTTCCAGGCGGTGGCGCAGCGGCTCGCCGACGCCTACATCGACGTCCAAGGCCTGCGCCTGGCGGTCACCCAAGCGGCATGGCTGCTGTCGGAGGACCTGCCCGCCGCCGAAGCGGTGCACACCGCAAAGTTCTGGGCCGCCGACGCGGGCCACCGCGTCGCGCACACCGTCGTCCACGTGCACGGCGGCGTCGGCATCGACCGCGAGCACATCGCGCACAACTACTTCACCGCCGCCAAACACAACGAGTTCGCCCTCGGCGCGGGCACCGACCACCTCCGCGCCCTCGGCGCGTTGCTGGCAGGCTGAGCGCGACACGGCAGACCGATCGGCCCGCACGACAGCACGTCGTGCGGGCCGATTTCGTTGCGCGCTGATTTCACTCAGTCGGGATGGACGTCAGGTAGCGCTGGAGGGTGGGCGCGACCTCGGCGATGATCTGGTCGCGGGTCAAGGCTACGACCGGGGGCAGGCACAGGACATAGCGGCACAGGGCGAGGCCGAGCATCTGCGTGACGATCAGACCTCCCCTGCGTGGAGCGTCGGCGGGATCCCCGAAACGCAGGACGGCGGGCAGTATCTGCTGGGTGAAGATGGCGCGGACGCGTTCGGCCACGGCCTCGTCGGTGATCGACGAGCGCAGCAGCGTCAGCAGCACCTCCCTGTTCGGCTGCTCTTCCCAGATCTCGAAGAAGCGGCGCACCAACTGCTCGCCCAGGGTGTCCGGGTCCGCGGAGCCGAGGTCGGGCAGATCGAGCCGGACGTCGACCGCCGCCGCGAAGAGGCCGTCTTTGCTGCCGAAGTACCGCATGACCATGGACGGGTCGATGTCCGCGTCCGCGGCGATGGCGCGGATGGTCGCCTTGCGGAAACCTTCGGCGGCGAATCGGGAACGGGCCGCTTCCAGAATCGCCGCACGCGTCGCGTCCGAGCGCCGAGCGGGGGCTTGATCAGGCTCTACGGTCATGCCAACAAGTGTAGGCCAACAACTGTTGACTTCCTAGCGCGGCCCGCGCTACGGTTATGTCAACAAACGTTGGCCTACAAACGTTGACCTGAGGAGTTCCGATGACCGCCACCCCGAACCCGCTGCCCGCCACCACCTCCGTCGTGATCGTCGGCGCGGGTCCCGCCGGACTGACCGCCGCCATCACCCTGGCCGACGCGGGGGTGGATTTCGTCCTGCTGGACCGGCTGAGCGAAGGCGCGAACACCTCGCGCGCCGCGGTCGTGCACGCCAGGACGCTGGAAGTGCTCGAGCAGATCGGCATCGCGGACGAACTGGTGGCGACCGGCGACATCGTCGCGCGCTTCACGGTCCACGACGGCGGGCGCACCCTGGCGACCATCGGGTTCGACGGGCTGCCGACCCGCTACCCCTACACCTTGATGACACCGCAGGACACCACCGAGGCGGTGCTGCTGAAGCGACTGCGGCAGGCGGGCGGGGAGGTCCAGCGCCCGTACCAGGTCACCCGGGTGGCGGAGGAGAACGACGGCGTCACGGTCGAATACACCGACGAGGCGGGCGCGCCGGGCAGCATCCGCGCGGACTACGTCATCGGAACCGACGGCATGCACAGCATCGTCCGCGAGCAGGCGGGCATCGGATTCACCGGCGCGACCTACCCGGAATCCTTCGTCCTCGCCGACGTGCGGATGGACTGGCCGATCGCGCGCGACGAAGTGGCCCTGCACCTCTCACCGGAGGGCGTCATGGTGGTCGCGCCGCTGCCCGACGAGAAGGAGCCGAACCGCTTCCGCGTGGTCGCCACCCTGGAAACGGCGCCCGAGCACTCGACCGCGGAGGACATCCAGAAGCTTCTGGACGCCCGCGGCCCCGGCGGCACGGTGCGCGTGCACGAAGTGCTGTGGAGCTCGCGCTTCCGCGTGCACCACCGCGTCGCCGACCACTACCGCAGCGGCCGCATCCTGCTCGCGGGCGACGCCGCCCACGTGCACAGCCCGGCGGGCGGCCAGGGCATGAACACCGGCATCCAGGACGCCGCCACCCTCGGCGCGCTCGTGGCCCGCGTGCTCGCGGGCGAGCCGGACGCTCTCCTGGACGACTACGAAACGACCCGCCGCCCTGTCGCGCTCGGCGTCGTCTCGTTCACCGACCGCATGACCAAGATGGCCACCCTGCGCGCACGCCCCGCCCGCACCGTACGCAACCTGGTCCTCAGCACCGTGTCCCGCATCCCGGCCTTCCGCCACCGCCTCGCCTACCAACTGTCGGAACTCGCCAACCGCTGAACTACTTCAGAAGTCGCGTAGGCTAGGAACATGACCGCGAGAAGTTTTCCCTTCAGCGACTTGATTCGTAAACAGACGTCGGTGTTTCCCGCCTTGGACGACGCCGACGTCATCCTGGAGCGCCGCGACGCGGAGAATCTCGTGCTGTCTCGCTCGGAGCGGTTCGAGGCCAAGGAGGCCGCGACGCGGCTGCTCGCCCGCACCCTCGCCATCATCGCCCGATCGAATCGGTCTTTGGCGGAAGAGGTTTTCGCCGAAGAGCTGCCCTGGCTGAAATGGCTACCCGAGACCGGACGCACCGAAGCGGTGAGCGAACTGCTGGACCAGCTCATCGCCGGTGCGGACACCGGATTGTTCATTCCGTTCGCCCGCGATCTGGCCGCTTGGCGGAGCACCGCCGAGATCTACGCGCAACCAGAACTCGCCCGCCGACTGACCGGGCCGTTCGACCCGGCGGACTTCTCCGAGGTCACACGGCCGGGAACGGCGGAATGAAGCTGCACCGAGGTGATGGGGTACCGCGCCCCAATCCGTGGCGCGTTGTCGTGCACAGCTCGAATGCCGCGCGTGGTGGGGCCGAACTGTTGGCCCAGGCCCCGGGAAACCTCGATCGAGCATGGGTCGACATCACCAGCGATCCTCGAAGCATGGCGAATCCTTCGCGGCAGCATCGACTGAAGTATGAGCTCAAATCGGTCAAACTCGGCGGCGCGGAATTGGAGCAATGGCAATACGAGATCACCGGAGGCGGCCGGATCTGGTACGCAATCGATGACGCCAACCGCACCCTCTACCTGACACTCGCCGGTACGGGGCATCCACGGCAGACCGATCGGCGGCGCTGATGCCGTAGTGGCCGGCCACCCCGCGAGGCGCGGTGGCCGGCCGTGCGGTCAGACTGCTACTTCGCGCTCGCCACGGCGTTGTCGTCGGCGGGACGGGAGAGAGCCTGTTCCTTGGCCCAGCGGTAGTCGGGCTTGCCCGCCGGAGAACGCTTGATCTCGTCGACGAACCACAAGCTGCGGGGGAGTTTGTACGGCGCGATCTCCTGGGTGAGCATGGGGCGGAGCTCTTCCAGGGTGGGGCGGGACTCGCCGCGGCATTGCACGACCGCGACCACGCGCTGGCCCCAGCGCTCGTCATCGATGCCGACCACGAGCGCGTCGAAGATCTCCGGATGCGTCTTGAGCGCGCCCTCGACCTCCTCGGGGTAGATCTTCTCGCCGCCGCTGTTGATGCTGACCGAACCGCGGCCGAGCATGGTGACCGTGCCGTCCTCCTCGACGCGAGCGAAGTCGCCGGGGATGGCGTAGCGGACGCCGTTGAACTCCTTGAAGGTCGCCGCGGTCTTGACCTCGTCCTTGTAGTAGCCGAGCGGGATGTGCCCGCGCCGGGCCAGGATGCCGACCGCACCGGAGCCGGGCTGCACGGGATTGCCGTCCTCGTCGAGCACCTCGGTGGACGCGTCGATCTTCACGCGCGGCCCTCCGGTGTGCGTCGCGCCCTTGGCGACGATGGCGATACCGCCGAAACCGGTCTCCGAGGAGCCGATGGAATCGGAGATCATCCGGTTGGGCAACAGCTCGAGGAACTGGTCCTTGAGCGCGGGCGAGAACAGCGCCGCACTGCTGGCCATCACGTACAGGCTCGAAAGATCGTAGGGCTGACCGGTTTCCGGATTGCCCTCGATCAGCGCGTCGAGCATCGGGCGGGCCATGGCGTCACCGGTGATGAAGATCAGATTGATCTTGTGCTGATCGATGGCCTGCCACACGCCGTGCCCCGAGAACTCCGGAAGCATCACGGCTTTGCCGCCGCCGAACAGGCTGTGGAACGTGGCCCACTGCGCTCCGCCGTGGATCATCGGCGGGATCGGGAACCGCACCATCGGCGGGCTGCCAGCACCGACCTTGGCCAGCTCCCACTCGTCCTGGACGTATTCGCCGGTGATGAAGTTGATGCCCGCGCCGAGTACGCGCCACACGTCCTCCTGGCGCCACATCACGCCCTTGGGCATGCCGGTGGTGCCGCCCGTGTAGACCATGTACAGGTCGTCCGGGGAACGCTCGCCGAAGTCGCGCTCGCCCGAGGACTGCGCGATCACCGCCTCGTATTCCACCGAATCCGCTGCGGTGGCGATCGTGCCGGTCGTATCGTCGTCGACGACGATGACGGTGCGCAGCTGCGGGGTCTTGGAACGAACGGCGGCGACCCGGTCGCTGTAGCGCCGCTCGTGAATCAGCGCGACCATGTCCGAGTTGTCGAAGATGTACTGCAACTCGTTCTCGACGTATCGGAAGTTCACGTTGATCATCACGGCCCGCGCCTTGAAGACCGCGACCATGGCCTCGACGGCCTCGATCGTGTTGCGTGAGTAGATACCCACCTTGTCGCCCGGCTGGACTCCCTGTTCTTGCAGGTAGTGAGCGAGACTGTTGGCCCGCTCCTCCAACTGGGCGTAGGTGACCTCGCGGCCGTCGTCGGCCAGCGCGACGCGGTCGGGCATCAGGTCGATGGCATGTTCGACAAGGTCCGCTATGTTGTAGCTCACAGCCATAAAAATAGAACGTGTTACTGTTTCTGACAAGGCTCGAAGTCAGGAGAATCAGCGATGCCGCACTGCCTCGTCGAGAAGCGCGACCACGTCCTCATCGTCACCATGAACCGGCCCGAGGCGCGCAACGCGCTGTCCGGCGAGATGATGGCGATCATGAAAGACGCCTGGAACCAGGTGGACGACGATCCGGACATCCGGGTCGCGATCCTGACCGGCGCGGGTGGCGCGTTCTGCGCGGGCGCCGATCTCAAGGGCATGACCTCCGAGCACCCCGGCGACACCATCGACGGCGGCGGCTGGAATCCGGCCAAGCTCGAGGCGCTGCTCAAAGGACGCAGGCTGACCAAGCCGCTGATCGCGGCGGTCGAAGGCCCCGCCATCGCGGGCGGCACCGAGATCCTGCAAGGCACCGACATCCGCGTGGCCGGAGAGAGCGCGAAATTCGGCGTGTCCGAGGCGCGTTGGGGCCTGTTCCCGCTGGGCGGCTCGGCGGTGCGGCTGGTCCGCCAGATCCCTTACACCGTCGCCGCCGAGATTCTGCTCACCGGACGGCACCTGACCGCCGCCGAGGCCAAGGAGATCGGCCTCATCGGGCACGTGGTGCCGGACGGGACGGCGCTGGACAAAGCGCTGGAGATCGCGGGGCAGATCGCCGCCAACGGCCCGCTGGCCGTGCAGGCCATCCTGCGCACCATCCGCGAGACAGAGGCCATGCCGGAGGAGGACGCCTTCCAGATCGACGCCAAGCTCGGCATGTCCGTATTCCGCTCGGCCGATGCCAAGGAAGGGCCGCGCGCGTTCGCGGAGAAGCGCAAGCCCTCTTTCACCGGAAACTGAGTTCCCGGATCGAGCCCTACGCCCCCGATGCGCGGCCAGTGCACGCGCATCGGGGGCGACCCCTCACCGGGCTCAGTTCGCGCCCGGGTAATCCATCCAGAACGGCTCCCACTGGTGACCGTCCGGGTCGATGAAGGTGCGGCCGTGCATGCCCACCTGCGCCTCCTGCGCCCGCTTGTCCTCGTTCACCTCTTCGGTCGCGCCCGCGGCGAGCGCCGCGCCGGTCAGGCTGTCGACCTCCTCGGCGCTGCCGAGCGCGAGCGCGTACGCGGCGTTGATCGCCGTTTTCGTGTCGGCCACCGGACGCTTGCTGAAGGTGGTGAAGAAATCCCTGATGAGCAGCATCAGGCAGATGTTGTCGTCCACCACGATGCAGGCGGCGTTGTCGTCGGTGAACTCCTGGTTGACCTTCCAGCCCAGCGCCTCGTAGAACGCCATCGATCGGTGCAGATCGGCGACCGGGAGATTGATGAAGATCATCTTGCTGCTCATGGCCTCTTCCTCTCGAGCAAATTCTTTTCGTGTCACCGGATATGACGGTCCGCGAGCGGTCGATTCATCGCCGCGACGACCGTGACACGTCCCACAGGCCGCACAGGTTTAATGATCTTGATCAGCGCGGTACTCGAGTTGAAGAGCCTGTTTCTTGTCGGTGGCCTGTGGCAGGGTGACACCCATGAACGACTCGCCAGCCTCCCCCGCCGGCCTCGCTCCCGATCTGCTCGCCGCGTTCGAGACCCATCGCAGGGAGCTGTGCGCGTACGCCTACCGCATGCTCGGCTCTTCCTTCGAAGCGGAGGACGCGGTGCAGGAGACCCTCACCCGGGCGTGGAAGTCCTACGACTCGTTCGAGGGCCGCGCCAGCCTCCGCTCCTGGCTGTACAAGATCACCACGAACGTCTGCCTCGACATGCTCGACGGTCCGCAGCGCCGCGCCAGGCCGATGGATCTGTCCGGCCCGTCGCGGCCGGATTCGCCGTTGCCCGCGCCGCAGCCGGATTACGTGTGGATCGAGCCGATCCCGAACGCCCTGGCCTTCGGCGCCGATCCGGCCGAGCACGCCAGCGCCAAGGACACGCTGCGCCTGGCCTTCGTCGCCGCCTGCCAGCACCTGCCCGCCACCCAGCGCGCGATCCTGATCATGCGCGAGGTGCTGCGTTTCTCCGCCAACGAGACCGCCGAGGCGCTCACCATGTCGCCCGCGTCGGTCAACAGCGCGCTGCAACGAGCGCGCGCCACCATGTCGAAGGTCCAGACCGCGGCCAACGACACCTACGACGAGACCGACGAGGACCAGCGCAAACTGGTCGACGGTTTCGTCAAGGCGTTCGAGGCCTACGACATGGACACACTCACCTCGCTGCTGAAAGCGGATGTGGCACTGTCCATGCCGCCGATCGAGCTGTGGATCTCCGGTCCGGAGAACGTGGCCGCGTTCATGCTCGGCCACGGAAGCGCCTGCCGCGACTCGCGACTGGTCCGGCTGGAAGGCGCCAACGGCCTGCCCGCCTTCGGCCACTACAAGCCGAGCGACGAGCCGGGCGTGTGGGTGCCGTGGTCGATCACGGTGCTCGAACTCGACGGCGACACCATCGCCGGACTGAACTTCTTCCTGGACACCGAGAAGCTGTTCCCGCTCTTCGGCCTCGCGCCTGAACTGCGCGAGAGCATCTGACCCGAGGCGCCCTTCGCGGCATAAGCGCCGTGGATGCGTCGTGTGAACAGCACCGCTTCGAGCCCTGCTGTTCGGGCGCGAGTAGGCGCCGCCGTCCTCTTGCACCGTGCGCGAAGATCGACGCGGAGAAGGTTCCCGAACCGCTGACCAGCGAATCCCCCTGCACGGTCACGGTCACGGTCGGGGCGTACGGGCGTCCAGCGCCTTGCGGATCAGCTCCCGTGCTGCTTCGCCGGTCACGGACTGACCGGCCAGGACATCGAACGTCCGGTGATACACCGCTATCTCTCGCGGCTGAGTGATCGACAGCTCTGCTGTGATGTTTTCGACCAGGACACGGCTCGAATCGAACATCAGAAACGACGTGGTAGCCGTCTCAAACGGTGCCAGCATCGGCACGATACCGAGCGTCACACGTGGCATACCTTGGACAGCTAAGAGCCGGTCGAGCTGGCCGACCATCGTCTGAGCGTCGCCAACGGTGGTATACAACGCTTGTTCACCAAGGACGAAGTGGAACAAGTGATCCCGCTGATACAAGACTTGTTGCCGCTGCAACCGCTTGGATACACCCGCGTCCAGATCGTTCGGAATCTGCTGGAACTCGATCACCTTCCGCAGGATGCCCGCCGCGTAGTCGGCGGTCTGTAGAAGACCGGGAACCAAGACCGGTTCAAACGATCGGATGATCCGAGCTTCGGATTCCCACTTGATCGACGCTTGCTGTCTGCGCTTGGTTCCGGTACCGAGAATCTTCCGCCACTCGAGGTACGCGGTATCGATGCTCTGCCGCGCCGCGTGGAGGTCTGCTAGTTGGTCACCCGCGTTGCAGTGTCGGCAGTACACCGAGATGTCCTCTAGAGACGGGCGTATCCGGCCGTATTCGATCTTTGAGACCTTGCTTGGGTCCCATCCGCTACGGCGTGCCAACTCCGCACCGGACAACCCGGCGGCAACACGAATACCCCGGAGTTGCGCCCCGAGATACTCGCGCTGCTGGTCAACTGAACCGGTCACTGTGTGACGTACTCCGGAAACGGAGTGGCAAGAGGCCAGAACCGGGCTCGGAGCCCGCGACAGTACGCGGCAATGTGCGGGTCGGTAGTTGCCGCACCGGACCAACCTCCGGACCCCCCGAACGCTGAGAAGACCACTGTTTCGTCATCAAGTAGCCAGTAGTCATCCGAAGGGACTTCCCCGGCATGATGCCGGGGAAGATATCGAATGTCTTCGCCGGCCCGTACATTGAGCGCTGCCACGGCAAGCGCGAACCGGGTGTAGTCGGTGTGCGGTTCGGTGACGATTCGTACCCGTGTGACCGCTACACCCCGGCTGGTCGTCTCCTGTATCAGCTCGGTCCACGGCTGGAACCATGCGTAGTCATCCGGCTCGTCTGCCAGGAATCGCCGGAACGGTTCATGCTCGTTCGGTTCGGCGTAAGTGTCGAGCACTTCGAGATGAAACGGTTCCCGCTTGCAGGTCCGGAGTAGGTCCGGGAACCTTTCATCGGGCACTAGCAGCACCGTAGAATGTCCTTTCTAGCTTCGGAACCTCTATAGCGTTTTTCGTCGTCCGCTATGTCGAGCTGGGCGAGTAGTTCCGGTTCAGTGACCGGCCGACCGGTGAGCCGGAATGTTCCCCGGCCGGTGTCGGTCAACGTCGCACCGATGAACGTATCCGGTTCCAAGAACCCGAGTAGCAGGTGTGGCAACCCGAACCGATTCGACCATCCCCCCACCGTTCCGGGGCGGTGGACACTCCTACGCGGTGTCGGCTGCGTGCTACGCCGGGAAGTGGCGTGTCAGCGTCGGTATACGCGGCAAGATTCAGGGGCACCAGTTCACCTACAACAACGCATCCAGCGCGGTGGAGGTCCTGACCTCCAAGTGCCCTAACCGGTTCTGACCAGAGGAGCGGTATGTCTACCACGGAACCCCCCGGCGCACTCGACGAGGAAACCTCGGTGCGGCTACGAGACCAGCTCCAACAGATCACAGAGGAAGCGGGCCGGTACCTCGGTCCGGAGCACCGGGCCATAGCTGCACTGATCCAAGCTGCGCGGGAGTTGGCATTAGCCACCTTCCCTAAGTCGTCGGGGCGGTACGCCGAGTACACGCCGGACGAGTGAGCCGGAGCGGAATCGAGACGACGGAGCTCCCAGAGTCCGACTGGGGGCACCGGTACATAGCCCGACTAAGGGTGTGCTCCTAAGCAGAGCAGGGCTTAGACCACGTCTCATGTCCGTTGGAAACGCGGACTCGCGCATTGTCACTGACGGAACTTCGCGAACTGGCGCGCTCCATCGTTCCCGGACCTGTGCGCGGTGCTCACGGCCCGGCTGAGCCCGCCGCGGTCACCTTCGATCTCTCGGGGCCGCACGCAGAGGAGTTTCGGCAGGCGATATACGAGCACTCTTGATAGACATGTTCGATCCATACCGTGCTCGCAGATCCCAAATGCGGGGACGCGAATGCGCCCTTCACGGTAATCGTGAAGGGCGCATTCGGTTTTCGACGTCGTCGCGCGGCCGGGTCACAGCCCCAGCGGCCCGGCTGCCCGACGCGCCTCGCCTCCGCCGGACCCGAGCCGGGCAGTGCCCGACGCCGTCCGTCCGGCGGGGTGCCTCAGGAAGCGGGGATATACCGCTCCCGCAGCTTGCGCTTGTACAGCTTGCCGTTCGGATCGCGCGGCAGTTCGGGCAGATAATCGATCGACTTGGGCATCTTGTACTTCGCCAACTGCGTGGCGGCGAAGGCGAGCAGTTCCTCGGTGAGCGCGTCGTCGCCCTCGGTTCCGTCGGCCGGCTGCACGACCGCCTTCACCTCCTGGCCCCAATCCGGGTGCGGGATGCCGAAGACCGCGACGTCGGCGACCTTCGGATGCGTGATCAGGACGTTCTCGACCTCCGCCGGGTAGATGTTCACCCCGCCGGACAGGATCAGATCCGAGCGCCGGTCGTGCAGGTAGAGGTAACCGTCCTCGTCGAGGTGGCCGATGTCGCCGACGGTGAACAGGTCGCCGACGCGCGAGTCATCGGTCTTTGCCTTGTCGTGGTGGTACTCGAAACTCGACGCGCCCATGCGCATGTAGACCAGGCCGGGCTCGCCGACCGGCACCTCGGAGCCATCCTCTTCGCTCAGCACCTTGATCACCGACCACGGCCACGCCTTGCCGACCGAGCCCGGCTTGCGCAGCCAGTCGGCGCCGTTGATCACCGTGCCGCCACCTTCGGTGGCCGCGTAGTACTCGGTGACCGTCGGGCCCCACCATTCGAGCATCTGCCGCTTGGTCTCCTGCGGGCAGGGCGCTGCGCCGTGCACCATGCTGCGCAGCGAGGACACGTCGTACTTGGCGCGCACCTCCTCCGGCAAGGCCAGCAGCCGGTGGAACTGGGTGGGCACCATGTGGCTGTGCGTCACCCGGTGCTTGTCGATCAGCCGCAGCATCTCCTCGGCGTCCCAGCGATCCATCAGAACCAGCTTGTGGCCCAGATTGATCGAGATGGTGGCGAAGTTCAGCACCGCCGTGTGGTACAGCGGCGAGCCGCAGATGTGCACGTGGTCGTCGTAGGGCGTGAGTTCGAACAGGCCGAAGAACGCGGTGGTGTGCGCCGGGACCACATCGGGGTCCGCGCCGGTGAGCGGCCGCCGGACGCCCTTGGGTCGTCCCGTGGTTCCCGAGGTGTAGAGCATCGGCGCGCCGGTGCTGCGGTCGGACGGACGGCCGGTGTCGGCGGCGCCGAGCCAGGCCACCGACTTGAAGCCCTCGATCTCGCCCACCGCGAAGCGCGCCGTCGCGGGCAACCCCGCCTCGTCGGCGGCGGCCTTGGCCGCGGCGGCGAAACGATCGCTGGCGATGAACGCCTTCGCCTCGCTGTCGGCCAGGATGTAGGCGACCTCCGGACCGGTGAGATGCCAGTTCACCGCGACGATGTACAACCCCGACTGGTAGGCCGCGAAGTACGCCGCGATCGCCTCCACGCAGTTGTGCACCATGCTCACCAGCACGTCACCGGTTTTCAGGCCGAGCCCGCGCAGGCCGGTGGCGTAACGATTGGCGAGCGTGGCCAATTCGCGATACGTCACCTCCCGGCCCCAGGGATCGACCATCGCGATCCGATCGGGTTCGGCTTCGGCGATGTTCCACAGACCGAGAATTTTCACTGGCTCCGGTGCGGGGGGATTGTGCGGAGCCGACGGGGCGGGTGAGGCAGTCACCCCATTGAATCTAGAACGTGTTCTACTGTTCGACAAGGGGTGCGAGCCGATGCAATTGCGCGACATCGGGAACCGACACCAGCATCATCGTGACGCCCGCGGCCTCCCAGACCCGCAGCTGTTTGCGGACATGCTCCTCGTCTCCGATGATCGCGGTGTCCAGAATCAGCTCGTCCGGCACCGCCGCCGCGGCCTCCGCCTTCTTGCCCGACTGGAACAACTTGCCGATCTCGTCGACCTCGCGGTCGTACCCCATGCGCCGGTACACCTGGGCGTGGAAGTTCAACTCCGGCGCGCCCATGCCGCCGATGTAGAGCGCCATGATCCAGCGCATCCGCTCCAGCTCGCCCGCCGGGTCGTCGGTGATCACCACCTGACAACTCGCGGCGATCTCGAAGTCCTCCCTACTGCGCCGCGCACCCGCCCGCGCGAAGCCCTCGTCGAGCCACTCGTCGTACATACCGGCCAGCCGGGGCGCGTAGTAGATGGCCAGCCAGCCATCGGCGATCTCGGCGGTGAGCGCCACGTTCTTCGGCCCCTCCGCGCCCAGCCAGATCGGCAAATCCGCACGTAGTGGATGGACGATCGGCTTCAGCGGCTTGCCGAGCCCGATCGAACCCGGCCCGGTGTAGGGCAGCGGGTAGTGCGGGCCGTCGCTGGTGACCGGCGCCTGCCTGGCCAGCACCTGGCGCACGATCCCGACGTACTCACGGGTGCGCTGCAACGGCTTGGCGAACGGCTGGCCGTACCAGCCCTCCACCACCTGCGGACCTGAGACGCCCAGACCGAGAATGGCGCGGCCACCGCTGAGATGGTCGAGGGTGAGCGCGTGCATGGCGGTCGCGGCAGGGGTGCGCGCCGACATCTGCACCACCGACGTGCCCAGGCGCACTCGCCGCGTGGCCGAACCCCACCAGGTGAGCGGACCGAAGGCATCCGATCCCCATGACTCGGCGGCGAAGACGGCGTCGAACCCGGCTTCCTCGGCCGCCACCACCAGCTCCCCCGCGTTCGCGGGCGGCTGGGCCATCCAGTACCCGAGTTGCAATCCGAACTTCACGCCGGACCCCTTTCCGATCAACTGCTTGCCACCAGAGTTAGAACCTGTTCTACTCGATATCGTGACTCAGGGGAATACTGCATCCACGGCAATCGCGGGTGGTAGCGGCACGGCATTGAACACGGGCGCCGTGCCCGAGGTACTCAGCGCGCCCCTGCGGGTGCGTTTCGATTACACCCGCTCCGTCGGCACCACCATCGGAACCTTTCTGACCCGATTGCGCGACCACAAGATCGTCGGCGCGCGCGGGTCGGACGGCCGGGTGATCGTGCCGCCGCCGGAATACGATCCGATCACCGCCGAACCGCTGACCGAGTTCGTCGACGTCGCCGACACCGGCACCGTCGAATCCTGGACCTGGGTGCGCGAGCCGCTGCCGGGCCAGCCGTTCGACCGCCCGTTCGCCTGGGCGCTGATCCGGCTGGACGGCGCGGACACGACGCTGCTGCACGCCGTCGACGTCGCCGCACCCGAGGACATCCGCAAAGGCTTACGGGTGACCGCCCGCTGGGCCGAGCAGACCGAGGGCAGCATTCGCGACATCCTCTGCTTCGAGCCGGGCGAGGAGGCTTCGGCGCCGGTGGAGTCCGCCTCGGCCGATCCGGTCACCATGATCACGACGCCGGTCGACCTTTCCTACAAGCACACCGCCTCGCCGCAGGAGACCGTGTACCTGCGCGGACTCGCCGAAGGCAAGCTGATCGGCGCGCGCACCGACGCCGCGGGCAAGGTGTACTTCCCGCCGCGCGGCGCGAATCCGACCGACGGCAGGCCGACCGACGAGTTCATCGAACTGTCCGATCACGGCACCGTGACCACCTTCTGCATCGTCAATGTGCCGTTCATGGGCCAGCGGATCAAGCCGCCCTACGTCGCGGCCTACGTGCTGCTGGACGGCGCGGACATCCCGGTGCTGCACCTGGTGCTCGGCTGCGACGCGAGCGAGGTGCGGATGGGCATGCGGGTGCAGGCGGTGTGGAAGCCGCGCGAGGAGTGGGGCTACGGGCTGGAGAACGTGGATCACTTCCGCCCCTCCGGCGAGCCGGACGCCGACTACGAGACCTATAAGCACCACCTCTGAGAGAGGCGCACGTTGACTGACAACGCCACCGACATCGCGGTCGTGGGCTTCGCCCACGCGCCGCACGTGCCGGAGACCTTCGGCACCACCAACGGTGTCGAGATGCTGGTGCCCTGCTTCCAGCAGCTCTACGACCGACTCGGCATCACCAAGTCCGATATCGACTTCTGGTGCTCCGGCTCGTCCGATTACCTTGCCGGACGCGCCTTCTCGTTCATCTCGGCGATCGACGCCATCGGCGCGGTGCCGCCGATCAACGAATCGCACGTGGAGATGGACGCCGCATGGGCGCTGTACGAGGCGTGGGTGAAACTGCGCTCCGGGCAGGCGACGACGGCACTGGTGTACGGCTTCGGCAAGTCCTCCGCGGGCACGCAGCGCCAGGTGCTCACCATGCAGCTGGACCCCTACCTGGTCGCGCCGCTGTGGCCGGACGCCTGGTCCATCGCCGGCCTGCAGGCGCGCGCCGGTCTGGACGCGGGCCGCTGGACCGAGCGGGACATGGCGGCCGTCGTGGCAGGCGACGGTGACGCCGACAGCCTGCTCGACCAGCCCTACGTCGCGGATCCGCTGCGCGCGCACGACATCGCGCCGATCACCGACGGCGCGGCCGCCATCGTGCTCGCCGTGGGCGACCGCGCCCGCGAACTGTGCGAACGCCCCGCGTGGATCACCGGCATGGCGCATCGAACCGATACTCCCGTGCTCGGTGCGCGTGACCTCACCGTCTCGCCTTCGACGGCCGCCGCCGCCCACGCGGTCACCGGCGGCGACGTCAGCGGCTTCGACATCGCCGAGCTGCACGCGCCGTTCAGTCATCAGCAGCTGATCCTCGCCGAGGCGATCGGGCTGAAGAACGGCACGAAGGTGAATCCGTCCGGCGGCGCGCTCGCGGCCAACCCGATGTTCGCCGCGGGCCTGGAGCGCATCGGCTTCGCGGCCGAGGCGATCATCGCGGGCTCGGCGAATCGCGCCCTGGCCCACGCCACCAGCGGACCCGCGCTCCAGCAGAACCTTGTGACCGTCTTGGGATCGGAGAACCGATGAGCTTGCCAGCTGCGGTGCTCGGCACCGGACAGACCCATCACGTGACGAAACGGACCGACGTCTCCATGTCGGGGATGTGCCGCGAGGCCATCGATCGCGCCCTCGCCGACGCCGGTCTCACCATCGCCGATATCGACGCGGTCGTGGTCGGCAAGGCGCCCGACGGGTTCGAGGGCGTCATGATGCCCGAGCTGTTCATGGCGGACGCGCTCGGCGCCACCGGCAAGCCGCTGCTGCGGGTGCACACCGCCGGTTCCGTCGGCGGCTCCACCGGCATCGTCGCGACCAATCTGGTGCAGGCGGGTGTGCACAAGCGCGTGCTCGCGGTGGCGTGGGAGAAGCAGTCGGAGTCGAACGCCATGTGGGCGTTGTCGATTCCGGTGCCGTTCACCATGCCGGTCGGCGCGGGCGCGGGCGGATATTTCGCGCCGCACGTACGTTCCTACATCCGGCGCTCCAACGCCCCGGGTCACATCGGCGCCATGGTGGCGGTGAAGGATCGCCGCAACGGCGCCAAGAACCCGCTGGCCCACCTGAAGCAGCCCGACATCACGCTGGAATCGGTGCTCGCCTCGCAGATGCTGTGGGACCCGATCCGCTTCGACGAGACCTGCCCCTCTTCCGACGGCGCGTGCGCGATCGTGCTGGGCGACGCGGACGCCGCCGAGGCGGTCGAGGCCACCGGCCGCAAGGTCGCCTGGGTGCACGGCACCGCGATGCGTACCGAACCGACCACATTCTCCGGGCGCGACCAGGTCAACCCGCAGGCGGGCCGCGACGCGGCGGCGGCGCTGTGGCAGGCGGCCGGGATCACCAACCCGCTCGAGGAGATCGACGTAGCCGAGATCTACGTCCCGTTCTCCTGGTTCGAACCGATGTGGCTGGAGAACCTGGGCTTCGTGCCGCAGGGCGACGGGTGGAAACTCACCGACAAGGGCGAGACCGAGATCGGCGGCACTCTTCCGGTCAATCCGTCCGGCGGCGTGCTGTCGTCCAACCCGATCGGCGCCTCCGGGCTCATCCGGTTCGCCGAGGCCGCCAAGCAGGTCATGCAGCGGGCCGGGGACTACCAGGTCGAGGGCGCGCGCAAGGCGCTGGGACACGCGTACGGCGGCGGTTCGCAGTACTTCTCGATGTGGGTGGTCGGATCGGAGCGGCGGTGACCGCGCTGAAGTTCACCGTCGGCATCGCGCTGAGTCCGCTGGACCAGCTGACCGGACTCGCGAAAACCGCCGAAGAGTGCGGTTTCTCGTCGATCGCGCTGCCGGACTCGCTGTTCTACATGAAGTCGGCGGCGGCGAAGTACCCCTACACCGCCGACGGCAGCCGGTTCTGGGGGCCGGAGACCCCGTGGGTCGACCCGCTCATCGGCGCGACCGCCATGGCGGCCGTCACCAGCCGCATCCGCTTCTACACGAACGTGCTGAAGTTGGGTTCGCGCAATCCGCTGCTGCTGGCCCGGCAGGTCGGCTCGGTGGCCAACCTGTCGGGCAACCGCTTCGGTTTCGGCGTCGGAATCGGCTGGGCGCCGGAGGAATTCGAGTGGTGCGGCGTGCCCTTCGCGCGCCGCGGCGCGCGGGTGGACGAGATGATCGAGGTGATCAAGCTGGTGCTCGCCGGTGGCATGGTCGAGTACCACGGCGAGTTCTTCGATTTCGATCCGCTGCAGATCAGCCCGGCCCCGAGCGAGCCGGTGCCGTTCTATATCGGCGGGCACACCGACGCGGCATTGCGCCGCGCCGCACGGGTCGGCGACGGCTGGACCTCGGCCATGATGACCTACGACGAACTCCGGAGCACCATCGGCAAGCTCGGCACGCTGCGCGCCGAGTACGACCGGGCCGATGAGCCGTTCGAGATCCAGGCGGTGTGCATCGATCGCTTCGGACGGTCGGGCTATCAGGACCTCGCGGACGCGGGCGTCACCGACGCGATCGTGGTGCCCTGGCTGGCCGACGGCATCGGATTCGACGGTGAGCTCGCCGCCAAACAGGACTCGCTGCGCAAGTTCGCGCGACAGTACATAGCCGAACCCGTGCTCACCGCGCGGTGAGACCCATCAACCGGTCGAAGGAGGCCGTATGACCACCGCCGAGCATCCGGCCCGGGCCGCGGGCCTTGCGTCACAGGCCGCCGTGCGAGCACGGGACAAGCGGGCCTGGGTCGCGCTGTTCGCCGAGGACGGCATCGTGGAGGACCCCATCGGCCCGTCGGGCTTCGACCCGGAGGGCAAGGGCCACCGCGGCACGGAGGCCATCGCCGCGTTCTGGGACAAGGCGATCGCGAAGACCGATCTGATCGAGTTCCTGTTCGGCGACTCGTTCGCCTGCGGCAACGACGTCGCCTTCACCGGCACGATCCGCAGCACCCTCGGCGGGCACCGGATCGACGCCGACGGCGTATTCACCTACCGGGTGAACGAGGACGGCAAGATCGCCGCGCTGCGGGCGTTCTGGGAGGTCGATCGCGCCATGAAGACCGCGCGTCCGGTCGACTGACTCGGTACCGGACGAAAAGGCCCTCGCACCGAAGCGCGAGGGCCTTTTCCATGTCTCAGTGCGCGACCGGGCAAGTCTTGTAGTCGACCGGGAACTCCTTGATCCCGTTGAGCCAGCCCGAACGCAGCCGCTTGGCGTCTGCGACCTTGGTGATGTCGGGCAGGTGGTCGGCGATGGCGTTGAAGATCAGATCGATCTCCAGCCGGGCCAGGTTCGCCCCGATGCAGAAGTGCGCCCCGGTGCCGCCGAAGGCCAGGTGCGGGTTGTCCGCGCGCATGATGTCGAACTTCTCCGGCCGGTCGAAGACCTCTTCGTCGAAGTTGGCCGCGCGGTACAGCATGACCACCCGCTGGCCCTTCTTGATCTGCACGCCGCCGAGCTCCGTGTCCTCCAGCGCGGTCCGCTGGAACGAGGTGACCGGAGTGGCCCACCGGATGATCTCGTCGGCGGCCGTGGCGGGACGTTCCTTCTTGAACAGCTCCCACTGGTCCGGGTTCTCCAGGAACGCGATCATGCCGTGCGAGATGGCGTTGCGCGTGGTCTCGTTGCCCGCGACGGCGAGCATGATCACGAAGAAGCCGAACTCCTCTTCGGTGAGCTTGTCACCGTCGACATCGGCTTCGATCAGCGTCGTGACGATGTCGTCGGCCGGGCATTGCTTGCGCGCGGCCGCCATCTGGTAGGCGTAGCCCAGAATCTCGGCGGAAGCCGCGACCGGGTCGGCGGTGCTCTCCGGGTCGTCGTAGCCGGTCATGTCGTTGGACCAGGAGAAGACCTTCATCCGGTCTTCCTGCGGGACGCCGATCAGCTCGGCGATGGCCTGTAGCGGCAGTTCGCACGCGATCTGGGTGACGAAGTCGCCGGAACCCGACTCGGCCGCCGCCTTCACGATGGACTCCGCACGGGCCGACAGCTCCGCGCGCAGGCCGTTGATGGCGCGCGGGGTGAAGCCGCGCGAGATGATCTTGCGCAGCTTGGTGTGCTCCGGCGCGTCCATGTTCAGCAGGACGATCCGCTGCAGCTCGATCTGCTCCCGGGCGATGTCGTCGTTGAACCGCGGGATGGCGGTGTTCTCGTAACTGGAGAACACGTCGCTGCGCCGCGAGACCTCTTTGACGTCGGCGTGCTTGCTCACCACCCAGAAGCCGTCGTCGTGGAAGCCGCTGACGTCCGGGGACTGCGGGTTCCACCAGATCGGCGCCGTCCGGCGCAGTTCGGCGAACTCCTCGACCGGAACACGCTCGGCGTAGATGTCCGGGTCCGTGACGTCGAACCCGTCCGGAAGATTCGGCCGGGCATTCCGAGTGTCTACCACCAGATGTCTCCTTCGACAAACTGAAACACGTTCTATAATCATTGAAGCACAGGCGGGAGAACGAGGAAAGAAACCGGATAGATCCGCCCCTGACAAGTGCTATGAACGCGTTTCAGTTTTCTGTCCCATAAAGAGAGGTTGGACATGGGCACACCCGTGATCGTCGAGGCCGCACGGACCCCGATCGGCAAGCGCGGCGGCTGGCTGTCGGGCCTGCACGCGGCCGAACTGCTCGGCGCGGCCCAGCGCGGGCTGCTCGAGCGCGCACACCTGGACCCCGCGCAGGTCGAACAGGTCATCGGCGGCTGCGTCACCCAGGCGGGCGAGCAGTCCAACAACGTCACCCGGGTCGCGTGGCTGCACGCGGGCCTGCCGTGGCAGGTCGGCGCCACCACGATCGACACCCAGTGCGGCTCCGCTCAGCAGGCCAATCATCTGATCGCGGGACTGATCGCGGCCGGCGCCATCGACATCGGCATGGCCTGTGGCGTGGAGGCGATGAGCCGGGTTCCGCTGGGCGCCAATGTCGGCGAGAACGCGGGGCCGCGCAGGCCCGCGTCGTGGAACATCGACCTGCCCAACCAGTTCGAGGCGGCCGAGCGAATCGCCAAGCGGCGCGGCATCACCCGCGCGGACGTGGACGCGTTCGGCGCACGCTCGCAGCGCCTGGCCGCGCAGGCGTGGGCAGAGGGCCGGTTCGATCGCGAGGTGCTGACCGTCACCGCCCCCGCAGCCGACAAAGAGGGCAACCTCACCGGCGAAAAGCTCGATGTGTCACGGGATCAGGGCCTGCGCGAGACCACTGTCGAAGGCCTGGCGAAGCTGAAGCCGGTCCTGGAGGGCGGCGTGCACACCGCCGGATCCTCCTCACAGATCTCCGACGGCGCCGCCGCGGTGCTGCTGATGGACGAGAAGGCCGCGCAGCGAGCGGGTTTGCGTCCGCGGGCGCGGATCGTCACACAGGCGGTGGTCGGCGCGGAGCCGGAGTTCCACCTCGACGGCCCTGTGCAGGCGTGCACCAGGCTGCTGGAGCGGTCCGGCATGAATATCGGCGACATCGACCTTTTCGAGATCAACGAAGCGTTCGCGTCGGTCGCACTTTCCTGGGCTTCTGTACACCAGCCGGACATGGATCGGGTTAATGTCAACGGCGGCGCCATCGCTCTCGGGCATCCGGTCGGATCCACCGGATCCCGCCTGATCACAACGGCTTTGCACGAACTGGAGCGCTCCGACCGCAGCACCGCAATGGTTCTCATGTGCGCCGGTGGCGCACTCGCGACAGGAACGATCATCGAACGTTTGTGAGTTCAACCATTTCATGCGCGTTTGTTGAACGTTCATCCCCTGGGCGCGCAAACGTGTCGTACGCCACACAAACCCATGTACCGCCGAGTCCATGAGATGTCAGCTATCTTGCGGCTATCAAGACCCCTTGCGTAGAGACCGCAGCGACGGGCCAGAACCGGTTCGTACCGCGGCTTCTCGAGAGGCCTTGGCGTGACCCGCAAACGCGACCGTCCCAGTGCCTTCGCCGCCTTCCGACCTAGAAGCTTCAAGGAAATCCGGAATCAGGCGTAGGTTTTCAGTTACTGAGCCGCTAATATCAATGATACGTATCCGAGATAACGACTGTTAGTACAGCGAAGGGAATTGGGCGGCTCACAATGGCTGATTTCGCGGCGCGGCTGAACAAGCTGTTCGAAACCGTGCATCCCCCGGGGCGTAAGCCGCACACCAACGCGGAGGTCGCGGCGGCGCTGACGGCCTCCGGACATCCGATCTCGAAACCGTACCTGTCGCAGTTGCGGTCGGGACAACGGACGAACCCGTCCGATGAGACGGTGGCCGCCCTGGCGAAGTTCTTCAAAGTCAAGCCGGACTACTTCTTCAACGACATCTATGCCGCCAAGATCGATCACGATCTGGAGCTGCTGTCCCAGCTGCAGGGCTATGGACTGCGACGGCTGTCGAGTAGAGCGTTCGACTTGTCCGAAGAATCACAGAACCTCCTCACATCCATGGCGGAGAAGTTGCGGGCAAGCGAGGGCTTGCCCGAAATTCCTCCGGATGGAACCGAATAGGTTCTTCTGCACGGCAGCACAGTGCGACCCATCGGGTCGCACTGTGCTGTGTTTTGCGCACGCGTAAGCGGGCGAAGCACGCAACCGGCGTGCGGTCGTGCCCAGAGAAATTGGGGCCGCGACCGCAGGCCGGTTAGTGCCGCCCTCCCTATGATGTGCTTACATATGCACTTTCGGCGTGGTTCGCCGACAGTCGTTCATGTCGAAGAGGATTCCCGGCCCAACCGGTCTGTCCGAATAGTCCGCGTTCGGCTATTGCGCCGGATTGATCGTATTTGCGCGAGGTCGATCAATTTCGAGCGCAGCCGGGCGCGGTGGTCCGATAGGCGCGCGAGACGTGCCTGCACGCTCCGCCCGGACTAAAGCCTTCGGACAGAGCAATCCACCGCGCTCACCCGGTCGGTCCGGACCACCACCGAGGCGGTCGGTGCGCGTTCCGCCAGCACGAGGCCGCCGCCGGGCGGCGAGTCAGCATGTCACCGATCTGCGATGAGCAGGCTCGCGACCTTCCAAGCGGGCCGAGCCAAGGCCGGACTGCCGGTTGCGACCCGGGCCGCGCACCGGATCCGATCCACGGCCGGTACCGCGAGCACCACGATGCCCGCCGGGTAGAGCGCGATTGCACGGCCGACCCGCTGCCGAGTACACGCCCAGACCGGACGACCCGGCGGCCGCCGAACCCACTGCGGCCGAATCCGTTCCAGCGGTCGGCCGGGCAGGGGCCGCATCGACCTCCGACCGCTGCCCCGGCACGGCCAGCGGAAGCCAGGGATCGCCGCTGTCGTAGGGCGGCGGCTCGGGATCCACCGCGCACGATGGGCGGGAAAGTGGCACGTGGGCGGAAACCCTGCCGCCGCGCAGAGCGGGGCCCGCGACGGCGCCGGACGCTGCCTGCACACGGAACGCGCGACCTACTCTCATGCGCCGAGCCTTCCCCTCATCAGTCGAAGCGCAGTTCTGTGCCCGGTCGCCACTCTCACACGGGACTTTCCGAACGGACGGGTGCCCATACTAGACCCCGGTCCGCGAACGCGCCCGTCGACGGGCCGAGGCCGCTCAGGCGCCGTATACCGGCTCCGGCGGAGTCGCTTTGGCGATCAGGTCGGCCACGACCGGTCCGAGCTCGGCCGGATCCCAGCGGGCGCCGCGGTCGGCGGGCTCACCGTGCCGCCAGCCGTCGGCCAGCGCCACCTTGCCGCCTTCCACCTCGAAGACCCGCCCCGTCACCGCCGCCGACTGCGCACTGCCCAGCCATACGACCAGCGGAGACACGTTCTCCGGCGCCATCGCGTCGAAGCCGCTTTCCGGCGCCGCCATCATGTCCGCGAACACCGTCTCGGTCATCCTGGTGCGCGCGGACGGGGCGATCGCGTTCACCGTCACGCCGTAGCGGGCGAATTCGGCGGCGGCGGTCAGCGTCAGGCCCGCGATACCGGCCTTGGCCGCACCGTAATTGCTCTGTCCGACGCTGCCCTGCAGTCCGGCGCCGGAGCTGGTGTTGATGATCCGTCCGTCGACCGGACGACCCGCCTTGGCCTCCGCACGCCAGTATTCGATCGCGTGCCGCATGGTCGCGAAGTGGCCTTTCAGGTGCACGCGGACCACCGCGTCCCACTCGTCCTCGCTGAGATTGACCAACATCCGGTCGCGCACGAACCCGGCGTTGTTGACCAGCACGTCCAGCTTGCCGAAGGCGTCGACGGCCTGGCGGACGAGCCTGCGGGCGCCTTCCCAGTCGGCGACGTCGTCGCCGTTGGCCACCGCCCGGCCGCCCAGCGCCTCGATCTCGGCGACCACCTGCGCGGCGGGCGTTTCCGCGGTGGCCGCGCCGTCGAGGGTCGAACCGATGTCGTTGACCACCACGCTGGCGCCCGCCGCGGCGAAAGCGAGGGCGTGCGCGCGGCCGATGCCCCGGCCCGCGCCGGTGACGATGACGACGCGCCCGGCGCAGATCTGCTCGGTGTCCATATGTGTCCTTCTTCGTGTGCGGTCTTGTTCAGGACTGCTGGTCGGCATTGGAAGCGGCCAGGAAGGCGGGCCGTTCGCCGCCGCCGTGCACCAGCAGGGTCGCGCCGCTGACGTATGCGGCCAGCGGCGAGGCCAGGAAGACGGCGCAGCGGCCGACGTCGTCGGGTCGGGCCATGCGACCCAGAGGAATTGTCCGGCCCACCGCGTCGACGCCGTCCTGATCGCCGTAGTGCAGTCGGCTCAGCTCGGTGTCGACCGGCCCCACCACCAGCGAGTTCACCCGAACCCTCGGCGCCCACTCGACGGCGAGCGAGCCGGTGAGACTGTCCACGCCCGCTTTCGCCGCGCCGTAGGCGGCGGTGCCCGGCGAGGGACGGTGCCCGCTGACGCTGGAGATGTTCACGATCGAGCCGCCCTCGTCCTGCCGCTGCATCACCGCGTTGGCGGCCTGCGCCAACAGCAGCGGAGCGAGCAGGTTCAGCTCGACGATCTTGGTGTGGAACTTCTTGCTCGCCTCGGCGGCGAGTGCGAACGGAGCGCCGCCCGCGTTGTTCACCAGATGGTCGAGGCGGCCGTGGCGCTCGGTGATCGTGTCGATCAGGGCGCGCACCGCGTCCTCGTCCCGCACATCGCACGGCACGTAGTCGATCGAGCGGCCGTCGACTTCGACGGGCGCGTCCGCCGGTCGCCGCGCACAGGCCACGACGGTGGCGCCCGCGGCAAGGAACGCCTTGCTCACGCCCGCGCCCACACCGCGCACACCGCCCGTCACCAGAACGACGCGGCCGGACAGATCGATTTCGAGTGGCACCGTGCTAACCTACCAAGCAACTGCTTGCTTTGCCAATGCGTTCACACACGATGGGACTTGCCATGGGGATCAACCGCCACTCCGAATCGACCGGAATCAGCGTGGTCACGGTCGACTATCCGCCGGTCAACGCCATCCCCACGGACGGTTGGTTCGCCATCGCCGACGAAGTGCGCGCGGCGGGCCGCGACCCGGACACCAAGGTGGTGGTGCTGCGCGCGGAGAACCGCGGTTTCAACGCGGGTGTGGACATCAAGGAGATCCAGAGCAAGCCCGGCCATCAGGCGCTCATCGACGCCAATCACGGCTGCTTCGAGGCGTTCGCGGCGGTGTACGAGTGCCAGGTGCCGGTGATCGCGGTGGTGCAGGGCTTCTGCCTCGGTGGCGGCATCGGCCTGGTGGGCAACGCGGATGTCGTGATCGCCTCCGACGACGCGACCTTCGGGCTGCCCGAGGTCGATCGCGGCGCGCTCGGCGCGGCCACCCACTTGGCACGGCTGGTGCCGCAGCACCTGATGCGCGCGCTGTTCTACACCGCGAGCACCATCACCGCCCAGCAGCTGCACCACTACGGCTCGGTGTACCAGGTGGTGCCGCGCGCCGAACTCGACGCCGCCGCCTTGGAGCTGGCCAAGAACATCGCGGCCAAGGACGGCCGGGTGATCCGGGCGGCCAAGCGGGCGCTGAACGGCATCGACGTGCAGGACGTGCACCGCAGCTACCGGTACGAGCAGGGATTCACCTTCGAACTCAACCTCGCCGGCGTCGCCGACGAGATCCGCGCCCGGTTCGACGACGACCTCGCGGCGCGCAAGAGCGGGCAGTGAGAGAGGAATTACCCATGCGAGACAAGCGGATGTCGCTCGACGAGGTCGTCGGCGAGCTGCGCAGCGGGATGACCATCGGCATCGGTGGCTGGGGGTCACGGCGCAAGCCGATGGCGCTGGTTCGAGCCATTCTGCGTTCGGACCTCACGGACCTGACCGTGGTCGGTTACGGCGGGCCAGATCTCGGGCTGTTGTGTTCGGCGGGGAAGGTGCGCAAGGCGTACTACGGCTTCGTGTCGCTGGATTCGGCGCCGTTCTACGACCCGTGGTTCGCCAAGGCGCGCACCTCGGGTGCGCTGGCCGCCCGCGAGATGGACGAAGGCATGCTCAAGTGCGGGCTGGAGGCCGCGGCGGCGCGACTGCCGTTCCTGCCGATCCGCGCCGGGCTCGGCTCGGACGTCCCGAACTTCTGGGAGGGCGAGTTGAAGACGGTCGAATCGCCCTACCCCGTCGACGGCACGCCGGAGACCCTGATCGCCATGCCCGCCCTGAATCTCGACGCGGCGCTGGTACACCTGAATCTCGGCGACGCGCATGGCAACGCCGCCTACACCGGCGTCGACCCCTACTTCGACGATCTGTTCTGCCTGGCGGCGCAGCGCCGCTACGTCTCGGTCGAGCGCGTCGTAGAGACCGACGAACTGGTGAAAACCGTTCCGCTGCAATCGCTGCTGCTCAACCGCATGATGGTGGACGGCGTGGTCGAGGCCCCCGGCGGCGCGCACTTCACCCTGGCGGCCGACGACTACGGCCGGGACGAGAAGTTCCAGAAGCACTACGTCGAGTCCGCGAAGACGCCGGAGTCGTGGCAGCGGTTCGTCGACACCTATCTGGCCGGCTCCGAGGAGCAGTACCAGGCCGCCGTCCGCCGATTCGCCGAGGAGGCGTGATGACCAGCACCGAAACCGTCACCCGCGCCGAGATCTGTGCCATCGCCTGCGCGGAGATCTTCAGCGGCGCGGGCGAGATCATGGCCAGCCCCATGTCACCCATGTCCATAATCGGCGCGCGGCTGGCCAAGCTCACCACCGAACCGGATCTGCTGCTGTCCGACGGCGAGGCGCTGCTGTTCGCCGAGACTCCCCCGCTGGGCGGCAAAGCGCCGATCGAAGGCTGGATCCCGTTCCGGAGAGTCTTCGACGTGGTGGCGTCCGGACGCAGGCACGTGGTGATGGGCGCCAATCAGATCGACCGGTTCGGCAACCAGAACCTTTCGGCGTTCGGCTCCTTGCAGCAGCCGACCCGGCAGATGTTCGGTGTGCGTGGCGCGCCGGGAAACACGATCAATCACGCCACCAGCTACTGGGTCGCGCGGCACACCAAGCGCGTGTTCACCGAGAAGGTCGACATCGTCTCCGGGGTGGGATACGACAAGGTCGACGCGGCCGACCCGGCATACCGCTTCCACCACCTGCACCGCGTGGTGACCAATCTGGGCGTCTTCGACTTCGAAGGCCCAGGCCACACCATGCGCGCACGCAGCCTGCACCCCGGCGTCACCGCCGACGAGGTCGCGGAGAACACCTCGTTCGAGATCGCCGGGCTCGCCGAAGCGGGCGAGACGCGGCAGCCGACGGCCGAGGAGCTGCGGTTGATCCGTGAGGTGCTCGACCCCAAGAAGATTCGCGAAACCGAGGTCCCGTCATGAGCCCGCGCTTGCGTACCCCGCTGACCGATCTGGTCGGCATCGAACATCCGATCGTGCAGACCGGCATGGGCTGGGTCGCGGGCCCGAGCCTGGTGTCGGCCACCGCCGAAGCGGGCGGACTCGGCATCCTCGCCTCCGCCACCATGACCTTCGCCGAGCTCGAGGCGGCCATCGCGAAGACCAAAGCGCACACCGCGAAACCGTTCGGCGTGAACATCCGCGCCGACGCCGCGGACGCGTCAGAGCGGATCGATCTGCTGATCCGGGAGAAGGTGGCGGTCGCGTCGTTCGCGCTCGCGCCGAAGCAGGACCTGATCGCGAAGCTGAAAGACGCCGGGGCGGTGGTCATTCCGTCGATCGGCGCGGCGAAGCACGCGGTCAAAGTCGCATCGTGGGGGGCGGACGCCGTGATCGTGCAGGGCGGCGAGGGCGGCGGACACACCGGCCCGGTGGCCACCACCCTGCTGCTGCCCTCGGTGCTGGACGCGGTGGACATTCCCGTTGTCGCCGCGGGCGGATTCTTCGACGGGCGTGGTCTGGCCGCCGCCCTGGCGTACGGCGCGGCGGGTGTCGCGATGGGCACGCGGTTCCTGCTCACCCAGGAGAGCACCGTCCCCGATGCGGTCAAGCAGGAGTACCTGCGGCGACAGCTCCAGGACACGGTGGTGTCGCTCAAGGTCGACGGCATGCCGCACCGCGTGCTGAACACCGAACTGGTTCAGCGGCTCGAGCATTCGGGCCGTTGGCGCGGCCTCACCGCAGCGGTGGGCAACGCGGCCCGGTTCAAGAGCATGACCGGCATGAAGTGGTCCACGATGGTCCGCGACGGCTTGGCCATGCGAAAGACCAAGGACCTCAGCTGGTCTCAGGTCGTCATGGCCGCGAACACGCCGATGCTCCTGCGCGCCGGATTGGTCGAGGGCAACACCCAGGCGGGCGTGCTCGCGGCGGGACAGGTCACGGGGATCATCGACGACCTGCCCACGTGCAAGGAACTGATCGATCGGATCGTCACCGACGCGGTGGAGCGGATCGAGACGATCGCGGCGCTGGCCGGAGACAAGCAGTCGGCGGGAACAGGGTCGGACTGAGGGATTGCGGCCGCCGGTTCGCCCTGGTGCCGCCCTGCCCGTGTCCAACTCGAAAGGGACCGACATCGGGCGACCCCCGAATAGCCGGCCGGGCGAAGCGAGCCATGACCTCGAAGCCGACCTCGCGGGTGGCCGGTCGCCTACAGGCAGTGATAACGGCTGATTTGCCCATAATCTGGATGGTCCCGCAACGGCGTCTTACGCTGGACTGACAACGACATAACAGGGTTCGCCTGTCGATCGCCACATTGCGCCAGCCCGCCGTGCGACAGGCGAACCGTCGGACTCGATCACCATCCCTCGACTCGAGCGGAGGCCGCGATGCCCGCGACGAACGAGATCTCCGTGCGCAGTACCGCTTTCGACCATGGCGACCCGATTCCGGTGGTCTACACCTGCAAGGGCAGGAACGAGCCGCCGCCGCTGAACTGGACGATGCCCCCGGAAGCCGCCACCTCGGCGCTGATCGTCGACGACCCGGACGCCCCGAGCGGCCTGTTCACCCATTGGGTGGTCAGCAATATCCCGACGACCACCACGTCCAGCGCGGAGGGGCAGACACCCGCGGGCGGGGTGGTCAGCCTCAACAGCGCGAAGCGCGCCGAATACTTCGGACCGTGCCCACCCGCAGGCACCGGCGTCCACCATTACCGATTCATCGTCTACGCGCTCTCGCGTCCCGTGAAGGTGGACGCGCGGACGTCGGCGAACGACGCGAGGTCCGCGATCGTCGACGCGAGCATCGGAGACGGCCAGCTCATCGGCACCTATCCGTCGACTAGCTAGATCACTCGCCAGGCGAGGGTTTGCCCCCGCCAGGCGCC
Organism: Nocardia sp. NPDC051911; assembly: GCF_040681035.1. Lineage (NCBI taxonomy): Bacteria > Bacillati > Actinomycetota > Actinomycetes > Mycobacteriales > Nocardiaceae > Nocardia > Nocardia sp. NPDC051911. The sequence continues at coordinate 333,912 of NZ_JBFAXY010000002.1, forward strand.
TCGTCGAGTGGCACAAGACGGAGGGTCTACTCGCAATTCGCCTCAGCCATGTGCCACTCGACTGACGGGTGCCTACCTTGCGGCGATCTCCGCCTTCGATCGGCGCGAGAGGCCCACAGCGGAGGCTTGCATGCCTGGCGCGGAGGGCCTCAGGTGCCGCTCTGGAGAGCTCGGAATTCGGTCGCTCACCCGGTCACTATCGGCGCAGGTTCAGATAGTGCGCGGGGGCCAGATCGACATCAGCAGGGGTAGCCGGCTGCCCGTTGGGGAAGATAGCTGCCGGTCGGCGACAACCAGTGGAACATGGGAACTTTCCCGTCGGGTCGAACGCCGTCAGGAATCCGTGCGTTACTGCGGCGGCGGGCAGGGCGGCTGGTCGGGGCCCTGCGGCTGGCCCGGCGGGGGGCAATGCGGATCCTGCGGTTGCGCGGGAGCGGGCGGCCGCTGATCCGGGGCCGGATCGGCGCTCGCCATACCCGCGCCGATGCCTACCAGGCCGACCACAACGCCGGCGGCGACAACGGTCCTGGCCAGCGTCGACTTGATGCTCAATTCGTATCCTCTCTTCGGTGGATGCCGGTCCGGACTCGCGGCTTCCGGACCGGCGAGAGAATCCTCGAAGAGAAACTTGTGTGTGTGCGCTGGGCCGTGTCTATGTGTGCGCTGTGAACCGGAGCATCAGATCCGGGTACTCGGCTACGAGTTGTTCACCGCCGTGCCGTGAGCGAACTCGTGCGTCACCCACGGTGGGGCGCCGCGCTGTAGGCGGGCCGGGTGACGTTCACAGGCCGAAGGTTTCGGCCCCCGGACCCCTCATCGAATCAGCGCTCCACTGCCACCGATCGGATGCAAGGCAGCACCATCGAGCCAAAGCAGTACGAGCTCAACGATGTTCGCCACACCCGAACTGTACAGAGAAAGATGGTCACTAATAATTGAACAGTCGAACGTTACGAACATTTCGAATACGTAGAACTTCGAATTCGGCGTCATCGACCGCTCGGAAGCGCGAGCGTGTCAGGATTCCGCTCACCTGCGCCACTGTGCTCCGGTTTCCGCCGCGCTTGGCCTCGCCCGTCGGCGACTGTTGCGACCCCATGAACCGCCCAGTAGCGTCGATCCCAGCGTGCGGGGGGCGGAGGAGCCGGTCCGGCCCCCGTCGATGCGTTACGGCACCGGCGGTGAGGAACCGATGACGAGCTGGGGGAAGCTGTTACGCGGTGCCGTGCTCGCGACCGGCGTCGCTCTTGTGGTCGTTGGGTGCGGTGACTCGACGGACACACCCATGCCGACCACGACCACTGCTGCGGCCGCGCCCACCCCGTCGGCGTCGAGGTCGAGCGACCCCGACGCCGCTCTGTGGGATCCGTGCGCATTGCCAGAATCGGCGGTCTCTGGCACCGGTCTTAATCAGGCGACGAAAGAGAAAGATGTCGCTGGGGTCGATTTCACCGGCTGGAAGGTTTGTGGCTGGCAGGCAGCGGCGCGCTGGTACGACCTGGGTGTTCTGTCCGGAGCTTTCGCTTTGGATGAAGTTCGTCAGCGCCAAGACAAGGAGTCGTTCACACCTCTGACCGTCGGCTCACACCGCGCTCTGCAATACCTGGATGTCGGCGACAGCAGGCGGCTGAAATGCAGCGTTGCGGTCGAGAATGCTCACGGAACGGTAATTTTCAAGGTGACCACGCGTTACTCGATCGGGAAGCAAGGCGAGCCATGTCAGGAGGCAGGTCGTCACGCTGACGACTTGGTGCGCTATCTGCCTACGAATTGAGGGGCTAGATGACCATCGGGGTGGATTTCGCCGAGTGGCGCAGGCTGCTGGACCAGGCGAACGCCGGTGAGCTGCTACTGCATCCGGATGTCGGCAGGGGTCTGGACAAGGCTTGTGACGATTACCTCGATCGTCTCGACGGCATCATGCGAATGACCGACCGGATCATTGATGTCACCGGGTTCGGCCCGTTTCCGTCAGGGGTCGCTCTGCAAGAGAAGTTCAGCCTGAAATCGACTGGCACCGAGCAATCCTCGGACGCCGTCCTCATGCAGCACATCGACGCGGTAAAGATCGCGAAAGAGGTCGTCGCCAAAGCAATCGCGAACTTCGTGGAGCTGGACCGGTCGAGGGCCGACCAGTTCACCGGCTTGGACGCGCAACCATGACCTACGAGGAGTACCGCGCCCGGATCATCGCCGCGCAGGAGCAGTGGAATCGGGAGCGTGACACGATCTACGACTTCACCAGCCGGTTGGGCACATCGTTTCAAGGGGAGTACGAACCGCCGCGAATTCCGGGACCGGACAACTACGACAGTATGACGTTGGCGCAGATGGTCGACGCCGTGAACGCGATGCGGCCGGGTACGGTGCGCGAGGCGTCGGAGGCCTGGTTGAACATCGGGATGAATCTGACCGGTGCGATTCAGGCGTTCAACGAGCAGTTCGGCCGCACCGTGACCGGGGACGGCACGAATCCGGGCTGGACCGGGCAATCCGGGAAAGCGGCCGCGGACGCGGTGACGAACTACCGGAATCAGTCGGGGAATCTCGCGGATGCCGCGTGTCTGGTGAGTTTCAAGCTGTCGGAGATGCATACCGGCCTCGAGCAGACGCAGGCGTTGATGCCGCAGGCCACCGAACGCCCGGACCTGAGGGATAAGACGTTGCCCCAGGACGGTGTCATGAAGGCGGGCGATTACACCGAAGAGGAGGCCACGCAGGAAGCGCGGAGGATTCTGCGGACGGTGTACGGCCAAGTCGCGAATCAGACCGACCACGGTGTGCCCGTCCTGCCCACGGCCCCACAGATCGTGGCAGATCCCGGGCAGCAGCCAGGTATCTCGTCACCTGGCGCTCCGAATACCTCCGCACCGCAGACGACGACTACCGAGTCGAACCAGCCCGAAGCCGCGCAACCGGAGACCACCGACCAATCCGACGGCGGCCCACGACAATCGCCCGAGACCAACCCCGCCACCACTCCGCAGGCAGTCACCCCGGCGGGTGTGGACCAGTCGACCGGCGTACAACCGACGACATCGACCACGCCGTCGACGACACCGAGCAGCACCACTACGCCGAGCCCGAACTTCACCACCGCTCCGGCGACGCCTGGTCGGCCCGGGACGACGAGCCCGAATACACCCGGGCGTCCCGGCACCCCCGTCGTATCCGGTGCACCGAACATCACCGGAACTCCAGCACCGGGCCGCAACGTCCCGGCCGGCCCGCAGCAGCCGCACGCGCATCCGGCCGCCACGGCGACCGGAGCCCAGGCGGCGCGAACCGGCACGACCGGAACGAGCGGCATCGCCCCGGGGATGGGGTCTCGCGGCAAGCACGACGAAAGCGAGACATCGGGCGTCAAGGACTACCTGGTCAACCAGCACAACGGTGAGGAACTCACCGGTTCGGATTCCTTGCCGAAGGCCGTTCCCCCGGTCATCGGAGACAACCCGCATGGCTGACTGGCGCTTCACCGGGCAGGAATTCGAAATCCTTTGGTCCGCCTATGGTCGCGACCGTCTGCCGTACCCGCTGCAATATCGTCCGGAAGAGATGGATTTCGCCGATCTGAAGCGTCAACGCGAGGAAGCGGTCGACGCGCTGCTCGGGCGATACGCCGTCGAGTTGGAACAGGCGCTGGACGTATTGCTGGAGCCCGAGGTACGGGTCGAGTCCAAAGGCATGGGCGGCCCGGACATGTCGATCGTGTTCCGTTTCCACGGCGCGGTACGCGGGCAGGCCGGGGCCACCCTGGTCCAACTCCCCGGCCACGCACCGGACACCGGCGCTGACGTGATCGTGAGTTATTGCGCCGCAGGGCGGGTCGCCGCCAAAGCGGTGGCCGCGCTGCCGAAGATGCCCGCGGGCACGCATCCGCCGATCGAAGTGCGCCGCGACGAAGTGACCGCCGATCGGGAACGGCCGGTGCGCAAGCCGTACGAGGTCGGCACCGTGGCGCGGCTGGACCAGATCTTCAAGCGGGAACGCCTCGGGCTGGGCGAGGTCACGGTGTTCGCCGGCCCAGCCGTCGACGCCCGCCCGAGTTTCGGGCGCGGTTTCTGGTGGATGGACTACACGGATGGCCGCTACTACGTGAGAACGGGCGACCCCATCGTCGCCAAACCGCTCGCCCCCGCCGCTATGGCGGCCGAGATCAACCGTCTCACCGTGCTGACCCAGCGTTACTACCGCGAGGACCGCGAACACGACGAGTACCTGCGCTCACAGCGATAAGGACCGCGCGAACGGCCAGTCCACCAGAGCCGTGGCGCCATCAATGATGGGCCGTCTCAGGGGCAGTCGGATCACGAGGTGCAATCCGACTGACCACGACCCGTCGCCATCCACGACACGCGAGCGGCACGTCGAACTTCTCGGCGTGCCGCTCGTCGGTGCGGATCAGCGCGGCAGGCGCTCGATGATGGTGGCGTTGGCGGTGCCGCCGCCCTCGCAGATGGTGAGCAGGCCGTAGCGGCCCTCGATCCGTTCGAGCTCGTTGAGCAGCGTCGCGAAAAGCTTCGCGCCGGTCGCGCCGAGCGGGTGACCGAGGGCGATGGCGCCGCCGTTGACGTTGACCTTCTCGGGATTCGCGCCGGTCTCCTTCAGCCAGGACAGCACCACGGGCGCGAACGCCTCGTTGATCTCGATCACGTCGATGTCATCGATGGTGAGACCGGACTTCTCCAGCGCCCACTTGGTCGCCGGGATCGGCGCGGTGAGCATGTAGATCGGGTCCGCGCCGCGCGCGCTCACGTGGTGGATGCGCGCTCGCGGCGTCAAGCCGTACTCCCGCACCGCCCAGTCCGAAGCGAGCAGGGTGGCGCTGGCGCCGTCGGAGATCTGGCTGGCCACCGCGGCGGTCAGCGGGCTGCCCTCGGCCAGCGCGGGCAGCGAAGCCATCTTCTCCAGACTGGTCTCGCGCGGGCCCTGGTCGATCCAGAAATCGCCGACCGGCACGATCTCGTTGTCGAAGCGGCCGTTCTTGATCGCGTCGCGGGCCCGCTCGTGGCTGCGCAGCGCCCATCGTTCCATTTCCGCCCGGCTGATGTCCCACTTCTCGGCGATCAGCTGGGCCGCCCGGAACTGGGTCACCTCGGCGGTGCCGTAGCGGTGATCCCAGCCCTGCGATCCGACGAACGGCGAGTCGAAGCCGTACTCCTTGCCCGCGAACATGGCCGCGGAGATCGGGATCGCGCTCATGTTCTGCACGCCGCCCGCGACGATCACCTCGGCCGTGCCGCTCATGATGGCTTGGGCGCCGAAATTGATGGCCTGCTGGCTGGATCCGCACTGCCGGTCCACCGTGACGCCGGGCACCTCTTCGGGATAGCCCGCGGCCAGCCACATGGTGCGGCCGATGTTGCCCGCCTGGGGGCCGACGTTGTCGACGCAGCCGACGATGACGTCGTCCACATTCCCCGGGTCGATCGGGTTGCGGTCCAGCAGGCCGCGCAGCGCGGCCGCGCCCAGATCGGCCGGGTGCACGCCCGCCAGTGCGCCGCCGCGCTTGCCGACCGGGGTGCGTACCGCATCGATCACGTAGGCGTCCCGCAGCGGGGCATACGGACGACGGGACGCGGAAGGTGCTGACATGTAAGGACTCCTACGTGGTGCGCTCGCCGGCGGTGAGCCCGTCGAGCACGATGGTCAGGTACTGCTTCGCGAGGTTCTCGACGGTGACCGAGCCGCCGGGGCGGTACCACCGCACCGCGACCCACACCGTGTCACGCAGGAACCGGTAGGCCAGTTCGACATCCAGCTCCGGCCGGAAGCTGCCGTCCTGGACGCCGTTGGTCAGCACCCGGTGCCACAGCTCGCGGAATTCGCGGTTGTACGCGGCGATGTAGGTGAACCGCTCCGAGTCGCGCAGCCGCTTCGCCTCGGCCTGGTAGATCGCCACCGCGGCGTGCCAGCGGTCGAACGACTCGTAGGACGCGAGCACCAAGGCTTCCAAGGTGTCTCGCGAACTCAGACCGGAGGCGACGATCTCGCGGTAGCGGCCGAACAGTTCGTCCAAGAACCCGCGCAGGATCTCGTCCACCATCGACTCCTTGGAATCGAAGTGGTGGTAGAGGCTCCCCGATAGGATCCCGGCCGCGTCGGCGATGTCGCGCACTGTGGTCGCGCGCAATCCCCGCTCGGCGAACAATTCGGCCGCCAAGGCGAGCAACTCGCTGCGCCGTGCTGATTTAGAGGCGTCTGGTGCGGGCACACGGCCATCATACAACCAAGCATTTGCTTGGTACAGCGGCCCCGTTCAACGGGCCGAATAGCGCAGCGGCGAGGACACCGAGAGATCGGCGAGCAGGCGATCGCAGATGATCACCGGCGAGACGCCCGCGCGCGCCATCCGGGCGACGAGCGCGAGACGACGTTCGCAGCTGTCCCACTCCACGGTGAGCTGACCGCGATCGGGACCGGCGTCCACCGTGGCCATCACCCGTGGCGGGCCGCCGCGCACCGGCTCCTCGCTCAGCTTGAGCACCATGCCGCGCTGCCAGGCGTGGTAGGTGTCCATGTCGGCCCCGATCACCAGTTTGTCGGTGGCAGCGCACAGGCCCTGCGCGATCTCGTCCGAGAAGGTCACCTGGTCGAAACGGAATTTCCGGCATTTCGCGACCACCGCGAGCAAGTCGGCGCGCACCTCGCACAGCAAGTCCGTCTGGCGCTGCCTGCGCTGCTCCTGCTCGCTCTCCGTGCTGTCGGCGCTGAGGCCGATGCGCCGGGCACGCTCGCGATCGCGCGCCAGATCGGCCCGCAGCGCGCCGCGCGGATCGCGGGCGACCTCCCCCTCGTCGACGGCGTGCTGCTCGAGAATCCGCGCGGCGGCCGTGGCGACCGCGCTTTCGGAGGTGTGCTCGATGAGCTCGGCGCCGAGGGTGAGGGCCGAGAGGACGAGGCTGTCGAGCCGTCGCCTGGCCAGCACGACTTCGCGCACCACATCGAGTTCCAGTTGTTCGCGGGCAGGTGGGCGATCGCGACCCATAGCCATCGCCCCCTTGAAGAGCGCTGATCCGATCTCATCCAGCATGGCACACCGCGCCGCGCTCCGGCTCGTCCTTTTCCACCTGATCAGCTGCCCATTTCACGCGGCAGCCGTGATGCGAGAAGGCGATCGCAATACGGCGTGGAAGATCTCTCCGGGCGTGGCGGACAAACGGCTGCTCGATGGTCGCCGGGGTGTGCTCGTCCGCCCCATGCAGAGCGGACGAGCCCGAAAAGCCCGTGGCTCAGGCGCGTTGGCTGCTGATCGAAACCACCTCGCCGGTCAGGTAGGTGGTGTAGTCACTGGCCAGCATCGCGATCGTGGCGGCGACCTCCCAGGGCTCGGCCGCGCGGCCGAACGCCTCGCGCTCCGACAGCCGGTCGAGCAGCTCGGTCGAGCTGACCTTGTCCAGGAAGGCGTGCCTGGCGATGCTCGGGGCCACCGCGTTGATCCGGACGCCGAGTTCGGCAGCCTCGATTGCGCTGCACCTGGTCAACGCCATGACGCCCGCCTTGGCCGCCGCGTAGTGCGCCTGGCCGTACTGCGCGCGCCAGCCGAGCACGCTGGCGTTGTTCACGATCACGCCGCCGTGGCCCGCGTCGCGGAAGTAACCGAGGGCGGCCCTGGTGCAGCGGAAGGTGCCGTTGAGGGTGATGTCGAGGACGCGGTCCCACTGCTCGTCGGTCATGTCGACCACGGGCGTCTCCCCGCCCAGCCCGGCGTTGTTGACCATGATGTCGATGCGGCCGACGGCCTCGGCGGCGCCGCGGATCAGCGCGTTCACCTGTTCGGTGCTCTGCACGTCGCACGGGATCGAGGCGACCCGCCGGTCCGGGAACTCGGCGGCCAGCTCGGTCGCGGTCTCGGCCAGACGCCGCTCGTGCCAGTCGGAGACCACCACGTCCGCGCCCTCGGCCAGCAACCTGCGCGCGGTGGCCGAGCCGATGCCGGTGCCCGCCGCCGCGGTGATCACGGCCGAACGTCCGGTCAGCAGGCCGTGCCCAGGAACGGGCGCGGGGGCGACCGACAGCGGCCCGGTCACGGGCGGGCCTCGCGCGGCAGGCCGAGCACCCGCTCGGCGATGATGTTGCGCTGCACTTCGTTCGAACCTCCGTAGATGGTGTCGGCGCGGGTGAACAGATACAGCCGCTGCCATTCGTTGAGATCGTTCTCGCCCGCCACCAGGCCGCGGGCGCCGAGCACGGCCATCGCCAGCTCCCCCAGCCCGCGATGCCAGTTGGCCCACAGCAGTTTCGCCACCGAGGCCTGGCCCGCGCCGTCGTCCACGCCCGCGCCCTCCATCGTGCGCATGGCGTGCGCGCGCAGCACGCGCAACCCGACCCAGGCGCGGTCGATTCGGTCGGCGATCAGCGGGTCGTCGGCCGCGCCGGTGCGGCGGGCCAGAGCCTCGATGTCGGCCAGTTCGCGGGCGAACCGGATCTGCTGGCCCAAGGTGGAGATGCCGCGCTCGAAGGTGAGCGTGCCCATGGCGATCCGCCAGCCGTCGCCCGGCTCGCCGACCACCAGGTCGGCCGCGGTGCGGGCGTTGTCGAAGAAGACCTCGTTGAATTCCGAGGTCCCGGTCAGCTGGATGATCGGACGCACGTCGATCCCCGGCTGCCGCATCGGGACCAGCAGGTAGGACAGACCCTTGTGCCTCGCGGACCCGCGCTCGGTGCGGGCGACGACGAAGCACCAGTCGGCCACGTGAGCCAGCGACGTCCAGATCTTCTGCCCGTTGATCGACCACTCGTCGCCGTCCAGGTGCGCCGAGGTGGTGATGGCGGCCAGGTCGGAGCCGGCGCCGGGCTCCGAATAACCCTGGCACCACAGTTCGCTGACGTTGCGGATGCCGGGCAGGAAGCGGTCCTTCTGCGCCTGGGTGCCGAACGCGAGCAAGGTCGGGCCGAGCAGTTCCTCGCCGACGTGCGACACCCGCGCGGGGGCGTTCGCCTTGGCGTACTCCTCGTGGAAGATGACCTGCTGGCGCACCGTGGCCTCGCGGCCGCCGTACTCCTTCGGCCAGCCCAGGCAGGTCCACCCGGCCGCGGCCAGGTGCCGGTCCCAGGCCAGGCGTTCGTCGAACGCCTCGTGTTCGCGGCCGGGACCGCCGAGGCCGCGCAGCGCGCGGAATTCGCCGTTGAGGTTCTCCTCCAGCCACTCGCGCACTTCGGCGGCGAATCGCTCGTCCTGCACGGCGGAAAACCGCCCGTCCGGAGCGGCGGTGTCGGATTCTGAGGTCTGGATCGCACCCACGCCGGTAGGATAACCTACCAAGCACTTGCTTTGTAGAGTGCACGCATAACTCGCTCGCGGACGGTAAGGACAACCGTGACAACCCCTGCACAGACGACACCGATGGCACTGCACCACGCCGCTCGGACCTTCGGCGACGCCCCGGCGATCGCCGACGGCGAGGTGCGGCTGAACTGGGCCCAGTTGCTCGAGGCGGTCCAGGAAGTGGCACGGGCGCTCATCGCACGCGGGGTGCGGACGGGCGACCGGGTGGCCATGTGGGCGCCCAATACCCACCACTGGGTGATCGCCGCGCTCGCCGCGCACTACGCGGGCGCGGCGCTGGTGCCGCTGAACACCCGCTACGTGGCCGAGGAGGCCGCCGACGTGCTCGGACGGGTGGACGCGAAGGCCCTGTTCATCGCGGGGCCCTTCCTCGGCCGCGACCGCTTGGCCGAACTGCGCACGTCCGACCTGGCCATCGACACGGTGGTGGTGATCCCGGTCGAACCCGGCACGGAGAACACCGACATCGCCGCGCTGGACTGGTCGGAACTCGCGACCGTCGCCGCGCCGGTCACCGTGGCCGAAGCCGAGGAACGCGCCGACTCGGTCCGCCCCGACGACATCTCCGACATCTTGTTCACCTCCGGCACCACCGGCCGCAGCAAGGGCACGCTGGTCGCGCACCGGCAGGCGCTGTCGGTGGTGCGGGCCTGGGCGGAGTGCGCCACCTTACGGGGCGACGACCGGTATCTGGTGGTGAACCCGTTCTTCCACAACTTCGGATACAAGGCGGGCATCCTCGCCTGCCTGGTCACGGGAGCCACGATCATCCCGCAGGTCACCTTCGACGTACCGGAGACGATGCGGCGGATCGGCGCGGAGCGGATCACCGTGCTGCCCGGCCCGCCGACGATCTACCAGACGATCCTGGATTTCCCGCGCCGCGCCGAATTCGACTTGAGCTCCCTGCGCGTGGCCGTCACCGGAGCGGCGACGGTGCCGGTGGTGCTGATCGAGCGGATGCGCTCGGAACTGGCCTTCGACGTCGTCATCACCGCCTACGGCCTGTCCGAGAGCGCGGGTTTCGGCACCATGTGCCGCGTCGACGACGACGCCGAGACCATCGCGAACACCTGCGGCAGGCCGATCGCGGATTTCGAGTTGCGCCTCGGCGAGGCGGGCGAGGTCCTGCTGCGCGGGCCGAACGTGATGCTCGGATACCTGGACGACCCGGAAAGCACCGCGGAGACGATCGACGAGGACGGCTGGCTGCACACCGGCGACATCGGCACGGTCGACGACCGCGGATACCTGACGATCACCGACCGGCTCAAGGACATGTACATCTCCGGCGGCTTCAACGTCTACCCCGCCGAAGTGGAACAGGCGCTGGCCCGGCTGGACGGCGTGGCGGAGTCGGCGGTCATCGGCGTGCCCGACACCAGGATGGGCGAAGTGGGCAAGGCGTACGTGGTGCGCAAGCCCGGCTCGGGCCTGACCGAGGACCAGGTGCTCGCCCACGCCACCACCGTGCTGGCCAATTTCAAGGTGCCGCGGTTCGTCGAGTTCCGCGACCAGCTGCCCTACAGCGCCGCCGGGAAAGTGCTCAAGCGTCAACTACGTGAGGAGAAGTCGTAATGTCGGAACCGGCAACCCCGGACGAGGGTCCGGCGATCCCGGACGAAGGTGAGGTCGTCACCTACGAGCGGCGCGGACGCGTCGCGATCGTCACGCTGAACCGGCCGGACTACCGCAACGCGCAGAACTCGGTGATGACCTACGCCCTCGACGCCGCGTTCGAGCGCGCTGTGGAGGACCCCGAGGTCGGAGTGATCGTGCTCGCGGGCAACGGCAAACACTTCAGCGCCGGGCACGACATCGGCACGCCCGGCCGCGACCACCACGTGCGGTACCAGAACAAGGCCGCGCTGTGGTGGGACCATGTGGACCGGGCCGGCGGCGACCAGCGCTTCGCCCGCGAGCTCGAGGTCTACCTCGGCATGTGCAGGCGCTGGCGGGAGATCCCCAAGCCGACCATCGCCATGGTGCAGGGCGCCTGCATCGCGGGCGGGCTCATGCTGGCTTGGGTGTGCGATCTGATCATCGCCTCCGACGACGCGTTCTTCTCCGATCCCGTCGTCCGCATGGGCATTCCGGGCGTCGAGTACTTCGCGCATCCGTGGGTGATGGGTCCGCGCGCGGCCAAGGAGTTCCTGTTCACCGGCGACCGGTTCGGGGCCGCGCAGGCCAAGGAGTGGGGCATGGTCAACCGGGTGGTGCCGCGCGCCGAACTGGAGGCCGAAACCCTCGCGCTGGCCGAGAAGATCGCCACCATGCCGCAATTCGGTCTCGCGCTGACCAAGAAAGCGGTCAATCAGGCCGAGGACCTGATGGGCATGCGCTCGGGCATGGATTCGGTCTTCGGCCTGCACCACTTCGCGCACGCGCACAACGCCGAGGTCGGCGCCGACTCGCTGGGCGGCATGAACGCCAAGACGATGAAGGCCTCCGCGAGCACCGCAGAACAGAACGGAACGACCTAGTGGATCTGGATCTCGATCAGACGACCCAGGAATTCCAGCGGGAGGTCCGCGAATTCCTGGCCGCGAACAAACCCGCGAAACCGCTGCCCTCCATGGACACCAAGGCGGGATTCGAGGCGCACCGCGCGTGGGAGCGCACCCTCGCCGACGCACGGCTGTCGGTGGTGGCCTGGCCGGAGGAGTTCGGCGGGCGCGACGCCTCGCTGCTGGAGTGGGTGCTGTTCGAGCAGGAGTACTACGCGGCGGGCGCGCCGGGGCGGGTCAGTCAGAACGGCATATTCCTGCTGGCGCCAACGCTTTTCGAACACGGCACCACGGAACAGCTGGAACGGATCATGCCGCGGATGGCGCGCGGCGACGACATCTGGGCGCAGGCGTGGTCGGAGCCCGAAGCGGGCAGCGACCTGGCCGGTATCCGCTCGACCGCCCGGCGCACCAACGGCGGCTGGCTGCTGAGCGGCCAGAAGACGTGGAGTTCGCGCGCCGCCTTCGCGGACTGGGCGTTCGGGCTGTTCCGCAGCGATCCCGAGGCCGAGCGGCACAAGGGCCTCACCTACGTGATGTTCCCGCTGACCGCCGACGGGGTCTCGGTGCGCCCGATCCCGCAGCTGGACGGCGAACCCGGCTTCGCGGAGATCTTCCTCGACGACGTGTTCGTGCCCGACCGCGACGTCATCGGCGCGCCCGGCGAGGGCTGGCGCGTGGCGATGAGCACCTCCAGCAACGAACGCGGCCTCTCGCTGCGCAGCCCCGGGCGGTTCAGCGCCACCGCGCGACGGCTGATCGATCTGTGGCGCGAGTCCGGCGACGAAAGCAACACCGCGCAGCGCGACGCGGTGGTGGACGCCTGGATCGGCAGCGAGGCCTACCGGCTGCACACGTTCGGCACGGTAACCCGGCTCAACGAAGGCGGCAGGCTCGGCGCGGAATCCTCGATCACGAAGGTGTTCTGGTCCGAGCTGGACATCGCCATGCACGAGACCGCGCTCGAGGTGCTCGGTCCGGCGGCGGAACGTTCCGGGCCGTGGACGGACGGATACCTGTTCGCGCTGTCGGGACCGATCTACGCGGGCACCAACGAGATCCAGCGCAACATCATCGCCGAGCGGCTGCTCGGACTACCGAGAGGAAGCAGCCGATGAGATTCGCGCTCAGCCCCGAACAACTCGATTTCGCCGCCAGCCTGCGCAAACTGCTGGAGGCGGGCCGCGCGCCCTCCGCCGTGCGCGCGTGGGCGTCCGGCGACAGCGGGCCCGGTCGCGCGTTGATCCGGCAACTGGCCGAGGCCGGTGTGCTGGGTCTGGCCGTGGCGGAGGAGCACGGCGGCATCGGCGCCGAACCGATCGATCTGGTCGTGGCGTTCCAGGAGATCGGCCGGGCGGCCGTGCCGGGACCGGTGCTGGAGACCGCCGCCGCGATTCCGGCTCTGCTGCAAGCGCTTCCGGACCGGAATCCGGCCGCGCGCTGGCTGCCCGGCTTCGCGGAGGGCACGGCGCTGGGCACCGTCGCCTTCGCGAGCGGTGTCGCGCTGGACGCCGACACCGCCGAGGTGGTCCTGCTGGCCGGCGAGCAGCTGTCCATCGGGCACCGCGGCGGCCTGGTGCGATCGGTCGATCCCGCCCGCCGCCTGTTCGCGGTCGCCGCGGCCGAGCCCGTCGCCGAGGGTGAGCAGGTCGCCGCGGCCGTGGCCGCCGGTTTCGACACCGGCGCGCTGGCCTGCGCGGCCCAGCTGCTCGGCGCGGGAAAGGCCCTGCTGCACGCGTCCACCGAATATGCCAAACAGCGCAAGCAATTCGGTAAGCCGATCGGCGAGTTCCAGGCCGTGAAGCAGAAGCTGGCCGACGTGCTCATCGCGCTGGACCTGGCCGAGCCGCTGCTCTACCGGGCCGCGCTGACCATGACCGGACCAACCCGGAGCCGCGACGTCTCGGCCGCCGTGATCACCTGCGGCGACGCCGCCTACCGCGCGGCCCGCACCGCGCTCCAGGTGCACGGCGCGATCGGTTACACCGCCGAGTACGACCTGTCGCTGTGGCTGACCAAGGTGACCGCGCTGCGTTCGGCCTGGGGCACACCGGACCTGCATCGCGCCCGGATCGCACGGGCGCTGCGGGAGGACACCGACCAGGAACGCGCCGAGCGAGGCATCGCATGACCGCCGAACACCAGGAATTCCTCGCCTCGGTGCGTGCGCTGCTGACCAAGCACGCCGGGTCCGCGGCGGTGCGCGCCGCGATGGACACCGAACTCGGCTACGACCCGGCGCTGTGGCGGCTGCTGTGCGAGCAGATCGGCGTCGCGGCGCTGGCGATTCCCGAGGAATACGGCGGCTTCGGTGCGAGCCTGGTCGAATCCCTGCTGGTGGTAGGCGAATTGGGCCGCACGCTCGCCGGGGTTCCGATGCTCGGCTCGGCCGTTCTCGGTGGACAGGCGGTGCTGCTTTCGGGCGACGACGAAGCGTGCGCACGGCTACTGCCCGAGGTGGCGGAGGGCACGCGCACGATCGCGGTCTGCTGGGCCGACGAGCGCGGCTGGGACGAGCCGGGTGTGCACGAGACGGACGGCGCCCTCACCGGGACCGCGCACTACGTGCTCGACGGTATGTCGGCCGACACCTTCGTCGTCGTCACGCCGACCGGTCTGTTCGAGATCGAACCCACCGCGCCGGGCGTCACCCGCAGGCCCGCGCCCACCATGGACCCCACCCGCAAACTGGCCGAAGTCGGTTTCGCCGACGCGCACGCGCGACGGCTCGGCTCGGGTGACCAGTCCGGGACGGTCGCCCGGCTGCGCGAGATCGCGTGGGCGGCGGTGGCCGCGGAGCAGGTCGGCGCCGCCGACCGCTGCCTGGAGACGACGGTCGACTACGCCAAATCCCGCGTGCAGTTCGGCCGGGTGATCGGCAGTTTCCAGGCGCTCAAGCACCGCATGGCGGACATGTACGTGCTGCTGGAATCGGCCCGGTCCGCGTCCGTCGCGGCGACCGCGGCGGTGGCGGCGAACAGCCCGTCGGCCGCCGAGGATGTCTGGGTCGCCCGCGTGCACTGCTCGGAGGCGCTCACCGCCATCGCGGCCGAGACCGTCCAGTTGCACGGTGGCATCGCGATCACCTGGGAACACGACGCGCATCTGTTCTTCAAGCGCGCCCACGCGGACGCGCAGCTGTTCGGGGCCGCGCACCGCCCGATGACGCAGCCCGCCTGAGCCGGGTCAGGGCGCGCCGACCTGGTCGGCGGCGCGCCCTTCCTCGATAGGCTGTCCGGCGTGGTCCCGATGCACTAAGATGTGACAAGCGCCACACGCGCATGCCGGGGGATGCGTTTTCGAGTGGCACCGCAGGTCGGAATCGGTGCCGTAGCGAGTCGATATGCCGGCTCGCCTCCCAAAAGTCGTCGGGGCCCACCAGCCGGGAGGATGCCATGACGCAAACAGTGCATTCCGATCTCGAAGCATTACGGTCCACCATGGACGGGCCGGTGTACGGCCCAGCGGATACCGGGTACGACCGGGCCCGCGCCATCTGGAACGGGGACATAGACCGGCACCCCGCCGTGATCGCCCAGTGCCTGTCGCCGCGTGACGTGGCCGCGGCGTTGGCCTTCGGCCGGGACCGGGGGCTGGAGATATCCGTTCGCGGCGGCGGCCACTCCTACAGTGGGACCGCGGTCGGCGAAGGCGGCCTGATGATCAACCTGAGCGCCCTCAAGGGCGTCGTGGTGAATCCGGAAGCCGAGCGGGCCCGGGTCGGCGGCGGAGCGACGATGGCGGACATGGACGCCGCGACCCAGAAGTACGGGTTGGCGGTGACCGGCGGAGTGATCAGCGATACCGGCGTCGGCGGCCTCACCCTCGGCGGCGGCATGGGCTGGCTGACCCGCATGGCGGGGCTGGCCATCGACAACCTCGTCTCGGCGCAGGTGGTGCTCGCCGACGGCCAGGTGGTACGGGCGTCGGAGACCGAGAACGCGGAATTGTTCTGGGCATTGCGCGGCGGCGGCGGAAATTTCGGAGTGGTCACCGAATTCGAGTACCGCCTGCATCACGTCGGGCCGGAAATTCACCTCGGCTTGCTCTTCTGGGACATGCCGGACGGCACCGACGCACTCCGCCTGATCCGTGAGTTCATCCCCACTCTGCCGCGCCGGTCGGGAGCGTTGATCGCGCTGGCGATGTCGGCGCCGCCCGCGCCTTTCGTTCCGGAGCGATACCACGGTCACGCGGGCCATGCCCTGATCGTCGCCGGTTTCGGCACGGCCGAGGAGCATGCCGCCGCGGTGGCGCCGATCCGGAACGCCCTGCCGCCGCTGTTCGAATTCCGCACCCCGATGCCGTATGCCGGATTGCAGCGGATGCTCGACGCGGCAGCGCCGTGGGGCCTGTACGGCTACGAGAAGGCGCTCGACCTCGACGATTTCTCCAACGACGCCATCGCGGTGCTGATCGCGAACGCGGCCAGGAAAACCGCGCCGCTGTCGTTCATGCCGATCTTCCCGCTCAGCGGCACGTTCAGCACTGTCGGTGAGGACGACACGGCATTCGGCGGCACGCGCCGTTCGCATTACGAGTGCAACATCACCGCGATCACTCCCGACACCGAGACGCTCGCGCTGGACCGGGAATGGGTGCGCACGACGTGGGATGCGCTGCGTCCATTGGCTTCCAACCAGGGCGGGTATGTCAATTTCATGGCCGACCCGGACCATGCCCGGGTTCGCGAATCGTACGGACGCACGAAATACGCGAAGCTGGCGCACATCAAAGCCGACTACGACCCGGGCAACGTCTTCCACCGCAACGCCAACATAGCCCCGGGCTGACCTCCGAGTTCACTCGTCCGAGCGTCTACGGGCCGCATCGGGGCGCAGGCCGTGCAGAACGATCCGCACGAGCCTGCGCCAATCACCGCTGCCGCTGCCGATGGTGGCGGACAACGCGCCGACGATCATGTAGACGTCCGCCACCGTGCAGTCGTCGCGCAATGTTCCCGCGGCTCGGTCCCGCTCGACGAGCTCGCCGATCACGTCCTCGAGCCTGCCGCGGGATTCGCCCCTCGGCTCGCTGCCCGCCGACTGCCGCGCCGTCTCGATCGCCGCCGACAAGCCCCGGTCGGCCGCCAGCACCTCGCCGACATGAAGCAGGTAGCGTGCGAGCCCCTCGCCGGGCTCGGCGCGCAGGCATTCGGTGCGGGCGAACTCCTCGATCTCGGCGAAGCGCTGCTCGGCCGCGGCCTCGATGAGGTCGGCATGGCTGGGGAAATGACGGTAGACGGTTCCGACGCCGACTCCGGCGACGCGCGCGATCTCGGTCAGTGGCACGGCACTGCCGTGCTCGGCGAACAGCGTGCGCGCCACGGACACGATGCGGGCGCGGTTGAGCGTGGCGTCGGCGCGCTGCTTGCGGGCCGATGGTGGCCTTGACACTGACGAACCCTCCGTGTTTACGCTTCAAACGGAATCGGATTCCGGTTCCGTTTCATCGCTTCGAAGGGTAGCACTTCATGTCCCACAATCGTTTCCGCGTTCTGACCCCCGGCGAGGCACGGCCCGGCCGAGTGCCGCTGCCGCCCGCGTTCGCGGTGAAGGCCACCACCGCCGACACCGAGGGCAGGTTCTCCCTGCTGGAAGTGACCCTCGCGCGCGATATTCCCCGGCACACACACCACGTCGCGGACGAATGCGTCTACGTGCTCGAAGGAACGCTCGACGTCGAGTTCGACGACCGAACCCTTTCCGCGACGGAAGGCATGTTCGTGTTGCTGCCACACGGCGTGCCGCATGCCCTGCGCTGCGGATCGCAGCCGCCGCCACGAGTGCTGCAGATCTCCTCGCCCGGCGGCTGGGAGTGCTATCTGGAGGACCTTTTCGAAGCCGGAGCATCGGTGCTGACCGAGGGCGTGCTGGATCCGGTGAAGATCAATCCCATCGCGGCGGCATATGACATCCACTACGAAGAATCGGCGAGTCCCGTTGCCGGACAGGTCGATTGACTCCCTCACCGCCGCCTTGGGCAACCCGGCGGAACCCACCGTCCCGTCGGGTTCCACCTCATGTGGCCGACTTCACCGCAGATAGATAGTTAGCCTATGTAATAATATTTCTCGTGCGGCAAGCTCAGGTGAACGTAGCGGATGACATCGTCGTCGACCTTCTCGTCACCGCGGGCAGGCTCACTCGGCTGGCCGGGGTGATCAGCGGCGACGACCTGCCGCGGGCCATGTTGCGGGCGCTGGCGGTGCTCGACGAACACGGCGCGCTGCGCGTCAGCGAATTCGCCAGAATCGACCGATGTTCACAGCCGGCGGCAACGGCGCTGATCGGCAAGCTGGTCGCGGAAGGCTACGCGACCCGGCGCAAGGACCCGGAGGACTTCCGGGCCGTGATCGTCGAACTCACCCCGGCCGGGCGAACCCGGCTGGCCGAGTTCCGCCGCGCATTCGCCACCGCGATCGGCGAACACCTGCCCGGCTTCGACACCGAGCGACTGGCCCGGCTGGACACCGAACTGCACGACCTGCTGGAGGCCCTGAAAACGGCTACGCGACAGCACGATCCGATCTCGAGGGAACACCGATGAGCACTTTGGCTCCCACCCGCGCCCCGGTCGCGGACAACACCAAGCAACCGAAAGCCGTCTGGGCGGTCGCGTTCGCGAGCGTGATCGCGTTCATGGGCATCGGCCTCGTCGATCCCATTCTCAAACCGATCGGCGAGCAACTGAACGCGTCCCCGTCCCAGGTGTCGCTGCTGTTCACCAGCTACATGCTGGTGACCGGCGTGGCCATGCTGGTCACCGGCGTGGTGTCCAGTCGCTTCGGCGCGAAGAAGACGCTGCTGGCGGGGTTGACGATCATCATCGTGTTCGCGGCGCTGGCCGGTATGTCGAATACGGTGGCGCAGATCGTCGGTTTCCGCGCGGGCTGGGGCCTGGGCAACGCGCTGTTCATCGCCACGGCGCTGGCCACCATCGTCGGCGCGGCCAGCGGCGGCGTTGCCCGCGCGATCATCCTCTACGAGGCGGCGCTCGGCATCGGCATCGCGACCGGTCCGCTGGTCGGCGGCGTGCTCGGCGGAATCAGCTGGCGCGGACCGTTCTTCGGCGTATCGGTGCTGATGGCAATCGCGCTGGTGAGCATCGTCGTCCTGCTGCCGGAAGGGCCCAAGCCGACGCATCACACCTCGATCGCCGCGCCGTTCCGCGCCTTGCGCTACCGGGGGCTGCTGATCGTGAGCATCACCGCCCTGCTGTACAACTTCGGCTTCTTCACCCTGCTCGCCTACACCCCGTTCCCGCTGGATATGGGCACCTATGCGATCGGCTTCATCTTCTGCGGCTGGGGTGTACTGTTGGCGATCGCGTCGGTCTTCCTCGCTCCCCGGTTGCAGCGCCGGTTCGGTTCGCTGCCGATGATGGGACTCTCCCTGGGCCTGTTCGCCGCCGACCTGGCGACGATGGCCGTGTTCGCCGAGCACAAGCCGGTGCTGATCGTCGGCACCGTGCTGGCAGGCCTGTTCCTCGGCGTGAACAACACGCTGATCACCGAGGCCGTGATGATCTCCGCGCCGGTGGAGCGGTCCACCGCCTCGGCGGCCTACAGCTTCGTCCGCTTCGCGGGCGGCGCCGCGGCGCCCTACCTCGCGGGCAAGCTCGGCGAGCACAGCATCTCGCTGCCGTTCTGGGTGGGCGCGGCGTGCACCGCCGCCGCGGTCGTCGTCCTGCTCGCCGGGCGCGCCGCCTTGGCCCACCTCGACGACCACGATCCCGCACCGCACAGCGTCGAGGAAGCCCAGGCCATCACGGTCGGCGACGACTGATCCCCGCGCGCACCGAAGGCAGCCGCCAGCGTGGCTGCCTTCGCCGTTTCCGCACCCTGGCGCGGGCCGGCGCGAGGAGTACGGTCAGGAGATATGACCGAAGCGAAGCGGGGGCGCGTCAGCGTCGAGACCAGCCAGAAGCGTGTGCGCGTCTATCTGGGCGGGCACTTGGTGGCCGACAGCGCGCGGCCGGTGCTGGTCTGGGAGAACCCGCACTATCCGACCTACTATCTGCCCGTCACCGACCTGCGCGCCAAGCTCGAACCGAACGGGCAGACCCAGCACTCCACCAGCCGCGGCGACGCGACGGTCTACGACCTCATGGTCGACGGCACCACAGCGGGCGGGGCGGCGCTGCGCTACCACGACTCGCCGCTGACCGAATTGCGCGAGCTGGTTCGCTTGGAGTGGGGCGCGATGGACGAGTGGTTCGAGGAGGACGAACCGATCTACGTCCACCCGCGCAACCCGTACTCGCGCGTCGACATCCTGGCCAGCTCCCGGCATGTGCGGGTGGAGATCGACGGGGTCACCGTGGCCGACTCGCACGGGCCGCGCATCCTCTTCGAAACGGGTCTGCCCGCGCGGTACTACCTGCCGATGACGGACGTCCGCATGGATCTGCTGTTTCCGTCGGCCACCCACACCAGCTGCCCGTACAAGGGCACCGCCGACTACTGGACCGTCCGCGTCGGCGGCAACGAGTATCCCGACTATGTGTGGGGCTACCGCACGCCGCTTCCGGAGAGCCAGAAGGTCGCCGGGCTGGTCTGCTTCTACAACGAGAAGGTCGACATCTACGTCGACGGGGAACTCCAGGAAAGGCCGCGCTCGCCGTTCAGCTGAGTTCGGCGACAGCCCGCGAGTCTCGCCCCTTCGGCGTCGTTCCCCTCGGTCATCACGTCATACGGCGCTGGCAGGGATCAGTCCTCGCGCCGCGCGCACTTGCCGGTCCGGTCGAGCGATATGCGGCGGCCCGGTCAGACCGCGACCAATGGCGGACTGTCGGCCGCACGGCGGTATTGGCCCGGCGCCACGCCGTATTCGCGTTTGAAGGCCTTCGCGAAGGCGAACTCCGAGGCGTATCCGACCCGGCGGGCCACCGCGCCGAGACTGCTGTCGGTGTCCCGGAGCAGACGAGCGGCGGTCAGCATGCGCCAGCGGGTCACGTAAGCCAGGGGCGGTTCGCCGACCGTCGCGAGGAAGCGACGCGCGAGGGTGGCGCGAGAGACGCCCGCGATGTCACCGAGGTCGGCGACGGTCCAGGCGCGGGCCGGTTCCTCGTGCACCGCCCGCAGCGCCGCCGCGACCGCGGAATCGGCGAAGGCGCCCGCCCAGCCCGAGGAACACAGGTCGGACTGCTCGTCGAACCAGGCGCGCAGGATGAACAGCAGCAACGTCTCGAGGATCGCGGGCACGGCCGCGTCGCTGCCCGGACGGGGCTCGGCGATCTCCGCGGCCAGCAGGTCGACCGCGCCGCGCAGCGCGGGATGTCGCCCCGGACGCGCGGGCAGATGGATGAACTCGGGCAACTCGTCGAGGATCGGATGGGTGCGGCTGCGGCCGAGTTCATAAGCGCCGCACAGCAAGGCGGTCCGCACGCCCGGCCCTACGATCTCCCGTGGCTCACCGGGCTGCGCGGTCTCCGTGACCGGGGTGTCCAGACTGTCCACCAAGTCGTGGTCGGCCCCGCGCGGCATGAACAGCACGTCCCCCACGCCGAGTGCAATGGGTTCGCCGTCCGGCGGCACCACCCAGCAAGAGCCCTGCAAGACCACGTGGAAACCCGCGCCCGGCACTACCGGGTACCGCCGACCCCACGGAGCGTGCCGGATGAACAGGCCGGAGGTGGGACTGCCGGTGCGGATGGCCGCGATGGTCTCGCTGAGAATATCCACCCATTCACCGTAGCACTCTGCAGTTGAGTGTTTCGGACAAATTATCGAGCGCTCTACGCATTGTCCGACTCACGAGAAGCCAATAGCTTTCTGTTCATGACATCGACCGAAACCACCGCCACCATCGCCGTCTACGGCGCGACCGGACACACCGGCGGCTACCTGCTCGCCGAACTGCGCCGCCGCGGCCTCGCCCCGATCCTGGTGGGCCGCGATGCCGATCGCGTCCGAGCCGCTGCCGATGCCGCGGACCTGCCCGCAGCCGACATCCGGGTAGCCGGCCTGTCCGACCACACGGCTCTGGTCACCGCGTTCACCGGAGCGGATGTGGTGATCAGCAGCTTGCCCGCCTATGTCGAGCACGGCTCGGCTGTGCTGGCCGCCGCGATCGACGCGGGTGCGCACTACACGGACATGTCCGGCGAGCAGCTTTTCCTGAAGCGCGTGCTCGACGAGTTCGGACCGCGCGCGGCGGCGGCCGGCGTCACCGTGGTCTCCGGCGTCACCGACAGCAACCTCCCCGGCGACCTGCTGGCACACCTCATCACGCGCCGGGCGCCCGGGCCGGCCGAGGTGGTGTTGAGCCATCTGAGCAAGAGCGGCGGCAATGGTTCCAAAGGCAGCGCGAAGACGGTGCTCGCCAGTTTGGATTGGTTCCGCGGCGGCGGCTGGCACTACGCCGACGGCGAACTGCGCACCGGCGCGACGGCGCGCCGCGAGAAGATGACCTTCCCCGGTGACACCGAGCCGACCACCGTCGCCAAATTCCCGCAGCCCCCGGTCCTGACCATCCCGCGGCACTCGGACGTCTCCTACGTCGAGGGCGTCCTCGCCACCTCGATCCTCGACACACTCAGCGGGTTCACCGCCGAACTGATCGACACGCTGCCCGACGCGCCCGGCGCGGACCTGCGCTACGACCTCGTCGTCGACGCGTTCGGCGCGGACGGGCGGCAGGTCCGCGGCGTGCTCAGCGGCGTCGACTCCTACCGCGATTCGGCGTTGATGGCGGTGGAGTCGGCGGTCCGCTTGGCCGGCGGAGCCGCGGCGCCCGGCGCCCTCGCGCCGGCGGAGGCGTTCGACCCCGCCGATTTCCTGGACGCGCTGGCGCCTTTCGGTATCACCTGGCGTATCGAGGGAAGCCGAGCGTCGGCGAAGGATCGGGCATAGTCGAACGATGACCGACAATCGACCGCCGCTCGCTGTCGCCCTCGATCTCGCGCCGCATCCCGAAGGCGGCTGGTACCGCCAAACCTGGCGCAGCCCGGTGGAATTCACACCGGAGGGTTATCCGGGCCCGCGCGCCGCCGCCACCGCGATCCATTTCCTGCTGCTGCCGGGCGAGCGGTCCGCCCCGCACACGGTGCGCTCCGACGAGCTGTGGCTCTGGCACCGTGGCGGACCGCTGGCGCTGGAGATCGGCGGCGAGGAGGTGATCCTCGGCCCCGACCTGGAGCACGGTCAGGCGCTCCAAGCGGTGGTGCCGGGCGGGGTCAGCCAGTCGGCGCGGCCGGCGACTGCGGAATACGTGCTGGTCAGCTGCCTCGTCGCGCCGGGATTCGACTTCGCGGATTTCCGGCTGGACTGACCCGGCTCAGCGCACCGGCACGGCGGCGAATCGTTCGAGCTCGTGCGGATCGTGCGCGCAGAACATTCGCACCCGCTCGCCGTGGTCGGCGTGCAGCGTGCGCAGCCGTTCCAGGTTCTCCACCCGCTCTCGTCCGAGCGTGCTCGCGAACACCTCGAACACGCCGAGGCCGACCGGGGGACGCGCCTTCCCCGCCGCCAGCTGCCGGTGGTGGAAATAGGCGTCGCCGCAGTGCAGCAACCATCCGTCGCTCTGCCGGACCGCGACGCCGCTGTGCCCGCGCGTGTGGCCGACCAGCGGGATCAGCATGATGTCCTCGAGCACCGGGACGGCGGTGAAGCCGAACCAGGTGTCCGCGCCGGTCTCGTGGGCCAGCCAGCGGGGGCCGTGTTCCCACTGGCGCGGCTGATACCGCATCTTCTCCCCGAGGGTGGGGCGCTGGGTCGCCGCGTCGAGTTCGTCGGCGAAGACGTGCACAGTGGCGTCGGGGAAGTCGGACAGCCCGCCCGCGTGATCGAGATCGAGATGGGTGAGCACGATGTGCCGGACGTCCTCGCGCCGATAGCCCAACCCCCGGATCTGGTGCAGCGCGGTGAGTTCGGGGCGCAACCGGGGACGCAGCAACCGCGAGGTACCGAAACCGAGCCTGCCCCGGTCGAGCACGTCGCCCATGCCGAAGCCCGTGTCCACCAGCACCAGCCCGTCATCGGACTCGACGAGCAGGCAATGGCCGACCAACCCGCCGGTCAGCAGGCCACCGCTGCCGAGCAGCGCTCGTCCGCCGACCGGGCACATGGTCGCGCAGTCCAGATGCCGCACCAGCATCGCGGAAACTCCCTCCTGCGGCGCCGAATCGGACTGATCCGTTTCGGCACGAAGGTCTCTTTTGTTCCCGTCAACGTAGTCGGAGCACGACTCGGCCGCGACAGCGCGGTCACCGCCACGGTAATCGGCGGGCGAATCGATCGCCGCCCGCCGATCCCGAACAGCCTGATCACTCAGGAATTTCGAGCACGCCCTCGTCCACGGCCCAGGCGATGGTGCGCTCGAGATCCGGACACGAGTCCGGGCGACCCGGCCCGTGACCGGTCGCGCTCAGTGCGGCGAAAACCGGGCAGTGCTCGGCCGGGTTGCCGGTCCACTGCACCGACGTCTGGTGGTTGCTGCTCTTGCGCACCAGCACATGACTTTGGCAGGCCCGGCACCGCAGGGGTGTCAGGCCGTCCTCCAGATACCGCTGCTTGTCGACCACCGTCTGGGCGCGCACTTCGGCTCGCCGAGCGGGCTGATCGGCGAAATCGGGTGCCTTCGCCCAGGTGGCCGCCATCAGACGCTCGCCTCGGCTTCCTCGGACTCGCGCTTGCGCCGCAGGTTCTCGGCGACCTCGGCTTCCCACGCCTCGTTCGCCTTGGTGGTGTCGACCTCGAACTCGAAGCGCTGGGTCATCTTCTCGGTGACGTCGGCCAGGTCGACGTAGAACTGGTCGTACCAGCGACGCAGCTGGTAGACCGGCCCGTCCTCCTCGCACAGCAGCGGGTTCTCGACCTTGGACTTGTGCTTCCAGATCTCGACGTCCTGCAGGAAGCCGACGCTGATGCCCTCGGTCATCTTCTCGGCCAGCTTGGTCGCCATCTCGCCCTCGACGCCCTTGGGCTTCTCCAGCGTGATGCCCCATTGCAGGACGAAGGAGTCCTGCGTGACCGGGTAGTGGCAGTTGATCAGGACGCTTTTGACCTCGTAACCGCTGTAGATGTTGATCAGCGGGTTGATCATGTACGAGGGCCCGAAGTACGAGGCCTCGGACTTCAGCAGCGTGTCACCGCCGTATTTGGAGGCCATGCCGATGTCCGGCCTGCCCTTGGTCTCCAGGAACTGGGTGGCGATGTGACCCTCGAAGACGTTCTTGAAGTACGTCGGGAAGGCGAAATGGATGTAGAAGAAGTGGGCCATGTCGACCACGTTGTCGATGATCTCGCGGCAGTTGGCGCCCTCGATCAGCATCGAATTCCAGGTCCAGTCGGTCCACCCGCTGTCGAGTTGCTCGCTGGGGTTGCCGTCGGCGTCGGTGTAGGGGCCCTTGATGTGCGGGATCGTGACCTCGGGCGGCGGCTGGCTGCCCTCGTGGTCGTGCCAGACGAACAGCTGGCCGTTGCGCTCCAGCGTGGTCCACTTCCTGGTGCGCGCCAGCGGCGGCACCCGCCGCGCGTACGGAATCGCGGTGCACTTGCCGTTGGTCCCCGACCAGCGCCAGTCGTGGAACGGACAGGCGATGTCGTCGCCCTTGACCTCACCCATGCTCAGGTCGCCGCCCATGTGCCTGCAGTAGGCGTCGAGCACCCGCAGTTCACCACTGCTGTCGGCCCAGACGACGAGCTTGGTGCCGAAAACGTTCACCGCGTGCGGCTTGCCGTCGCGGAACGTCTTGGCCAGACCCAGGCAATGCCATCCCCGCGCATAGCGGGTCGGTGCGGTGCCGACATCCAGCTCCCGGACCTTCGCGCCGCCCTGTGGGGTAACTGCCATCGCGTTTCCTCCTCCATCTGTACTAGAACACGTTACAAAACTGGCGTCCTCGACGCCAGCGATTCACCTCACTTCCTGCATGAGCGCATGTCCGCGCGAGGGTGAACACCGGTTCTCGACATAAATAGGAACGTGTTCTAGTCTCAGAGGCAAATGAGATTCCGGACATCAACCGACCAGGCAGGAGCAGGTCCCGAGATGACGCAAGAAGTGACCGAACGGGTCGAAGCGCTGTTGCCGACGTTGCGCGAACGCGCACAGGAGGCCGAGGACCTGCGGCGCATCCCCGACGAAAGCATGAAGGCGTTGCAGGAGACCGGCTTCTTCCGGTTGCTCCAGCCCAAGCAGTGGGGCGGTCACGCCGCCGATCCGGTGGTCTTCTACGACACCGTGCGCAAGATCGCCGGCGCGTGCGGCTCCACCGGCTGGGTGGCCGGCATTGTCGGCGTGCACAACTGGCACCTCGCGCTGTTCGCGCAGCAGGCGCAGGAGGACGTCTGGGGCGAGGACACCGAAGTGCGGATCTCCTCCTCCTACGCGCCCATGGGCGCGGGCACGGTCGTCGACGGCGGCTACCTCGTCAACGGCGCGTGGGCCTGGTCGTCCGGCTGCGATCACGCCACCTGGGCGGTGCTCGGCGGCCCGGTGATCAAGGACGGCAAGCCGGTGGACTTCGGCAGCTTCCTCATCCCGCGCGACGACTACCGCATCGACGACGTGTGGAACGTGGTCGGCCTGCGCGGCACCGGCTCCAACACCGTCGTGGTGAAGGACGTCTTCGTGCCCTCGCACCGGTTCCTCAGCTTCCGTGCCATGAGCGAACTGAAATCGCCCGGTCTGGAGCAGAATACCGATCCGGTCTACAAGATGCCTTGGGGCACAATCCATCCCACCACCATCTCCACCCCGATCGTCGGCATGGCCTACGGCGCCTACGCGGCGCACGTCGACCACCAGGGCAAGCGGGTGCGCGCGGCCTACGCGGGCGAGAAGGCCAAGGAGGACCCGTTCGCCAAGGTGCGCATAGCGGAGGCCGCCAGCGACATCGACGCCGCGTGGCGGCAGCTGTCGGGCAACGTCGCCGACGAGTACGCACTGCTGGCGGCGGGCAAGGAGATCCCGTTCGACCTGCGCGTGCGGGCGCGGCGCGACCAGGTGCGCGCCACCGGCCGCTCGATCGCCGCGATCGACAAGCTGTTCGAGAGCTCCGGCGCCACCGCACTGGCCAACGGCACACCGCTGCAACGCTTCTGGCGTGACGCGCACGCGGGCCGGGTGCACGCGGCCAACGATCCCGAGCGCGCCTACCTGATGTACGGCACGCACGAGTTCGGCCTGCCCGTCACCGACGGCATGGTCTAGGAGGACGACCGTGACCTCTACCGCGGAACTCACCGCCGAATCGACCTCGCGCTACGCGCAGGTGCGGCCCGATCTGCGGCTGCACTACCACGAGGCGGGCGTCGGCAGCGGGCCGACGATCGTCCTGCTGCACGGCGGCGGGCCTGGCGCGTCCTCCTGGTCGAACTTCGCGCGCAACATCCCGGTACTGGCCGAGCACTTCCACGTGATCGCGGTCGACCAGCCGGGCTACGGCCGCTCGGACAAACCCACCGAGCATCCGCAGTACTTCGTGCACAGCGCCTCGGCGCTGAAGGACCTGCTCGACCACTTGGAGATCACGTCCCGGGTGCACCTGCTGGGCAACTCGCTCGGCGGCGGCGCGGCGGTCCGGTTCGCACTGGACTACCCGGATCGGGCCGGGAAGCTGATCCTGATGGGGCCGGGCGGGCTGAGCACCAACCTGTTCGCGCCCGACCCGACCGAGGGCGTGAAGCTGCTCTCCAAGTTCAATTTCGAGCCGACCAGGGAGAACCTGGAGGCGTTCCTGCGCATCATGGTCTTCGACCAGTCGCTCATCACCGAGGAGCTGATCGACGAGCGGTTCGCCTCGGCGAGCACGCCCGAGGCGCTGGCCGCGACCAGGGCGATGGGCAAGTCGTTCGCCGGCGCGGACTTCGAGAAGGGCATGCTCTGGCGCGACGCCTACAAACTGCGTCAGCCCGTGCTGCTGATCTGGGGCCGGGAGGACCGGGTCAACCCGCTCGACGGCGCGCTGGTGGCGACCAAGGTGATCCCGCGCGCGCAGCTGCACGTCTTCGGTGGCTGCGGGCACTGGGCACAGCTGGAGAAGTTCCACGAATTCAACCGGCTCGCGATCGATTTCCTCGCGGGCGTCAAGGAGAAGTGATGGGCATCCGCTCACTGGGATATCTGCGTATCGAGGCGACCGACATGGCCGCCTGGCGGGAGTACGGCCTGAAGGTCCTCGGCATGGTCGAGGGCAAGGGCACCGACCCCGAAGCGCTGTACTTGCGCATGGACGAGTTCCCGGCCCGGCTGGTGATCGTTCCCGGCGAGAAGG
This sequence comes from Nocardia sp. NPDC051911, assembly GCF_040681035.1. Classification (NCBI taxonomy): domain Bacteria; kingdom Bacillati; phylum Actinomycetota; class Actinomycetes; order Mycobacteriales; family Nocardiaceae; genus Nocardia; species Nocardia sp. NPDC051911. The sequence goes on from NZ_JBFAXY010000002.1 coordinate 361,932, forward strand.
ACCGGCTACAGGTCTCGGGCTGGGAGACCGCCAATGCCGAGGAGTTGCAGGACGTCCGCGACCGGCTCGACGCGGCGGGTGTGCCCTACAAGGAGGGCACGGCCACCGAACTGGCCGATCGCCGGGTGTACGAGCTGATCAAGTTCGACGACCCGTCCGGCAACACGCTCGAGGCTTTCCACGGCGCGGCGCTGGAGCATCGCCGGGTCGTCAGTCCATACGGGCACCGGTTCGTCACCGAGGAGCAGGGGCTCGGGCACGTGGTGCTCAGCACCAAGGACGACAAAGCGGCGCTGGAGTTCTACCGCGACGTGCTGGGCTTCCGGCTGCGCGACTCGATGCGGCTGCCACCGCAGATGGTCGGTCGCCCGGCCGACGGCGAGCCCGCCTGGCTGCGCTTCTTCGGCTGCAATCCGCGCCACCACTCGCTGGCGTTCCTGCCCATGGCGACGCCGAGCGGCATTGTGCATCTGATGCTCGAGGTGGAGAACGCCGACGACGTCGGCCTGACCCTGGACCGGGCGCTGCGCAAGAAGGTCAAGATGTCGGCGACGCTCGGACGGCACGTCAACGACAAGATGCTCTCCTTCTACATGAAGACGCCGGGCGGATTCGACGTCGAATTCGGCTGCGAGGGCTTGGAAGTGGACGACCACGACTGGATCGCGCGAGAATCGACCGCGGTGAGCCTGTGGGGCCACGACTTCACCGTCGGGCAACGGCAGCAGTGACCGAGAGGGCGAGCGAAGCGATGACCGCGGACGGATCCGGGATCGATCCACGGCAGTTCCGGAATGTGCTGGGGCAGTTCTGCACCGGCATCACCGTGATCACCACCTTCGACGACGACGGAGTGCCGATCGGCTTCGCGTGCCAGTCTTTCGCCGCCCTCTCCCTCGAACCGCCGCTGGTGCTGTTCTGCCCCACCAAGGCGTCCCGGTCCTGGGCGGCGATCGAGAAATCGGGGCGCTTCTGCGTGAACGTCCTCGCCGAACAGCAGCGCGAACTGTGCGCCCGCTTCGGCTCCCGCGAACCCGACAAGTTCGCCGGCGCCGCCTGGCACACGTCCGACCTGGAACTCCCGGTGCTGGACGAAGCGCTGGCCACCATCGAGTGCAAGGTGGACAACGTCATCGACGGCGGCGACCACTACATCGTGATCGGGCGAGTCCAGACCCTCTCCGAAACCACCACCACCGGCCGCCCCCTGCTGTTCTACCGGGGCCAGTACACCGCCATCGAACCGGAGAAGACCACCCCAGCCCCGTGGCGCGCGGACCTGGAGCACTTCCTCACGACTACGACATTGGACACCTGGTTGTAGCTGGGCGAAGTCCGACCACCGCTACAGTCGAGGGATGTCCTTACAGGGCCGGATCACATCGGACCCCGCGATCTGCCACGGCAAGCCGGTGATACGGGGACTGCGGTATCCCGTCGAGATGATTTTGGATCTACTGGCTTCCGGCATGACCATCGACGATTTGCTCGCCGATCATCCAGACCTCGAGGCCGACGACATCCTCGCCGCATTGGCATACGCGGCCACTGCGGTCAAAAGCAACGCCGACGTGTGCGAACGTCGGCGCGGCAATCCCCGACAACGGCTAACCGCGGATGAGCTCGTCGCAAGGCACTGCCTCTTGCCCAGGGTTGATAGTTTCGCCATGCGTCTGGAGTCCGACATGCTCTTCGGTGAGGGCATGCGTCGCGCCGACCACGGTGCATCGCGGGAGCTACGCGCCCTCGAGGAGGAGTGGCGCGATGTCGACTGAATCCTCGATGCCCGAATCCCTCCGCGACGCTGGTGTCCCCGCATTGCCGAAAGCATCCGCAAGAACCTGTAAGCCACGGGCGCGCCACTGATTCCAGATGCTGAAGTCGGGGGCGTTGTTAGGCAGAAAGCAGGCCACCTGAAGCAGCACCCTTATATCGGACACACGTTCGAGACACGGCGGCAGTCTGGCGACATGCCCGAACTCCCGTGCCGAGACTTTGCACCCACTACTGATATGCGATTTCGGCGGTGGGGTGGCGGCGAGGACCGCCCCTGATGCTCGGCGCCCTCATCGGTCAGTACTTGTAGAAACCCTCTCCGGTGGCGATGCCGAGCTTGCCCTTGTCGATGTAGTTCTCCTTCAACCACTGGGCCAGCCGTTGGGAGTCCTCGTCCTCGTTGTTGACGAGGATGTTGTAAGGCGTGGTCAGCCCGATGATGTCGAGAATGCGGAACGGCCCGGCCGGTGCGCCGGTGCCGATCTGCCAGGTCTTGTCCACCGCTTCGGGATCGGCGTAGCCGCCCGCCGCCAAGTTCATGCCCGCGTTGAGCAACGGCACCAGCAGCGAGTTCAGGACGTAACCGGCCTTCTCCTTGTGGATTTCGATCGGCACCATGCCGATCTTCGAGGCGAAGTCGACCACGGCCTGGTACACGTTCGGGTCGGTGTCGGCGGTGCCCATGATCTCGGCGGTGTTGAAGTGCCACACCTGATTCGCGAAGTGCAGCGCGAGAAATCGGTCCGGGCGGCCGGTGAAGTCTTTGATGGCGCTGGGCAGCAGGGTGGAGGAATTGGTGGCGAAGATGGTGCGCTCCGGTGCGACCTGGCCGAGCTTCTCGTACGTCTGCTGCTTGATGGTCAGCACCTCGGGAATGGCCTCGATGACCAGATCCGCGTCCTGCGCCGCTCGAGCCAGATCGGAAGTCAGCGCGATTCCCGCCGCCGTCTGCTCGGCCTTGCCGTCCCCGCCGCCGGGTACCTGCTCACGGTAGACCGCCACCAGCTTGTCGAGTCGCTCCCTGGCCGCGGTCAGCGCCTTGTCGTCGATGTCGTATGCCGTCACCTCGAAACCGTGGAAGGCCGTCTGGAAGGCGATCTGCGAACCGAGCACCCCGGTGCCGAGGACGGTCACCTTGCGAATGTCGATGGTCATTCGTTTCTCCTCTCGAGACGTTGATGGTGGCGGTGCTCGATGGCCGATATCGTACGTTTACGAGCGGCCGTACAGTTCATCCAGTCCGATCAGCTCGACCTCGCCTTCGCGCTCGGCCCGTTGCAGGTCTTCGCTGAATCCCGCGCCGGAGAAGCAGAGCAGGCGCATTCCGGTGACATCGAATTTCCCGCTCGCGGAGATCAGTTCGCGGATGCGCCGCAGACGGTCCAGATGGCCGAGGCCCATCACCTCGTTCCACTTCGCCTCCCCGATGCCGAGCAGCGGTGGACGGCCGTCCTCGGCGTAACCGACCGCGACGACGTCGACCTCGTGTGTCGTACGGTTCGCCGAATCGTTGACCGTGCCGGACGAAACCTGCACCGGAAGGTCGCCGAGCCGATTTCGGCCGGTGCTTTCCTGGGCGAAAAGCATGGCCCACTCGCGGCAGATTCGCTCGAAGTGCGGACCGATCACGTTGCTGGCGAACCGATGCGATGCCCGCTGCCAGATACGGCTGGTGTCCGTGGCCAAGGTCAGCTGAGGCCAGAACGGCCGCATGATCGCGTGGTAGAAGGTGACCAGCGGTTCGGCGATCCGGAAATCGCTGCGGTTGGCGCGGAACGCGTCGGCCTCGCGGGTGATGAAACCGGCGTCCTCGAGCACAGTCAAGGGGTGCGCCAGCGTGTTCACCGGGCGGCCGACGTGGCCGGCGATGCCACCCCGGCCGGTGTTGCCGGTGGCGATGGCGTTGAGCACGGAGTGATAGAGGGCGCCGTCCCGAAGATCGGGCTCCTCGGCGAGCAGGTACCGCGCCTCCAGGAACATCGGGCTTCCCGGGGACAGAATCGCTCGAACCACCCAATCATCGAAATCCGCGAGATTCGCGGGCGCGTCATAGCGGATCATCTCGGTCCGATACGCCGGTGTTCCGCCCACCACCGAATGCACGAGCAGGGCCAGCCGAGGGTCACTGATCCCCCAGAACTCCGCTGCTCGCCGGTAATTCAAGGTGGCGATGGGCAATTCGAGCGAAGCACGGCCGCGCAGCGGGGCATTTCCCGAAAGCAGGCCACCCATAAAAGACAACGCCGAACCACAGAGCAGCAACCGTGTGCGCGAAGCGGTGCGCTCGGCTCGCCTCGGCGCATACGCTCCCTGAATGATCGACGGCAGCGCTGGATTCGCCCTGACCAGATAGGGAAACTCATCGATCACCACGGGCGTGTTCTTCTCGCGTCCCATGCGAAGCAGCACATCGATCACTTGCCCCCAGTTCGCCGGGGTGAAGGGAGCGACCAGATCGAGGTGGCGGCTGAGCGCCTCCCCGACGGCGGCGAGCGATTCCGCGTCGGTGGCCTCCTGCGCGGAGAAGTAGAAACCGTCGGCGACTTCGCAGACGGCCTCAAGCAGAAAACTTTTACCTTGCCTGCGTCGACCGGAGATCACGCCGAGAGACGCACTCGGGGCGGGATCGTCGATGAACCGGGTCAGTGCCTCCCATTCCCGGTCGCGATCGAAGATGTCGGACGGTTTCCGCACGCGCCCCTCCCAAAAGTAGTGAACTTATGATAACTGTACTACTCTCACCAGCTGGCACATTAGAGCCAAGGCCGCGCAGTTAGCGGGTGGGCTGGGTTTGTCAACCGGCGTGGGATGGTGAGTTGGGACAGCGGAACTGCTGGTAAAGAGGTGTTGTCCGCCAAGACAATTCG